>JANOQK010000374.1:0-21647 GCA_031414855.1 Bacteroidia bacterium | reverse complement strand
AACGCCACGCACCGAAGATCGCAAATTGCGGATAAGTTGAGCCTTCTCTAAAATATTAAGCATCTCCAATATCCGGCTACGGCTGATCCCCAAATCTTCTGCTAATTTGTTGGTGTTGGGCGTAAAGGGCACTGACCTTGATATAACATAAAGTAGCTTCTTCAATTGGCCAAGTGATGAACCCTCCATAGCCCTTGCTTCAATCAGATCGTAGTCAATGATTACGTTTATCAATTGGTTAATTCTCACAAAATAATCGGCTTCACCCTCCGTGAAAAAAGGGTAAGTACCATATTGTATGTAATGCCTGTATTTGCCTAATGGCGAAGATATTTTTTTCAGCAATATCTCTGCAATTTCTTCATGCCGCGAAATCAATTCCTTTAGGTCAATGACGGGTAAAGAAATCCCATCGTGTAAGCCCAGATATTCGCGGAAGGACAGGCCCGGCAATAAATACGTGATTACCCTTCGTGAAAGGTCGGCTTGCGAACGTTGCAATGCCAGTATAGACGAACCCGACATGACAAGTTGAAGTTGCTTTTTAAAGTCGAATAAGTTCTTGACTTCTACTTGCCAGTTAGCATACTTGTGCACTTCATCCAAAAAGAGATGACGGCCTCCCTGCTGATAAAATTCTTCAGCCACTTCGGTGAGGGTGTGGCTCCGGAAATACAAATCGTCCAATGTGAGATACAAGGTATCCTTGATGGGAAGATTTTTCTTGATTTGCTGAAGCATTAGTGTTGATTTGCCAACCCCCCTTGCCCCCTCAATCTTAATGCCTCGGGCCTTCCAATTAATTTGCTCGAATAGATTTCGATTGAAGGTCGGATCGACCGACTCCAACAACCCCCGGAATTTAATAATCAACGATTCCATGGTGTAATATTTAAAGTACAAAAGTATACAAAAATCGTTCTATTTAAAACACACTTAGACATTTATCGATTGAAAGGTTAATGGTTCTCGCCTAAAAACAAATGTCATGGAGCTTTTAAATTAGTGCCAGGGTAGCTTAAAGTCAGCACATCGTATTATTTGTCATATCCCCTTCTTATTTTGCTAGCTCTTCAACCCTTTACTTTCTCGCATGAGATATTTTTTTGAAATCACGTACAATGGAGTTGAATATCACGGCTGGCAAAACCAGCCCAATGCCATAAGCGTGCAGCAGGTGGTGGAGGACTCGATGACTAAAGTATTTGGAAAAAAAACTTCGGTTGTGGCTAGCGGGAGGACTGATACAGGAGTGCATTGCGTGCAACAATTTTTTCATGCCGATGTGGACAAAGATTTTAATGAAACGGAGTGGATTCAAAAACTGAATTCAATTCTGCCCAGGTTTATCGCCATCCGATCAATTATTCCGGTAAAGCCAGATGCAAATGCGCGGTATGATGCTCTTGAGCGGTCATACGAATACCGAATTACTCGCGTGAAAGATCCTATTCTGGTGGGGCGCGCTTATTATTTTTTCCGGGACCTGGACATTAAAACTATGAACAAGGCTGCCGCATTACTATGTGGGGAACATGATTTTCAGAGCTTCAGTAAAGTGCATACCGATGTAAATCACTTTATTTGCAATATTAAAGAAGCGCGGTGGAATCAAAAGGGCGACTTGTTGGTTTTTACCATTTCCGCTAATCGTTTTTTACGCGGAATGGTTCGTGCTACCGTTGGAACTTTATTAGATGTAGGTTCGGGAAAAATTTCCTTAAAAGATTTACAGGAAATTTTGAAAAGTAAAGATCGTAAGAAAGCAGGGATAAATGTTCCGCCAGAGGCATTGTATATGATGAGCGTAAAATACCCGAAGTCAATATTTTTAAAGTCTTAAGTATTAATATGATCCTCCCCTCTCTATTCAATTCTTTAGACCGCTTTCATTCTCCTTTGGAGAAGGTGGCCTATGGACGGATGACGAAGACGGGCAGAGGGTGAGGTGGTCAGGTTATGGAGAAAGAGAAGGTAAGCAGTGGTAATATCATCGACTTCAACGTCTTAAGACGGATACTTCAATTTGTAACTCCTTACAAGGGCAGATTTTACCTGATCGTAGTGTTGACACTTCTGCTCGGAGTTCTAACTCCGATTCGCCCTTATTTAATTCAATACACATTAGATGAGCATGTTCAGTATGGCGACTACTGGAGCATGGTTAATGTCATGTTGTTGATTTTTGGATTACTGATCGTGCAATCGATCATGCAGTATGTTCATACTTACATCTCTGGAAGGATCGCTCAGTTTGTCATTCGTGACATACGGGTCAAGTTATATGAACACATCATAAATCTAAGGCTTCGGTTTTTTGATAAAACGCCTATCGGCCGCTTGGTGACGCGAACCATATCAGATGTAGAGACATTAGCAGATGTATTCAGTGAAGGACTGGCAGCAATGACAAGCGATCTACTTCAGGTGGTTTTCATCTTGGCGTTCATGTTTTTTACGGATTGGAGATTGGCATTGGTTAGCTTATCAACCATTCCCCTAATGCTACTCTCCACTTATATTTTTAAAGAGAAAATAAAAGTTGCCTTTAATGATGTTCGAAATGCCGTTTCAAACCTGAATGCCTTTGTGCAGGAACACCTTACAGGAATGAGCATGGTCCAGATTTTCGGAAGCCAAAAAAAAGAATTCGAAAAATTTAGAGAGATCAACAAGGAGCACTTAGATTCTAACCTAAAGTCAGTGTTGTACTATTCCGTTTATTTTCCGGTAGCGGAAATCATTGCCGCTATGGGAATTGGTTTACTAGTATGGTATGGAGCCAAAGGAGTCATTCACCAGGAAATGACAGGGATAACACTTGGCAAGCTCACTGCATTTATTATGTATATACAGCTTTTCTTTCGGCCCATACGAATGATCGCAGATCGCTACAATACTTTGCAGATGGGAATCGTGAGTTCATCGCGAATTATCAATTTGTTAGACGACAAATCCGACAACATGGAAAACGGAACATTTACTCCTGATGAAATTAAAGGTGAGGTTTCATTTGATCATGTTTGGTTTGCCTATAATGAAGCTGACTATGTGTTGAAAGATATTTCCATTCAGATAAATCCAGGCGAAACAATTGCCATGGTTGGAGCAACAGGGGCAGGAAAATCATCCGTCATCAATTTGCTCAACCGCTTTTATGAAATCAATCGGGGAACGATAAGAATTGATGGAACTGACGTTAAAGAATTCGATCTTGTTGCGCTAAGAAAAAATATTGGGGTTGTCCTTCAAGATGTGTTTCTATTCTCGGATACTATCCGAAATAACATCACCCTTGGTGATCCTGAAGTAACAGAGGAAATGATCCTTCATGCTGCTGATCTTGTAGGGGCACGAAAATTTATTGAAAGATTGCCTGGAGGCCTCGACTACAATGTTATGGAACGAGGAGCTACAATTTCTGTAGGCCAACGGCAGCTGCTTTCTTTCATTCGTGCGATGGTGTATGACCCAAAAATTTTAGTGTTAGATGAGGCCACATCCTCTGTTGATAGCGAAACGGAAGAAATGATCCAGAGAGCCATCGAAAAAATGATGGCCAGCCGCACAGCCATTGTTATTGCTCACCGACTTTCGACCATTCAAAAGGCAGATAAGATAATTGTTCTAGATAAGGGGGAAATCAAGGAAATGGGCCGCCACGAGGAGCTTTTGATAAAGGATGGCTTCTATGCCCATTTGCATAAGATGCAGTACAAAGAAGTGGTTTAGATAGTACTTTTCTATTATCAAGTATTCACAAAATGTAAATAGCAAAAGAGTTATATTTGCTCTAATGCGATTCGCAAAAATACATCTGCTTATTTTTTTCTTGTTTCTCGGCATAAGTGTGTCTTATGCGCAAGCCAAAAAGAGTGCGCTCAGCAGTAAGTTTCGTGTGCCGAACGTTTCCAAGGGAAAGGCCAGTATCATGTGCCCTATTTTCCATGAAAGCAGGTATCCTTATCAGGCCATCGGGCTTAAGTTTGGAGATCCATTCGCACTTACATATAAATTTTATCCTAATAAAAATTGGGCATTTGCGGCCGATGCAGGAAAAGTAGCAAGTGGACTTTACAACAAATATTATCGTTCGCTTTTTAATGAATTTTCACCCGACACCTTGTCTGAGGGCTCTTCGTTAGCCTACCTTACTCATAAGGTTAATTCCGACTGGTTACTTGAAGCAAAATTTCTTTACCAGTGGGATGCCGAAAAAATTTCGAAAGGGCTGCAATTGTATGCGGGGTTAGGATGGCAGTGGAGAGCGACAAGTCTTACGTATGATTATAATTATAATGCGGAACTTGATAATGGAGAATTAGTAAGCAAGTTTGGCAAGTTTACAGAGAGACGTTTTACATATGGTCCCGTTGTCATACTCGGATTTGAATATTCTTATTTCTCCCTTCCAATTTCTGCTTTTGTTGAAATAGAAGGATATTTGGATGCCTTGATTGATCCTGGATACAAAAGATTTCAGGGTGGAATGGGTTTACGGTATGTTTTCTAGGTGGAGACGCAAAATTTTGCGTCTTTACTCTTCCTTATCATATCAAGGTATATCAATCGGAGCACCGTCATCACCCTGCATTTGTTTTTCATAGAGCTCTCTGTAAGCGCCAGATTTGGCAAACAGAATTTCATGTGTCCCTACTTCTACGACCACGCCATCGTTTAGTACAATAATTTTATTGGCAAGCTTGGCGGAAGAAACGCGGTGTGAGATGATAATACTGGTACGGCCCTGCATAATCTTTTTCATGCTGTTGAGAATGGTGTTTTCGGTTTTTGTGTCAACAGCCGATAAAGCATCGTCTAACAAAAGAATTTTTGGTTCACGCACAATCGCGCGGGCGATAGACACGCGTTGTTTTTGTCCACCAGATAAAGTGATGCCACGTTCGCCAACTCGAGTTTGAAAACCTTTCGGGAAGGCCATAATATTCTGATAGACATCTGCATCTTTCGATGCCCTAATCACTTTATCTTCTTCAGGCTGTTCCAGACCAAAGGCGATGTTGTTGAAAATAGTATCACTGAATAAAAACACGTCTTGCGGCACAAAGCCCATTTGCCCGCGCAGGTTGGTAAGATTATAATCCTTGATTGGAACGTCATCGATCAATACCTCTCCTTCTGTTACATCGTACATCCTTGATAAGAGATGGGAGACCGTACTTTTCCCAGAACCCGTAGTGCCTATAATGGCTAACGAGTCTCCTGGGTTGATCTCAAAAGAAATATTTTTGAGTGCATGTATACCAGTATCCGGATAAACGAAAGACACATTTTTGAATTCAATTTTTCCGGCAATTGAACGTGACAAATCTTTTTGAGAAACGATATCTGTTTTGGTTTGCAAAAATTCATTGATGCGTTTTTGTGAAGCCTCCGCACGTTGCACCAGGCTTGTTGTCCAACCTAGCGAAGTAACCGGCCAGGTCAATAGGTTTACGTAAATGATAAACTCAGCAATATTACCAAACGTGAGCGATCCGTTGATTACTTCTACGCTTCCTGCATATACCGTAAGAATAGTGCTCAAACCAATTAACCCTCCAATCAAGGGAAAGAACAAAGATTGCACGCGTGTGAGTTTTAAGGATTGCCGTTTGTATTCATTGCTTTCTTTGGCAAAGTTGTTAACCGATTCTTTTTCGCGCGTAAAAGATTTTAAGACTCGTATTCCAGAAAACGCTTCCTGCACGAAAGTGCTAAGCCGCGATTGACTTTTTTGAATTTCTTCTGAGCGATGTTCAATGATGTTGTTCACGTAAAAAATACTAATCGACAGAATAGGCAAAGGCAATAAAGCAAACCAGGTGAGCTTGGCGCTAATGCTAAACATAATTGGGATGAGCATGAAAAATAAGGTGAACAACTGCAATCCATACATAATAGATGGACCGAGATACATTCTCACACGACCAACATCTTCGGAGATGCGGTTCATTAAATCGCCCGTACTGTTTCTTCTGTAAAAACTTAACGGAAGCGTCTGATAGTGTTCGAAGACTTCATTTTTAAGATCGTATTCTATTAACCGACTCATCACAATCAATGTCTGGCGAACAAAGTATAGGAAAATGCCACGCAAAAGGGCCATTACCAAAATTAGGATCACGTATAGTAATATACCCTTGGCGAAGACATCAAAGAAATTCTGTTGCACTGTAGTGTTTGCAAATGATCGATAGATGCGGATGTTGTCTACAACCAGATCAATTGAATACCGCACCATTTGAGCAGGCAGAATTTGAAATACGTTTGAGATAATAACAAAGATGAGCCCGAGAATCAGGTGCCACTTGTATTTTACAAGATATCGGTTGATGTACTTAAGTTCCTTCATGAAATTCGAGTTGAGGAGATTAACGGGATAACGAACCAATTGCTATTTAATTCCGGCAAAATATAAGGCATTATCGAGTGTTAAACGGGTAAAGTAATGGTAAATTCAGATCCAACTCCATAGCTACTCTTAAATTCAATTTTTCCGTTCAATTTTTCCACAGCCTCTTTGGCGATGAAAAGACCCAGACCCGATCCGGTAGAAGAAGTAGTGCCGCGGTAGAACATTTCAAAAATTTTATCCTGATACTGGGGAGCAATCCCCTCACCGTTGTCTGTTATTTTTATATAGAATTGTTTGTCTTGGTTCCAGGATTCTATTGTTATTGCTTGTGCTGCATCAGATTTTTTCCTTTGGTATTTAATAGCATTTGACAAAAGATTGCCAATGACAACTTTAATCAAAAATTTGTCGGTTGATAATGAATCACCTTTCAAATCAATTGTAAACTTGATAGCAGAGTAGTTTTCCTGGTATTTTAGATTGTCGGTAATGGCGCTAATAAGGGTGTAGAGGTTAACCTCTTCGTGTTTAACTTCTTTTCGAGTCGTTCGGGAGTGATCTAACACTTCACCGACAAAATCCTCAAGTTTTTGAACGCTTTTTTCTATCAACGTCAAATAAGGAAAGCTTTCCTTGTCTTTTTCCAGTCTACCAACAGCGATAAGACCCTTGATCGATTTTAAAGGTGCGCTAATATCATGGGACACGCTATACACAAAGCGATCCATTTCTCTATTCGCCAAAGTAAGTTGTTTGTTGGTATGTTCAATTTTAATTTTCTGTTCAGTCAGTTCAGATTCTGTCTTGCGCAAGTCTGTTATGATACGACCAATTAAAGTAGACGTAAAGAACATAGTACCCATTCCAATGCTAATGCTTAATAATCGAGACGACTCGCTAAACCCATGTACGAAATTGCCCAAATTCAAAAGGGGCAAAATATAATTCAAGATAAAGATGATTAGGTTAGCCAGAATAACGGTATCGAAGCCATTTCGTACAGCTATCATCGTGGCAACGATGCCATATAAAAACCAATATTTATCGAAATCTATTACAAAACTAAATCCCACAAAAAAGGTCGTGACAGCCACAAGCTCAATCAAACCAACACGCTGATTTTTCTGTGGTAATTCCTTTTTGGGATGCTGAATAAGGGTAAAGATTTGCCCGTACGGTTGGGGACGGAAAAAATATAATAGGGGTATAGATATTGAGAATATAGTGATGAAATCGGACAACCATAATATCGCAACGCGCTCAAGATCGCCATTGATAAATGTATAATGATAGGTATAAAATGAATTAACAAAATCAGGTACAATGATTCCCAAGACCACAAATCACGAAGGAAGGAGTGGTTGAAAGACCTTTCGAACCCTGAATAAGATTTTTGTAAAAAAACCAGGAAGCAAAAATAACCAAGGGTTCCCGGGTTGCCAATAAGAGAATCCTACCCCAGCCTCCAGGGGCTTCCCATAGGACAAGTGTAAAAATGGCATTGAGATAGGCAATAATCAATGCCTTGCGCCCAAACCAATGTATGATGACAATGCCGATGGAAGTTGGCAGATATAACAAAAATGAGCTGGTGAGATTCCTTAAATACCATGAAAAGAAAGAGCTTCCAATAAGAATAATCAGCAATAGGAGCCAGGTGCCAAAGCTCCACTTATTACTCGTATGTTCATTTTGTTCAATAGTAGTACCGAGCATTACCTGTTCTTGAAAGTGCAATATAATTACTAAAATGAGTACACTTATATGGGAAATGGGTAAGAGGAGGATTTCCCTTGAAACCGTTATCTTTGTTTATTGGTTACTACAACAAATTCAAATCATGTTCAAATTTCTACTTGCGCTCAGTCTTATCGGTTATTTGTTATATAAAGTGGGAGGTATGTTCTTTCGTGCCGGTGCTGCTTCGCGACAATTTCGCAGGCCACAAGACACGGCTTCAAATGTTAATGCCAATCCTGAAAAGAATAAGAAAAATGACGGCATTAAAGGAGGAGAATATGTAGACTATGAAGAAGTGAAGTAATCCAAAACATTCAAGTCCAGATAATAGGGATATTGAATCTTGAGCCAGATGAAATCCATCCATTTTTATAAATATCAAGCCACGGGAAACGACTTTGTGCTGATCGACAACCGCTCAGGCACTCATACGTTTTCCAAAAGCCAAATTGAAAGAATTTGTGATCGCAGATTTGGTGTCGGTTCAGATGGTTTGATGCTTATTGAGAAGCACCCTACTCTTGATTTTAATCTAGTTTATTATAACAGTGATGGGTCGCAAAGCCTGTGCGGCAACGGAAGCAGGGCAGCTGTAAAAATGGCGTCTTCATTGGGTATGGTCAATGGCAAAACCTCTTTTAATGCCTATGATGGTTTACATGAGGCTGAGTTATTACCGAACGATATTGTTCGCTTAAAGATGAATGATGTCACGGGAGCAAAGGAGCAGGCTGGGAATTTTTTCCTCAACACAGGTTCTCCACATTTCATACAATTTGTACAAAATTTAAAAATTTATCCTGTAGTAGAAGAGGGACGAAATATCCGTTACAGCGATGATTTTAAACCGAATGGCACGAATGCCAATTTCGTAGAATTGCAGGAACACAACTCCATTTTTGTTCGTACTTATGAACGGGGTGTAGAAAACGAAACCTTGTCTTGTGGAACGGGTGTTACCGCTGCTGCGCTCGCAGCCTCCCTGAAGGGATATAAGTCTCCTGTTACTGTAAAAGTTCTCGGAGGTGAGCTCTCGGTTGAGTTTAAAACTCAGCGAACCGGACAGACAGTCTTATTTCATGATATTTTCCTAATCGGACCTGCCAAAATTGTCTTTGAGGGTGACTTGGAACTATAATTGCACCCCCGAAATCTTTATCTTTACACCCCTTTGAAATTAGTTAATCGTTAATAGGTTTTTGTCAATAGAGGAACCAACTAACAATTGACGAATAACTATTAACAGATAATTATTAACGGATAACGGACAACTATTAAGTATGCTAAAATTCATTGCCAAAATTTTCGGAACCAAGTCAGAAAAAGATATCAAATTGGTCATGCCACTGGTGGAAGAAACCAAGCGTGAGGGTGAAAGGTTGCTATCCATTTCAAATGATGACCTGAGAAATAAGACGTCAGAAATTCAGAAAGATATAAACGCTGCTCTCAAGCCAATTGATGATCAGATGGCTGCCCTTCATAAAAGAATAGCTGATCAACCTGCCCTTGATCTGACAGAAAAGGAATCGGTATTCGCACAAATCGATGCGCTCGAACTGGAGCGCAACAAGGAGCTCGAGAAAATATTATTGGTTGTTTTGCCACGCGCTTTTGCAGTCGTTCGGGAAACAGCACGAAGGTTCAAAGAAAATGAATACCTCGAAGTAACAGCACAGGAATACGACATCAAGTTTTCAGCCAAGCACGAAAACATAAAAGTGGTTGGCGATAAAGCACATTGGTATAACAAGTGGATGGCTGCTGGTAACTTGATCACCTGGGACATGGTGCATTATGAAGTTCAAATAATTGGTGGCATTGTTTTGCACCAGGGTAAGATATCGGAAATGGCCACAGGTGAAGGAAAAACATTGGTGGCAACCTTTCCCATGTTTTTAAATGCGCTTGCTAAACGAGGTGTACACCTGGTAACCGTAAACAACTACCTGGCCGTCCGTGATAGTGAGTGGATGGCACCACTGTTCCAATTCCATGGATTAACTATTGATTGTATTGATAAGCATGAGCCTAACTCAAACGAGCGCAGAAATGCTTACCAAGCAGATATCACTTACGGAACTAACAACGAATTTGGTTTCGACTACCTGCGCGACAACATGGCGCGCGATCCTGAAGAACTTGTACAGCGTGGACATCATTATGCTATGGTGGACGAGGTGGATAGTGTGTTAGTAGATGAAGCGCGTACACCGCTTATTATATCCGGGCCAATCCCGAAAGGCGATGAGCACGAATTTTATGATTTGAAACCACGCATCTTCAAAGTGGTAGAGGCACAGAAGAAATTAATCAACCAGTATTTAAATGATGCCAAGAAATTGTTAACGGATGGGCAGGACAAAGACGGTGGACTTTCATTGTTTCGCGCGCACCGTGCCATGCCTAAATATAAGCCGTTGATCAAACTGCTTAGTGAGATGGGGATGAAGAACGTATTGCAGAAGACAGAAAACTATTACCTGCAAGACAACAAAAAGATGATGCCGGAGGCCGATGAGCCACTCTTCTTTGTTATTGATGAGAAAGATAACAGTGTTGACCTAACCGAAAAAGGTATTGACTTGATCACTGGAGCAGGAGAAGATTCTAAGTTTTTTATCCTTCCTGAAATTGGAACGGAGCTCAATAAAATTGAGAAGGATGCATCGTTGACTCCGGAAGAACGCTTCTCAAAGAAAGAAAATCTTATTCGTGAATACTCGACTAAGTCACAACGCATTCATAGTGTGAATCAATTACTGAAAGCTTATACTCTTTTTGAAAAAGATACCGAGTACATCATCGTAGACGGTAAAGTAAAAATTGTAGATGAGCAAACCGGTCGTGTGCTGGATGGAAGAAGATATTCCGATGGCTTGCACCAGGCGATTGAAGCGAAGGAAAATGTGAAGGTAGAAGATGCTACACAAACGTATGCCACTATCACGCTGCAAAATTATTTTCGCATGTATCACAAACTTGCTGGCATGACTGGTACCGCGGTAACCGAGGCAGGTGAATTCTGGGATATCTACAAATTGGATGTCGTGACCATTCCTACCAATAGACCCATGACCCGCAAGGACATGGAGGATTTGGTATTTAAAACAGTGCGTGAAAAGTTCAATGCGGTGGTAGATGAAATCGTTAAACTAACAGGAGAAGGCCGGCCTGTGCTCGTAGGTACAACATCTGTTGAGATTTCAGAATTGCTGAGCAGAATGCTACAGATGAAAAAGATCAAGCACAATGTATTGAATGCAAAGCAACACCAGCGTGAGGCAGAAATTGTGGCCGAAGCAGGTAAGCCAGGAACTGTCACCATTGCCACAAACATGGCTGGTCGTGGTACAGATATTAAACTCACGCCTGAGTCTCGTGCTGCGGGAGGCCTTGCCATCATTGGTACGGAGCGTCACGAATCCCGAAGAGTTGATAGGCAGTTGCGCGGCCGTTCAGGTCGTCAGGGTGATCCGGGAACATCCCTATTCTATGTGTCTTTGGAAGATAACCTCATGCGTTTGTTTATGCCCGAGCGTATTGCCAGGATTATGGACAGACTTGGGTTGAAAGAAGGAGAAGTTATTTCGCATTCAATGGTGACCAACTCCATCGAACGTGCACAGAAAAAGGTAGAGGAAAATAACTTTGGCATACGCAAGCGTTTGCTGGAATATGATAACGTAATGAACTCACAGCGCGAAGTAATTTACAAGCGCAGAAGAAATGCATTGTTTGGTGAGCGATTGCAGTTAGATATTCTGACGATGCTTTTTGATACCTGCGAGGACATGGTAGCTAATGCAAAGGCTGGTGAAAACCATGAAGACTTTAAATTGGATGTGTTGCGCGTGTTAGGCTTCGATTTGAAATTGACAGCCGAAGACATCACCAAATTGCAACAAGGTGAGCTGGCCGAGAAATTATACCACCAGGCATTGGCACATTATGATCACAAGAATAAAATGGTAGCCGAGAAATCTATGCCTATTGTAAAAGATGTATACAAAACGCGTGGTGCTACCGTTCAGGAAATATTGGTCCCCTTCACAGATGGAACAAAACAGATTGGTGTAGCGGCAAACCTGAAAGCATGCGTGGATACCAACAATGCCGAGTTGATTAAGTCGATGGAGAAAATGATTACACTAGCCATCATTGATCAGCAGTGGAAGGAGCATTTGCGCGACATGGATGATTTGAAGCAATCTGTACAAAATGCTGTATATGAACAGAAAGACCCACTACTGATTTATAAGTTCGAAGGCTTCGAGGCGTTTAAACGTTTTATTGCCCGTGTTAACGAAGAAACTATTTCTTTCCTGATGAAGGCCGATATACCACTTCGCGAACAAGAGCAGGTTCAGGAAGCCCGCTCACAGAAAAGAGTGAAGTTGAGCGAGCAGAAAGAAGAATCGAGATCTTTGTTGCACGGTGGAGGACAACAACCGCAGGCACCGCAGAGACCACCAGAAGAGAAGATCATGCCGGTGAAATCTGAACGCGTAGCGGGAAGAAACGACAAGGTATCTGTTCAATATCCGGACGGACGTGTACTGAGAGATGTGAAGTATAAGAAAGTGGAGGAAGATATTCAATCTGGAAAGTGTATTGTAATTGAGGGATAGTTGTAAAAGCTTCTAGCTGCTAGCCACTAGCTTCTAGCTGATTTAACATAGATTGACTAGAAGCTAGTACCAAGAAGCTAGTGGCTTATTTGATATTGATAGTAAACAATCACCGCAACGAATAGCTTGAACAAAGCCATGAAAAGCAATATTTCTATATTCTCTTTCTTACTGATCGCGTTTGGGTGTGTTGCTCAAAAATCGAACAGTGATAAAAAGTACTATGAAGATCTTTCGTTGGTGCGCCCCAAGTTTGTAATGCCCGTTGATTCTCTAAAGAACACTGACGTTGAAGGTCCTAAAGTGCCAGTTATTCCCACTAAGAATGTAAATGTCAAAGTGGATTACGTACTGGATAGTATTGATCGCCTTAATAGCCTACGCAAATTCGTGGACGGTTTCACAATTCAAATTTATTCTGGCCAAAACAGGGAAGACGCTAACAATGCAAAAAAGAAACTTGCTGATGAAGACACTGGCCTCACAGCCGACCTTCAATACAATCAACCTAAATTCCGTGTGCGGGTAGGCAACTACTTTTCCAGGCTTGAGGCTCAAAAAGACCTCATGTTGCTCAAGCCGATATTCCCTAATGCGATTTTAATTCCGGAGAAGATTCCGATTAGGTAGTCAAATACTCACCTAAGGAATTTTGCTGTTAATTTGGTTACTTTGGCATAGCATTTTCATTGATAATAATATGAAAAATCATCAAACCAAACCTGCAATTCTGATTGTGCTCTTTGCACTTTCATTTACCAGCTTCTCCCAAACCCTCACTTTTGATGGCATTTCTGAGGTTAAGCCACTCAAGCGGGGTAAAGAATATAGTGTAAAGTGGTCAGGTGGAGCAAAAGGCCAAGCTATAAAAATTGAACTGCACAATGCTGTGGGTAGAGTTCAAAGTTGGGATGAAACATTGAATGACGGTGAGAACACAGTCAAATTGAACTCGAAATTAAAACCCGGCAATAACTATAGTTTCAAAATTCTGATGGATAGTGAACTTGTCAGTTCCCAGCATGTTCAGATCAGAAGACGAATTCCGCTGGCTCTATCGATTTTCACATTAGTTGTTTTGCCTGCATTTATCAGTTTTTTAACTACAAGCAATGATGACCTTCCACCAATGGTCGCTCCTCTTGCCCCCCCTAGTCCAAACTGATTTATTTCACCCAATAATCAATCACAGTCACTTTATCTAAGTGTGGCTTTAGTACCTCCACAAAAGCTTTGTGATCAGGGTGAATCAAATAATCATCGCGATCTTTTTCACTTGCGAAGCTTGCAAAAAAACAATGAGTTAATCCTTGGTTTAAGTTTTCAGGACTGTTGTTGGTTCCCCATTCAAAATCTTTGATCAGCTTGATCTTACCTTTCAAGGCTATAAAGGCGTCTTCTACCACTTTTACTTCTTGCGCACTTGACGTGTCTTTAAACTTAAACAACACAACGTGCCGAAGCATTTTTGAAGAAGATTGAGCCTGAGCAGTTGATGCTATCATAGAGATGCATAATAGAATTGTGAAGAGAGACAGAGTAATTTTTTTCATATAAATATTTTACGTTTTGTAAATCAAAGGGTTGATCTAGTTCTTCCCAACAAAGTTAGCTCAACCACAACCAAATTCTTATTAAAGTTAGAGTAAAGTAATTTCACATAATCCAGGTTCTGCATGTCGTTGGCCAAATCAAATCCCTTTTGAAATTCAGAAGCATCGTATTTCAAAAACTCTATCACATTTCCTGTACCTCCAGCTTTCACCAGGTGTTTGAGAATATCCAAGTGGTTTTTTGCCAGGGTCATAGTTGTCGTATCCGTTGACAAAGCAAATATTGTAACTTTGCCCTGTTAAACAAATTTTTTATGAAAGGAGTAAGCTACTTAACAGATAATAAGAACAGAAAAAAGGCAGTAGTAATTGACTTGAAAACTATTGAAAAAGATGAAGAGTCAATTCATGAATTCATCGATGTCCTTGTTGCCGAATCCAGAAAGAATGACAAATTGATAGATTGGGAAGAAGCAAAACGTCAGCTTAAGAAAGCCAATAAACTGTGAAATACCAGATTAAAATCCGTAAAGAAGCACTAAAAGAACTTACACATTTACCTGCGAAGGTGAACATCAGAATTGCTAGCGCAATTGATCAACTTGCGATTGACCCGAGACCTGTTGGGAGCAAGAAACTTAAAGGTGAAAAGGAATATTTGTGGAGAATACGCGTAGGAGATTATCGTGTGATTTATTTAATAGAAGATACCATCCGCATTATTGAGATTAGAAAAATTGGCAACCGCAGGGATATTTATCAATAATCCGTTTGTTCAGAAATACTTATCGCTAAGACTAATTTACTAATCAGGGGCTTGTGCAATTGACTTTATCTGGCGTCAATTTTATTGGGGCACCAAATCTTAATTCTAAAGTATCATATCTTAAATCTCCTAAGGAGTCTCCGCTCTCAACGAATTAATCCATCCGGCAATTTTCAGAGCCTCATCTTTCGGCACCTGCGGCATAGCGACCATTGGCGTTTCATGTTCTGGCCAGTTCTTGGGTTCAGGGGTATAAATCAACTGCACAATCCTATCATTGCTGTACTTTCGTTTGGCAATGTCTGCGAAAGATGGACCAACTTGTCTCTTGCTGACTTGATGGCACGCGGTACACGTATTCTTCACCAACAGCGGCTCTATTTCAGCATACGTTAATTTTTTTCCTGTTGACGTTACCGTTTTTGGTTTTACCGGTGTCACTACTGGTTTAGTTGTGCGTTTAGTGCTCAACTCACCAATGGGCAACTTTGCGCCTTCAGGAATATTGTTGAGCGTATAGTAAGCGGTATTATGCAATACAGGTAAACCATCCTTTGATCGAACGCCTGCAACATTGAGCTCGTGCAGGTAATATTGTTTGAGATTATCCACCACAACGCGAACTTTCATTCCGTCTTCTGAAACCTTTACACCTTTGATGTTAAGCTTTTCATCGTTTACGGCTGGGCTTCCATAGACCGGATGATATTTGTAGATGTAGCTTCTTCCGAAATAGGAATCTAAGTTCTCGGCAGTTGCTTTATCAACAGGATGTGTAAACTCAATTTCAAAACCATCCGGCATAGCGCTTACGGTTTTCATCTCCATAGGTATCTTGCCTGTCCAAAGTAAACGTTGCAAGCCGGCTGTAGCTGTTCCAGCCGAACCCCATCCACGGTTGGTTAATCCTGCATATAGTGAACCATCATGACCCCAATTCATACGCAACACTCCTGATTGAAAGCCCGCCCTGAAGTCAAATGCCACGCCCTGAAATTCACCCTTCACCTTTTCCATCACTACCCGCATGATTTTGCTTTGACCCTGATCGCCCACAAAGACTTGTCCGGCAAATGGCCCAAATTTTCCTGCAGTTTCATCGGAAATAATTTCTGAGTTGGAAATACCCAGCACTCCATGTGGCAGCCAAACCGCAGGCAAACGTGTTTCCGGGAAATCATTTTTTAATTCAAACAAAAAGTTAGGATCTTTTTCATCCTGAATATTTTCAGGTTTTACATATTGACCTTCGCGTCTAAACTGACGAGCACCAACTTTCGCATAGAGCTGTTCAGTAGTAATTTTTACGGGTGAGTTTGGCTGGCCCGTCCATTTCAATCCTGCTGGATGACCCGTGAAACTTCCTTTTGTAACATGAAAGATTCCTCCTGATCCTTGCCAGTCACCTTGGTTGTCGTCATAAAAAAGCTCTCCGTTAATCATACCCAATCCGCAAGGTGAGCGCATACCGGTTGCCCACGGCTCCATCGTTCCATCGGGTTTTATTTTCATCGTCCAACCTCTCCAGGGCACACGACTTTCTCCACGCCACCATTCTTCATCACCAAAGGCAACGTTGCCGGTAACAAAGAAGCTTCCATCTGGCGCGATTTTCGGTCCGAACGAATATTCATGATAGTGTCCTGATAATGGCCAGGCGTAAATGGTTTCATAGACATCAGCCTTTCCGTCTCCGTTCTTATCCATTAGCTTGGTAAGCTCACCGCGTTGGGCTACATAGAGTGCTTCTTCTTTATAAGTTAAGCCAAGTGCTTCATGTAAACCAGATGCGAATAATGTAAACTGTGGAGCCGCTCCATTTTCCATGGCCGGATTTTCAATCGTCCACACATCACCTCTGCGTGTGCTAACAGCGATTCGTCCATCCGGTAGAGTGGCAACCCCACCAGCTTCCAACAAAATACCTTCTGGTGCCGGTATGGAAATGATTTTATAGTAATCATCTTCCGTTGGTGTTTTTGAAATTTGCGCAGATGCACTAAAGGCGCCAAGCACTATCAAGCCCAAAGTGAAATATTGATGGAATGTATTTTTCATGTCTTTTAAATTAAACTGTTACCAGATAATTGAATATTTAATGGAACTATCAACTGTGGTGATCAATTCTTTCTTACCGTTTACTTCGCGAATAGTCGGCTGAACACCAGCTCCTACTTTAATGTAGTATTGTTTGTCATCAATAGCATACAGACCATCTGGTAATGCAACGATGGTGCTTCCTTCAGCAAGTTTGTAATACAGCCCTGTTTTTGTTCCCCTGTTTTTAAGATTCAATTCGTGTGTAATCATTCTGTTATTATCGTCCGGATAGATTTTGTCTTCCGCCTCAATTCCTTCATAGGCATACATAAAGATCGGGCGAGCTGTGCCTTCTTCAATGGAATATCCTTTTCCTTTGTAAGGAGTATTACTCAACTGTGTTTCTTTCAACATAATTGGAAATGCTTCGCTTGGTGTCGCTAAAAAGGCAAGTGGCTCATTGTTGAATAGATATTGCACCGCACCTTGTGGTTTGAAAGAACCATCACCACGGTCGTGCCACATGGGAGTAGCGTCTACAAATTTGCCATGCCAAACGCACACGATGTTACCTGATTTTAAATCGTACACATAGTGAGTGCCGCTTGGATCGCCTACGCCAATAGTATGCGTAAGACGTTGTTTATAATCACCCTTGAAATCCAAAAAGGCCCGTAACAATTTTGGTGAACTACCCGGATCAATTAGTATAGGTGATACTGGCTGATCTTCTTGTGGAATAGAATTGTATGCATGCAATGGCTTTTGATCTGAATACGCACTCTTTATGAACAAGCCCAGTGCTGGCGGAAGCCAAGGAGCATTTTTAAAATTATAAATTTCGAATGGATAGGTTCCCGCCTTAAGTGTGATGGTTGCAGGCTCGTATCCCCAGGCATCTCCGCTCTGAAGATTGATGAGTTGTTGTTGATTGACAACAAGACGGGCTCCACCTGTGCGGGCCAGAATAAATTGATAGTCACCGTCATCTGAAACGGTAATTTTGCCGTTGTAAATTAATCCATAATCATTTTCGTTTTCAAGAACCTCACACGTCAATTCGGGGATGGTGCCAATTGTAGTAGGTTTCAAGGAAGTGAAATCTGAAATCAACTTAAAGCTACCGTAGAAGGTTTTATAAGAAAGATCGCTAAGCGAAGCTGTAAAATCTTTCATTATTTGGTACTTAATGTTTCTAAAGGCTACCGGTCCATGGTCGCCCTGAATCATCAAGGGGCCAGTTGGCTTCTCATTATTTTCTATTGGGCCACCCGTAGGCAAAGGCACTTCAACATTGTTATGAATTTTTACACCATTCAACTCAACAGAAATGAATTTTGCGTTGGCAATTTTCTCTCCGGCTGCATTGAATCTGGGCGCACGAAAAGAAATCTTAAATTTTTGCAAAAGGCCAGGCGCTTTCGCGGGGTTGCTAAGTGGAGCTTTGCCCATGTAGATTTTTCCTCGTTCCTTTTCCCAGTTGCGATAGATGCCACCGATATCGGAAAATTTTGAATCTTTCACACCCCAGCTATCCAACAATTGTACTTCATAGCGCCCTTGCAAATAAATTCCTGAGTTTGATCCTTTCGGGATCATGACTTCTAATTCCAATTCAATGTCGCCATGCTCAAAAGCTGTAACTAAGTTGTCTTTTTTTGTTTCGTCATTCATGTTGAGCAAAATGCCTTTGCCTGCCGCGAAGGTGACTGCCTTTGGATGCTCAGACGCAGCAACTTCTTTTGACTTCTTGCTTTTCTTTCCTGTTGCATCCGGAGTTTGCGCCTGCGGAGGATGAATATCAATGTTGGGATTCATGGTTACATCGCCCACAATTTGCCAGTTACCAGATTGCGGTTTGAAGGCTGACAGGTCTTCCAGTGTTAAGTTTTTAGACTCCTGTGCATAAAGGCTCGAGAAACTAACAATCGTTATGAACAAAAGGAAACATCGTTTGACGTTTTGCATGGTGGTATGTTTAATAAAAAGTTTGCTAATATCTGATGATCAGTTGTGAATAGCAAGATTTGTTTATGAACTGAATTTTCACGCTAAGTCTCAAGACCTCTAGGATGAAGGAATTCAGAAATAAATCTTTGCATGCTTAGCGTCTTAGCGTGAAACTGATTCAAAACATAATCAATACCTTTACCAATCTTTGGTTAACCATATGAGTCTTCTTAACACGATCAAGTCTTTGTCAGAAAAATATAGTCAACAAATAGTTGAGTTGCGCAGGCATTTACATGCCAACCCCGAATTATCCTATGAAGAGTTTAACACTGTTAAATATGTAGCGAATCAATTGCGTTCATTCGGCATTGAGCCTACGGAGGTCGCCACAACTGGTTTGTTGGCAGAGATCAAAGGGAAAAACCCAACCAAAAGAACCATTGCATTGCGAGCCGATATGGATGCGCTTCCTATTCTGGAGAAGAACAACGTTCCATATAAGTCAAAGAATCCTGGTGTGATGCATGCGTGCGGTCATGATGTCCATACTTCATCATTGTTAGGAACAGCAAAAATCCTGAATGAAGTAAAAGAACAGTTCGAGGGAACTGTTCGATTATTGTTTCAGCCAGGTGAAGAGAAGAATCCAGGCGGAGCTTCTTATATGATTCGCGATGGGGCGCTGAAAAATCCACAGCCAGCAAACATTATTGGTCAGCATGTCTTTCCACTATTAGCTATTGGTAAGATTGGCTTTCGCGAAGGCATGTACATGGCTAGTGCCGATGAGATTTATCTAAAAGTAATTGGTAAAGGAGGACATGGCGCAACACCTGATCTGTGTATCGATCCGATTGTTATTTCTTCTCATATTATAATTGCCTTACAGCAAATCATTAGCCGAAACGCAAATCCAAGACAACCAACTGTATTGACATTTGGAAATATTATCGGACAAGGCGCAACTAACATTATCCCTAACGAAGTAAATATTGCCGGAACCTTTCGTGCCATGAATGAAGAATGGCGTGAACAAGGGCTTCAAAAAATCAAGAAGATGGCCGAAAGTATTGCGGAAGGCATGGGTGGCAAATGCGAAGTTGAAATTTCAAGAGGCTATCCTTATCTGGAAAATAATCCGGAACTCACACGCAGAATCAAATCTGCAGCTATTGAATATGTAGGCCAGGAGAACGTGGTGGATATCGATATCACACTGGCCTCCGAGGACTTTGCCTATTATTCTCAAATAATACCCGCCTCCTTTTATCGGTTAGGTACAAGAAATGAAGCCAAAGGAATCACCTCCTATGTTCACACGCCTACTTTTGATATTGATGAAGATGCCTTAAAGATTGGCCCAGGTTTGATGGCCTGGATGGCAGTCAAAGAATTAGAGTCTTAGCCAAACAAATCTTTTCTGGCGTTACGCATTTGCTGATGGTTTTCACTTTTTCCGCAATCTGGATACTCTTTATCGTTGCAGCAATTTAGTTTCTGTCAGTGGGGTAGTACCAAGGGATTGAAACTCACGAGGTATTAAGTCTTTGTTAAATCCTTCTTACTTACAAGTTGCTTCCTATCTTTGAAGCAAGGATGAAAAAAGCGATACCTAAAGAATCAGTTGTTCCACTTCCGCCTCAGCCAAATAAATGGAGCATGATTGCCAGGAATACGGCTTATATTCTTGCTGCGCTATTCATTTTTTTATTCGCACTTGATCTCATGATTTCGTCCCTTCAGCATCTTGGAAAGACGGCTGCAGAAACAATCATTCTTGCCACTTCAAATCCTTTCACTGGTTTATTCATAGGCTTGCTGGTTACAGCAATCATCCAAAGTAGTTCGGCTACTACAGCTATGGTAGTGGCGCTTGTTGCCTCCGGTGCAATTACTCTGGAGGGTGCAGTGCCAATCATAATGGGTGCCAATGTGGGCACTACCATTACCAGTACTATTGTTTCGTTAGGCTTCATCACCAAGAAAAATGAATTCAGAAGAGCGGTAGCGGCTGGCACCTATCACGATTTTTTCAATATTCTTACGGTGATCATCCTGTTTCCATTGGAATATTATTTTGGATTTCTTTCGGGTTTATCCAGCTTGATAGCTTCGTTTTTATTTAATCAACCAATTGGACCGCCAAAAACTAATTTTTCACTTTTCGGATCTGGCTTCAATCCCATTATTAATTTTTTGGTAAACAGTATTGGTAACGGATTTCTGTTGGCATTACTTTCTTTTGCTCTTTTGTTTGGTTCCATTCTTTTTTTTAGAAAAGTGCTGACAAGACTGCTTGGCTTTGGTACGCAAGATCGTTTTCAAAAATTCTTCTTCCAGCATCCGCTGAAGTCATTTGGTTGGGGATTGATTACCACAGCTGCGATTCGATCCAGTTCTGTCACCACATCATTGGTTGTTCCGCTTGTCGCGAAAAAAGTAATACGACTTAGAAAGGCTGTCCCTTTTATTTTGGGCGCGAATATTGGCACTACTATTACGGCTTTCATTGCGGCAATGTTCAATTCTAATACGGCCATTAGTATAGCTATTGCACACTTCCTTTTCAATTTTATCGGGGTACTGATTTTCTTCCCTATTCCTGT
>JANOQK010000373.1:0-7717 GCA_031414855.1 Bacteroidia bacterium | reverse complement strand
GACCCCTGAAAACTTCATGACGAACTAATTGTTGATAGCCAGCCATAATAATATTGGCTGGATTTTTTTTCTCCTGCGGTGTGTCGTCTGGATAAACGTCTATGAGTTTCACAATGAAATCGGCATCTGTGCCTGTCATGGATACTTTTAGTTTAGCCATTATCTCTCCGGCTAGTGTCGCATTTTCCGTCAAAGCATCAGTTGAAAATGTGATTACATCAGGACGTGTTGAAGCTGCACGCTGATCATCCGACATAAATCTCCTAGGGGTGAAAACAAGACCTTCAGTTTGTGATGTATAAGGAACTGGTTTCGCTGGGTCACTGATGTATTCAAATACAGCTTCTACTTTGGTTGGAGTATTTACCGAAAGTTTTCCGTTCTCGCCAAAGTAAAGTTTCATCGGAGGGATCTCCTTAGAAGGCCACTCACTAAATTGTCTCCATTGCTTCAATCCACAGTCAAACATATAGGCTTCCGGCAATTGAGCCTGCACTCCATCTTTGAGATTGGCGTTAAAAAACTTTCGTTCAATCTCACGCTGGTAGAAGGTGGAAATGCTATCGCCAAAATAAATATGGTTCACCATTTGAAACCCTCTTTCACGCGCCCAGTCGCCATGACTCCAGGGCCCCATCACAATGGTATTGGTGGCTGAAGGACTTGAAGCTTCTATCTTCTTATAAATATTCAATGGCCCATATAAATCTTCGGCATCATACCATCCGCCTACCGTCATTACGGCATGCTTCACGTTGGTAAGATGTGGAAGTAAATTTCTTTTTTGCCAGAACTCGTCATAATTTGGATGATCTACTATTTGCTGCCAAAAGAAATTGTCACCATGATATTTTTCCGTCACATTTTTCAAAGGTCCCAGTTTAAGATTGAAATCATAACCGTCTTTGGGTGATTGATCATAGAACCTCATGATCTTGTCATCGTACCAGCTTTGTGTTGTGAGCGTGTCCTTCTGATAACCGAAGACAGCAAAGGCTGCTGTATAGCTTTGCAGATATGCACCCATATGATGAAAGTCGTCAAAGAAAAAATCGGAAATAGGAGCTTGGGGTGACGAGGCCTTCAATGCTGGGTGCGCATCAGGAATGCCTGCAGCGGTGTAATGTCCAGGATAGGAGATACCCCACATACCAACACGTCCATTATTTCCTTTGATGTTTTTTATCAGCCATTCGATGGTGTCCCAGGTGTCTGAAGATTCGTCAACAGCTGTTTTGTTTTTGCGGTCATTGCCGGGGATGTTTGGCCTCATGTTGTCAAATGTTCCTTCCGACATCCAACGACCGCGCACGTCCTGGTAAATAAATATGTAGCCATCTCGCATGAGGTATTTAGATGGGCCAAGTGATCGTTCAAATTTATCGATCCCATAGGGCTCAACACTATAGCAAGTTCGTTGCATAAGCATGGGATAGGTTTTGGATTTATCCTTTGGTAAATAAATAGCAGTGAAAAGCTTCGTGCCATCCCGCATGGGTATTTGCACTTCTCTTTTCTCATAATGCTCGCGCACATAGATAGAATCTTTATTTTGGGCAAAGGCACTTGCCGAGAATAGCACTACTAAAATGAAGCCGTGGATGGTTTTCATAATAATTTTAAGTTATCCTGAAAAGTAAGCATCTGCACCAGCATTATCAATGATTTTAGTTTAAATGGTAATAATGAATTAACACGTGAACTGTATTTTTACTCGCATGAAAAAAGTAAGTAGTACCCTTGCTCTTGTTATAATCTGTCAGTTTTGCTTTTCTCAGAATGTTTTTACCCGAATCGCTTTTGGATCGTGCAGTGAGGAAGATACAGAAGAACAAATGTGGTCAGATATTATTGCCCAAAAACCACAGTTGTGGATATGGTTGGGCGACAATGTGTATGCCGATACCCACGACATGAAGCTATTAAGAACTCAATACCAAAAGCAAAAAACTAACCCTGAGTATTTGAAATTATTAGAAGCATGCCCTGTCATTGGCATTTGGGATGATCATGACTATGGAATTAATGATTCTGGTAAATTTTATACAAAGAAGAAAGAGAGTAAAGAAGAATTGCTTCGATTTCTAGATGTGCCCGCAAATGCACCTGTAAGAAAACATGAGGGTGCCTATAGTTCATTTACATTAGGGGCTGGAATCCAAACCGTGAAAATAATTTTATTAGACACGCGATACTTTCGGGATACACTTTACTTGTCCAATGAATCAGGCAGGCGATATGACATTAATAAAACAGGCGATGTACTTGGTGAGGAGCAATGGAAGTGGCTTGAAAAAGAACTTAGGGAATCGGTAGCAGCGATTAACATCATTGGTTCCAGTATTCAGTTTATTGCAGAAGATCATGGCTATGAAAAATGGGTAAACTTTCCTTCAGCCAGGCAACGGCTTATTGAATTGATATCGATGGTCCAGCCCAAGAATACGTTCTTCATCAGTGGCGATCGGCACATTGCTGAAATCAGCAAATTGAAACTACCAGAATTGCCTTACGAATTGTATGATTTTACATCCAGCGGACTTACCCACACCTGGTCTGATCCTGGTATGGAAACGGAAATCAACCAGCATCGAGTTGGTGATTTAATCATTCAAAAAACATTTGGTTTGATTGAAATCGATTGGACAGGAAAACAACCTATGGTTAGTCTTCAAATCCGTGGTTATAAGAACATTCTATACCAAAAGCAGTTACTCACTTTCAGTCCGGTTCGATAGCCCTATCAGCGTAGCCTATTCCTTCAATATTTTTATGAGATTGATCAATTGGTTAAAATTCTAACCAATCGCTGAATTTATTTTGTGATTTTAATCATATTACGATGAAATGAGTTCAGCCAGTCGATATTCGCTTTCTGTTGCCATTGCCTTGGTGATAGCCAACATGATTGGTACGGGAGTATTTACTTCTCTGGGCTACCAGGTGGGACCAATCCCTTCAGGGTTTGCGATATTGATGCTCTGGTTTATCGGAGGATTGATTGCACTGTCAGGAGCATTTACCTATGCAGAAATTTCAACTACCCTAAAAAGGTCGGGCGGTGAGTACTACTATCTCAGTAAGATATTTCATCCAGCTCTTGGTTTCGTAAGTGGATGGATGAGTGCAGTAGTTGGTTTTGCGGGAGCAATTTCTGCGGTTGCCATAGCGATTGGAGAATATTCTCAGAATGTATTGGGTATCCCAACAAAGATAGTTGCCATCGTGGCCATCATTTCTGTTTCCACTGTTCACTGGTTTGGTGTTAAGACGGGAGGAATAGCTCAAACAATTCTCACCTCTATCAAACTTTCACTCATCGCCTTCTTTTGCCTGGCACCTTTTTTTGTTTCTGGGTCTGATCATTTTTCTGGTATTTCTTTTTTGCCTGTTGCAAGCGATTGGAATCTGATCAATAGCCCTGGATTTGCGGTATCGTTAGTCTTTGTAGTGTATGCCTATACCGGATGGAATGCCGCTGCTTACATTGCTGGTAATCTTGAAAACCCAAACAGAAATTTGCCGCTTGCATTAATAGGAGGCACCCTTGTGGTGGCGCTAGTTTATCTGGCGCTTAATGGTATGTTTCTTTACTCGGCCACCTTTTCAGAACTCGATGGCCAAAATGATATTGGTAATGTAGTAGCGCAGAAATTATTTGGCCACCACGCTGGGCTAATTTTTTCCGGATTATTCAGTTTTGCTCTGCTTTCGACTTTAAGTGCGATGACCATCGCAGGCCCGCGAGTTACAGAAGCAATTGGCGAGGATTATCCTTTGCTTAAAAATTTCTCAATCAAAAATAGATTTGATATGCCCTACGTAGCTATTTTGGTTCAGGCTGGCTGGGCAGTATTTCTTGTGTTAGTCAGTTCATTTAAGGAAATCATTCAATACATTTCTGTTAGTCTCTCAATTTTCTCAATGATCACAGTACTTGGAGTTTTCTTTCTGCGTAAAAGGTATAACAAAATAGATAGGTCTTATAGTCTGCCTTTTTATCCATTGCCTCCGATTGTTTTTGCGGTGTGTACGTGCTGGATGATTTGGTACATGACCAAAGATGATCCACGTATTCTTTTGTTTTCATGCTTAACGATGGTTCCCGGTTTGATTTTATATTACGTTGCTTCAAAAAGTAAAGATAATGGTGATCAGAAATTTTAGTGCGTCCTTGATTTTTTGTTTGTTTATTTTCTCATGCACTGCTAAGAGAGAACCTGAAGTTCGTCAAGTTGAATTAGATTCATTGCCACGTGTTGATTCAGTGCTTATTGCACTGGATACTATTGCGCAAGCGCAGGAACTGGAGCCTGTCTACAAAGATACCTTACTCGATAATGTGGCTCGGTTTATTGCGGGGTTACCACAGGAAGACACCACTTCTTTTTCACAGTTAGAAATGGATCGTAACTGGCAAGAGTACAAGACTTCGATGGATACCAATTGGAATAGGATGTATCGCGAACGTCTGGGCAAAATAAAAGGCTGGCAGGACTCCACTTTTTCATCTGTTATTGATGATACGCTCAACGTATTTTATCCCTTCTCAGGCCCGGATTTTCTTCATGCTTATTATTTGTATCCGAACGCAACCGAATATATACTAGCTGCATTGGAGCCCATCGTAGAGATTCCACCGCTCGATACATTGATGCTTAAAGATCGTGATATGTTTTTGGATAGTTTGGGGAATTCCTTGCGGGATATCTTCAAGAAGAGTTATTTCATAACCACTCACATGAAAAAAGACTTAAAACAGATCAAGGGCGTGTTGCCACCTTTGTTTTTCTTTTTACAGCGGTCAGGCCATGAATTGTTAGATATGCAATTTATTTCACTGGACTCTGCTGGTACTGAAATAGAAGTGGAGGCCAGAAAACTACATTGGCAGAAAACACCAGGTGTGATGATCACATTTCGAAGCAGGGAAGATCTGGTGATCAAGAAACTATATTATTTCAGTATCAGCATTTCTAATAAGGGCATTGAAGATAGACCTGAGTTCGTAAAATTCGTGGCGACCAAATCGCCATTCAATACGTTTGTGAAATCAGCATCTTATCTTATGCACAATGCACCATTTACAAAAGTAAAGGAGTTAATCCTTTCAAATTCACTAAGTCTGTTCCAGGATGACACCGGTATTCCTTACCGGAATTTTAAGAATCAGCTGAATCTTGGTTTGCATTTTTATGGGGAGTACACAAAGCCAGTGAAAGACTTTGATGGTTCGACATTTCAGCCCGACCTGGATTCTGCTTACAAGGCAAACAAAAATCGAGAATCATTGCCATTCTCGCTTGGCTATCATTGGGGAAGCAAGAAGCAAAATTATATGTTGGCGAAGAAGCAAAGTTTGGAGAACAGCAAATAATGTTTGAGCAAACCTCTAACGCCTTACTTTGTGCAACGCGGTTAATTCATTCGGATCACAAAAAGAAGAGGCCAAAATTTCCCGGTCACCAGTAAGTCCTTTGTCTCCCTGCTATAGGCTATTCCATTTAATACATCAGCCTGAGGATATATTCCTTTGGCTTTCGTGGCAAATTCTGTGAGGTCAAGTTTTCCAACAACACTTCCTGTAGTTGGATCAATTTTTAAAATGTAATTGGTTTCCCATTGGTTGGCAAAAATAAATCCTTCTATATACTCCAACTCATTTAGCTTGGTAACATTGACACCGTTTTCTTTTACCGTTATTTTTTTTTCAACCTTTTGCTTAAGTGTATCTAAGAAATAAATAGTTTCCGTTCCGTCACTTACCAGCAAGCGATGATTATCGTGGGTTATTCCCCAGCCTTCAAATTCGTAACTGAATTCTCCTAGCTTTTTATAAGTGGTTGCATCATAAATGAAACCAACTTTATTTTTCCAGGTCAACTGATAAATTTTGTTGTTTAAAATGGTGATGCCCTCTCCAAAGTAGGCTTTATCTAGTGTTACCTTTTTATCCTGAACCCCTGTTTCAATGTTGACTTCCGCTATCCACGAATTTTCACCACCGGTACTCTCAAGCACTTTTCCATTGTGAATCAACAGACCCTGAGTAAAGGCCTGGGTATCGTGTGGGAAAGCGCCACGAGCGGAGTATTTTAGAATACTGTTATCTGTTTTTATTTCATCCTGCTTTCGCTCTGGACTGCAGGAAGAAATTATAAAAAGAAGTAAGAAGATCCGGTTCAACTTTCAATAATCAAAATGTAACATTCAAGGTCAACTCCTCTCCTTTTCTTTTTAGTTTGACTGGCACAGTCTGTCCTTTTTCAAATTTGCCAAGTGCTTCCATATAGCCTTGAATATCTTTAATAGGGAGTTCACCGATTTGTGTAATGATATCGCCTGTTTGTATTCCTGCTTTTTGAGCGGGTTTGCCTTCTGTTACACCATCTACTTGCAGGCCTGCAGCATCGGACGTGTAGCTGGGCATTACACCCATAGTTACTTTAAAGCTTCGGGCTGAACTCATTGCTTTATTTTTGGTGGTGAGGAAATCAAGTTTGGGTTGGGAATCAAGCTGATCAATTAGTTTGATCATGAGCTTTAATACTTCTACTTCTCCCGCATAATTAATTTTATCCCAATCATCGGATGGCTTGTGATAATCTGAGTGAGAGCCGGTGAAAAAATGTAATACAGGAATATTTTTTAGATAAAAGGAAGTATGATCAGAAGGGCCAACACCTGCAGAGTCTGTTTTAATTTTCAAGGCATCAGAGGATAAACTCTTTAATAGATTTTCCCATAATGGGCTTGTGCCCGTTCCACTTACAGCTAAACCGTTTGTTGAGGGGTCAAGCCTGCCGATCATATCCATGTTCAGCATGTAGTTGGTTTTGCTTAAGTCAATGGTCGGATGTTCTGTAAAATATTTAGATCCGAACAAGCCAAGCTCTTCGCCACTAAAACATATGAACAGAAAATTATACTTCTCTTTGTTTTTATTTTTTTTAAAGTAACGTGCAAGTTCAATTACGCCAGCTACACCAGATGCATTATCATCCGCACCATTATGTATTTTCCCCTTGGGATTGGCATCCAAAGAACTGCCCTGATTGCCGTCACCCAGGTGATCATAATGTGCGCCTATAATAATTGTCGATTCTCGGTTGTTATCAAGAAATCCAACAATGTTACCCGTTTTGCCTTCTTCACCTGTTCCATGCACACCTGATTTATAAGAAAATGATTGAGTAAAAACAGAAAGGCCACCTTTTGGCTCAAGTCCAATTTTTTTGAATTCGGCCTGAATGTAAGCCGATGCCATTTTTTCACCTTCTGATCCCGTTCCACGACCTTGCAGTGAATCGCTTGCCAATGTTCTGATGTGCTTTTTAATGATGGCTTGATCGATCTGTTGAGCATGGCAGCAAGTACCAAGAATAGCAATCGCAACAAGGAATAGACTGTTTTTCATGTTTTCTCTGGTTAAAGTGCCGCAATATAATTTTTATCTGGAATACGAATGATCTATTTTTGATAAAACAAATACCCACCTATGGCTGCCTTAAAAATCGTTTTGTTAACTGATTTCTCACCACTTTCTAAAGTTGCCATTCATTATGCCATGAAGATGGCCTCTAAGCTCGATATTGAATTTACGATCTTACATGGAGTAAGATTGGATGGTGTTCCAAAATCTAATCTGAAGTGGAAGCAAATTGAACGAAGCCTTATTAGTGTGGTGGAGGAGGAAGGGGCTAACCTGGTAGCTGAA
>JANOQK010000372.1:0-12846 GCA_031414855.1 Bacteroidia bacterium | reverse complement strand
CGTGCATTACTTGATAATGAAGTTCCAGCATTTAACAAACAATTGTGGGAAGCTGGAATAGGTGCTGTTTGGAAAAAATAATATGTAGGGCGCGCAAGATCTTGCGCCCCTACATTATCAATTTTTTGTCAATTGACTAGAGGAAAAAATTCCATAGATCACTTCGCTTTCATTGATAGGTAGAAAATAAATCTTTCCTTTTCTTCCTCTTATTTTCATTCCGTATACATTTAATAGCGGAATGAATTTAATTGATTTGATGTCCGGCCATTCATACTCTTTGGTCGTATAGCTATTGATAATAGCTACTTTCTTTTTGCTGATCGCTACTCGCTTGATTTTAGACGCGATAAACAAATACAACGAAACACAAACTAAGCCTAAGGTAAAAAAAATAAACGCTGCAGTTTGACTCTTTGGTAAGTTACCGTTACGAATAAAGATAAGAATCCCAATAAACCACTGCAATAAACCTAAGGCCAGAAAAAAATACTTGGCGAAGTAGTACTTCACCGGACTGGCTTCTTTCATTTACATAAAAAGTTAGTTAACGTACTACTAATCTACGTGTTTATTTTGATAAAGTTGCAATGGTAACCTGTCACCGGCCAAATGAGGACGTTAGTTCGACCGTGATTGTATCTATGAATGGAATAATTTCGAAAAGTTTACTTGTCAATGACAACTGGAAAATCCTGACCGCGTGAGAATGTATACGGATACTGCGGCTTGCCTTTCATCTTGCGTGTCATCTCAGGTACCTGATCGTCCAAGTATGATTTTAGTTCATAAATGGTCACTTTACCATCTTTAGGCGCGCCATCAGCATCGCCTTCTAATGCCTTTATCAAGAGATAAGTAAAGAGCCCGTGGCCCAACTCAACGAACTCAGTGGCAAACTGTTCGCTGCCGGCAGAAGCCATCACATGAATGCCTGCACTACGAGAGAGTTGTGCAATTGCTTTTTCTTCGGCTGCACCACGTGCAGCCAATAGTTCGACTGATCCACCGGACTGGCACGCATCCATGATGATCAGTTGCTTGAGCGCATGAATATTTTTTAACTTTTCCTGAAGAGTAGAAGCTTCCAACGCTTCGTTCTGCAAAGAAGAAATATCATACAATCTCAGACTTTCTGATGGAATGAAAAAGAACCTGTTATCCACCATGCTGCCATGACCCGCATAGAAAAAAATAAAGACATCCTCTTGATGAATTTTTGCAGATAGTTCATCCAGTTTTGAAAGGATATTCTTTTTTGAAGCTTCATTGTCATACAACGTATGCAGCTCCACATTGCCAAATAGCATTTGGGCATTCTCTTTAAATACAGATATGACAGACTCTGCATCTGGTTTCGCGTAATTGAGACTGAGTCTAGGATTTTTATAGTTGTTGATTCCGATGGAAAGGATGTAGCATGTATTATTTTTTGAGGCGATGTCGGAAAAAATCTCTACGCTGTGCTGGTCCGATTCTATCCGGTCCTTGTTACTGGCAGAGGCGGATAGTGTATTACTGCCGCTCACGAGTCGAGTTAAATGTTTGTAGGTGGTGGATTGTCCCTTGCCAACCGGTAATTTTAGTTCCGCTTTATTAATAGTTAGACTTTTTCCGTTGTGAAAGAGTTTGATATTCTCAACACCAGCCCCGTTGTCAGTGATTTTCAAATACACTTCTGCCTGACCGGGTATGTTTGAAGGAAGTATGGCCACTCGTACACTTGGGGGAGGTGAGCCTTTCAATTTGCCTTGAATGTTCTGCAATTCATTGCCGCCACGATTTTTAAACAGAGTTGGTAATAAATCAGGACGATAGAATTCGTCAAAGAATTGATCTACAGAATATGTTTTCAGTCCGCTCACAAAATGAATGTATTGGCGTGCCTGATCTGTGCTGTTAAAGTAGCCGTCAGTAGTTTTTACCATCCAGTCGCGCTCACCTAAATGAATGTGTTCGAAAAATTCTTTCCCTGTGGTTAAGTCCCAAAATTTTGTAACACCATCAACACCATGACTGATAAGCATTTTGTTATCCGGACTGAAGAGGAGCGAAGTTACTTCTGCATTATGACCTTCGAATTTCTTAATAACTTTTGCTGTGCTAATGTCCCATATGCGGATGACTCTATCTGCGCCTGCCGAATAAATATATTTCCCATCTTGACTGAACACGGCAATGTGAACGGCTCCAACATGATCCTTAAATTTTTTTGTCATGAAGCCTGTAGAGATATCCCATAACCGTATACTACCATCCCAACTTGAACTCAACAATAATTTTTCATCAGCGCTCACCCGAATGGATGAGATAACATCAGTATGTCCTACAAAAGAGCGAACAGAAGTTTTTGTATCCAGCTCTCGCATTTGTAAACTGAAATCCAGTTGAGCGGTGAAGAGGTAAAGATCATTTGGATGCCATGCAAGATTATAAACGGAGTTGTTTTCGAAATCAAAATATTGGAGAGACTTTCCAAGATTCAGATCGTAAACGCGCATGGTAGCATCCCAACCCGAGCACGCAAACATGCTTTCATCATGATTGAATTTAATATCGAAGATCGGCTCGCGATGCGGGTGGAAGGATTTTATAGAATCCCCCTTATACACATCCCACAAAATTACTTTCCCATCTCCGCCACCAGTGAGCATGAATCGGCCATCTTTGGAAAGGTCATAACAAAGCACAGCCTTCTTATGACCGTTGTAGTCCATCACATTTTGTCCAGAAGCGATATCCCAGCGTTTGACTTTCGTTCCGAATTTTCCTTTGATCAGTTGCTTGCCATCACGTGTGATTAAAAGCTCGTTTTTAAAACGAATGTATTTGGCGATGGCAGATTGCCATACAAAGTTGGCGTCATAATTTAAACCTCCTTTGTCTCGTTGATTGAGTAGCCCCGTCAGCTCAAGATCTTTCTTTTTTTGCTGAATATCCCAGGAGAAGGCTGTGTTGTTATCGCATGTGATGATCAGTCGTTTACTGTCTCTTGTAAAAGCGATTTCATGGAACTCCGCTTTTTCTTCCGCCCCAAGTTTAGAAATCTCTTCACCGGTTGCTTCATTCCAGATGACTACTTCTTTTTCAGTAGCGCGTGAAAGTTTTTTCCCGTCAGGACTGATGGCAAGTCCCGTTAACTCTTCAGGATCTTTTTCATATACCTTCAATAGCTTGCCGTCTGCGAGATTGTATTTCTTTACGGGCCCCCGATGGGAAGCCATGTATACTAGTTTGCTATCCGGACTGAATACTAGATCGGTACCGCATCCGCCACACCAGCCTTCTTCAAATTCAAATTGATATACTTTTTGCCAATCTGCTGTTTTGTAAATACGTACTTTACGATTGTCTTCACCAAAGCCTATCCATTTTCCATCGGGACTTATGGCTATGTCAATTCCGTTTCCCAGTCCTTTGTCTGGGTCAACTTGAATTTTTGTAAGAACCCTCTTTGTTTTAACATCATATACTACTGCTGTGTCGCCATAGCCTGATGAAGAATATCCAGCCAAGACAAAAAATCGATTGAGCGGATCGAATGCAACATCGGTTACCAGTCCATCATCGAATGATGGAACGCTGACTAATTCCTTTCCAGTCTCCACTTCCCAGATACGGGCGGTTTTATCATTGCTGCCTGTGAGTAAATATTTTCCATCTGATGAAAATTCCAAGGACGTCACTGACATCATGTGACCTAAAAAACTTCTTACTTCTCTGCCATTGCGCAAGTCCCATAATTTAGCCGACTTGTCTTTACTGCCCGTAGCAACAAAATTGCTATCAGGACTTATAGCTATGGATATGACCGCGAGTTCATGACCTTTTTGAATAACCGTTTCGAGCGTTTGAGAGAAAGATAGTTGTGGAAGAAGAGAAAGAAAAAATAAGAGTCGTTTCATGACTCTAAGGTAAGGAGAATTTGGTGTTGGAGACTAAGGAGTTCTTCCTGGCAAATGATAAGCAACTATACCTTCACCTCTTGTCCTTCGGGTTCAGCCTCCTCAGGTACTTCGTCCCAGTTCTTTGGCTCTTCGTTATGAAGATATTCCAAAATTTTCTGTTCAACCTGTTTTAGCTTTAGGGCTTTTAAGAATTTGCCATTGCGCGCTAATATCAAACGACCTGTCTCTTCGGAGATTGCCATCACTAAGGTGTCAGTTGTTTCTGACATACCAATAGCTGAGCGATGACGCAACCCAAAATGTGTTGGTAAATGATCGTTCTCACTCACGGGCAATACGCATCGTGCAGCTTTGATGCGACCTTTGTAAATAATAACAGCACCATCATGTAACGGGCCATTTTTGTTAAAGATGGAAAGCAGCAAGCGTTTGGTCACTTCGGCATCCAATCGGTCTCCCGTTTGAATGTAGAATTTTAATTCGGTGTCTCGCGAGAAAACAATAAGTGCTCCTGTACGGGTGGCCTTTAATGTTTTGGCAGCGTCTATTACTTCATGAATATCAAAATCATCGTGATAATCATGTCGCCAATTGGCAAGTGATCTTAAAATGGTTTCTCGATTAAATTCTGTGCTCCGGCCAATCACCAATAAAAATTTTCTGATTTCAGGTTGAAATAAAATGATCATCGCCAACACGCCAACCCCCATGAACTGACCAAGGATAGTAGACAGCAATTCCATTTGAGCAGCGCGCACAATCAGGTAGACAAGGTAAAGCGCCAGTATCCCTAAAAAGATATTAACTGCAATACTTCCTCTTATTAGTTTATAAATCTGGTACAGTAAAATTGCCACCAGAGTAATATCTACCAAATCAACCCAGCTGATATCCAGAAATCCAATTTTGAAAACAAGAATCATCACTACAAATTTAAAAGCTTTAAGCGGAAAGCCTTCAGTTTAAAGCCTTTATTAGTTTTACTACTTCCACGGCTTCCTTCACATCGTGTACGCGAAGAATACTGGCTCCTTTCAATAACGCAATAGTATTCAACGATGTTGTTCCATTCAACGCATCTTCTGGTTTGATGGATAATGTCTTCCAGATTGTTGATTTTCGAGACAGCCCCACGAGTATAGGTTTCTCAAGTATATTCAGATAATCCAGTTTTTGTAACAACTCGAAATTTTGATCAATGGTTTTGGCAAAACCAAATCCCGGATCGATAATCAGATCTTTTACACCCAGCAACTGAAGTCTATTTATCTTTTGATGAAAATAGTCGATGATTTCCTTCAAAAGATTTTCATAGTTGGTCATTGTATTCATGGTTTGTGGCGTGCCCAGCATGTGCATAAGTATATACGGCACTTGCAAAGCGGCTACAACTTCAGGCATTTTCTTGTCTAGAGATCCGCCAGAAATATCATTGATCATGGACGCACCGGCTTCAATGGAAGATTTGGCAATGGTACTTCTGAAAGTATCCACAGCAATAATGATTTCCGGAAAGTTTTTTGCTATTGCTTCTATTGCAGGAAGCACTCTTTTTTTCTCCTCTTCTTCTGTGATATCAATTGCATTTGGCCGGGAAGAATATCCACCGATATCGATGAAAGTTGCTCCTTCAGTATGCATCCTTTCAACTTGTTTTAGTATGGCAGATTCTCCCGTAAATTTTCCGCCATCATAAAAACTATCGGGCGTCACATTTAGAATACCCATGACCTTAGGCTCTGAAAGGTCGATAAGTCGGCCTTTTACCTGAAGGGTTTTACTGACTTTGTAAATATTGTGCGTACTCATCTATAGATTGGTGACACCTGTTGGTCTGTTAATTATTATGTAAAATTTTCCAATTACTCTATAAATCCAAAAAATCCTGATCTATTTTGCGTTGGAATATGAACGAACAAACCGCCATCGAATATAAGGACGTAATTGCCGCTTGCAAAGCCTTGTTTGCCAAGAAAACAAAAGACTATGGCACGGCTTGGCGAATCTTGCGATTGCCTTCCATTACCGACCAGATCTACATTAAGGCCCAGCGAATTCGTAGCATCCAGGAAAAAGGAGTGCAAAAAGTGGGAGATCCTATAAAAGACGAGTTTACAGGTATTATTAACTATTGTGTTATTGCGCTCATCCAAATGCAACTTCAGAATTCAGATAAGATGGAGATGAAGTTTGAGGAGTTAGAACAATTATATGATGGTGAGGTGGGCGAGACCTTTGACCTTCTTCAAAATAAAAATCACGACTATGGTGAAGCCTGGCGTGAAATGCGAGTTGCGTCTATGACGGATATTATTTTAATGAAACTCCTGCGCGTGAAGCAGATTGAAGATAATCACGGTAAAACGCTTGTCAGCGAAGGTGTGAAGGCGAACTATCAGGATATGATTAATTATGCCGTGTTTTGTTTAATTAAGTTGTCCACAGTCAACTGACAACAGTTATGTCGTTTAAATTTGAAAAATTGGAGGTATGGAAGGATTTAGCAGAGTTGAGCGGGTTGGTGCATAAAGTTTGCTTGACCTTTCCCAAAGAAGAGCTTTATATCCTTGTTCCACAAATCAAAAGAGCGGCTGATTCTGTTTCATTAAATATTGCCGAAGGATCAACAGGTCAAACTAATCCTGAATTCAAAAAATTCCTTGGCTATGCAATTCGATCTGGAGTTGAAGTAGTTGGATGTATTTATCCTGCCAAGAAGCGGAATATTATTTCTGATGAAGATTTTGAAAGTATTTATATCGCCACCGATCAACTTGTAAAAAGAATCCAAGCTTTAAGAAATTCACTAAACTAACTGTTGACTGTCGACTTTCGTCTGTTGACTATTCATTATGCAAAAATTCATCGATCAATTTTCACGGTTCTTTGTTGGAGGACTCTTTATTTTTTCCGGTCTAATTAAATTAAATGACCCGATTGGCACTCAAATAAAAATGGAAGAGTACTTTGAGGTCTTCGCACAAGACTTTGGATCTTTTTTCCATTACTTCATTCCTTGGTCATTGGAGATCGGTATGATCATGATTGTGCTTGAACTTGCTTTGGGTGCGGCCATTTTGGTGTATTATCGTATGAACCAAACGACTTGGATACTTCTCGGGTTGATGGTATTCTTTACCTTCTTAACATTTTACTCAGCTTACTTCAATAAAGTGACCGACTGCGGGTGCTTTGGCGATGCTATCAAGCTAACTCCATGGGAGTCGTTCACTAAGGACATCATATTAATGGTATTTGTTCTTCACTTATTTTGGTATCGAAACAGATTCGTGCCTTCCTTGAGAACACGCGAAGGTCACGCTCTTGTTGGAGCTGTAGTGATGATCAGTTTATTCCTGGGCATTTACGCAATCCTTCATTTGCCCTTCATTGATTTTCGGGCTTATAGAATCGGTAATAACATTCCACAACAAATGATTCCCACAGAGTCGCCTGTCATTGAATATACTTTTGATAAAGGAGGAGAAACAATAACATCAGAAAAATTTCTGGCAGAGGAAGGATATAAATACCTCTCTTCAAAGGTTTTGAATGAAGATAAAATCAAACCAAAGATTACCGATTATCTAGTGACCAGCCCGGAAGGGGACGACATGACCCCTTATACCTTTCAAGGATCAAAGTTATTGATCGTTATATATGATGTTACTAAGTCTTCTGCTGAGAACATGGTAGCGATAAAGTCACTGACAGAAGCTTTGGATGGAAAAGTAGAATCATTTGTCTTGACAGCATCATTGGCTGAACAGATGGAAACCTTTCGGCACGAACATCAGTTGGCCGTACCTTATTACTATGCCGATGCCACAGTCTTGAAAACCATTATTAGATCTAATCCAGGCATTGCTCTTTGGAAAGACGGAACAGTGATAGGCAACTGGCATCACAACGATACACCTGCTGCTACTGAAATACTTGATTTGTTGAAATGAAAATTTTCCTCATTGGTCTTCCTGGTTCTGGCAAGTCAACGATTGGCAAATCCCTAGCATTGGAATTGTCCTATTCGTTCATCGATTTGGATCTGGAAATAGAAAAGCAGGAAGGACGAACCATCAAGCAAATTTTTAAACAGATGCATGAGGGCTATTTTCGCCAACTCGAATCCAAAGCATTAAAGAAATATTGCCAATCAACAGATTCATTTGTGTTGGCCACCGGTGGCGGAGCCCCTTGTTTTTTTGACAACATGGAACAGATCAATCAAGCTGGCAAAAGTGTTTTTCTGGATGTGCCAGCCAAAGAAATTGCTAAGCGCATCATGAACTCTCATATTTCTGAGCGACCACTTTTCGCAACTGATGATGCAGAAAGTTTAAAAGACCGGATTGAGTTTATGCGTTCACAACGGATTAACTTTTATAAGCAGGCACATCTCACTATTACTGGTGAGCGAATTGAAATAAAGTCTTTAGTGGAAAAGTTGAGTCTCAAATAAACCGCAAACCTTTGTGCTGGTTTTCGAAGCAGATTCTAGAAGGGAAATCCAAGTGTAACTAACAAGTTTGTATTGCTTTGGCGATATGTTACTAGTGGACTGGTGGGAGAGTTTACTGAATATGGTCGGTATGAATTGTCTCCATATCGGTGTACAACAGCCAAGTCAATGTAAAATTTTTCAGTGCGGTAACCTGCTCCACCTGAAATACTTTGAACCACACGTGCCACACTATTTTGCTCATTCTTAAAAGGTTCTGACATAAATCCATAACCACTTCTGAATCTGAATTGATTTAATCGAAACTCTCCTCCTAATCGAAAATTGATCACAGACTGGTAGAGTGATTTTATTTTTTCGTTATCGTTTTCGTAGGAAATGCCATCATAGGAATCCCCGTATTTAGCGTTGCCATAATTGATGCTTTCAATGTCGGCTGTTACAAATCCGTGCTTCTGTATGAACAGAGTTGCACCGGTATTGAATCTCCAGGGAGTTTTTAAGGTGTACTCTGAATTGATAATATCCGTTTTGGCACTTTCGTTATTTATGAATTCACCAGGTAAATATTCAAAATTTTTCCAGGAGGTATTCATCGTAGCGCTATAGCTGTCAGTAAGACCATAGGCTGTAGGAGTGGCCACGGATACACCAAATTGAATAAAATCCACTGGTCTGAAAATGGCACCCAGTGTAGCATTAATACCGGGTCCTCTAATCTCAAGAGTTTCTTCCAGAAGAAGATCAGAAAGAGGCTCGTTCACAAATTCTTCTGTGTACATCTTTTTTGACTTGTAACGAATAGAGGCAACTCCAACCCCAAGACCAAGGAAGACTTTGTCAGCGATATTTGCACCGTATGAAAAGTTCCACTGATTTTGTGCACCCTCCGTTTCTATTTCTTCCCGTTGCGAGGGAATGCCTGTGACATCCGTAAAATATTCGGTCTTGCTATTGCCAGGATCAAGGATTGTACTTTCTCCAATCAAATAATTATTGTAAGCAAGCTCCGTTGGGGTATTGAACAGTTCTCCTCCACTTTTGAATTGAACTGGGGTGCCACCCGTTGCATCCTGAATAAAATAATCAATGATGGAGTTATCTTTGTTTGTTCCGGCATAGGTAAGGTTGCGATTAAAATCATTTATGCGTGTGTATGAAATAGAAAATGTTCCACCCAAAATGCCTTTGAGTTTGGAATCAGCATTGTGAAAAGCCATGCCAAGGCCAGGAAGACTGAAAGTTGATTTTGAGTCGTTTGTATTTTGACCAAGGTAATCAGCCGAAACATTTGAAAAGCTGAGTCCTGGCGTAAAAGCAAACTCCGAGCGATTGTACATGCCAAGTCCGGCTGGATTTGAATAAGCACTGCTGTAATCAGCACCCAGTGCAACCTGCGCTCCACCCATCCCTTGAATTCTTGCACTACCCACTGGAGGAGTCCTGCTGAATAAAAGAGCAGTTTCAGTAAAGCTTTGTGCACAGATTTGCTCTGCGGAAAACATAACAATCCCACTGAGCAGAAGCCCCTTCAAAATTTTCATACGTAAATTTTTTTGAAATTAATCCCGACCCCTTGAACGCGATCCTCCACTACTTCCACCGCCAGACGAACTTCCAGATGACATACTTCCTGACGAACTGCTTCTAGAGCCACTGTCAGAAGAACTGAATGAACTGCGGGAAGAGTTAGAAGAGCCGTTACCCCAGTCCGATGAGCTTTGTCTACCACCAGAAGTAGAATTTCCCCAAGTATTATTATTATTCCAATTTGAACTTGATTGCGATCTGCTTCCTGAATTGGTGGATGAAGAATTGTCACTCCAGAATGAACGTGAAGGATTCTTTTCTGGATCTCTCTTCCAACCACGATCATAATATTGACTTTGGCTTTCTGATCGGCTTCTACCAGTGGCAACCTCCCGGCCTGTGCGAGTATAACCAGTTTCAGGTCTTGAGTTATCAATCAGATTGTCTATATCACTACTTCTGTTTGCCCTTTTGCTATATACGATAGTATTGCGACTATCAATATTATTGTTGATAACCACAGGCGTTCCATAATAATTTGATCCATAGCCACTGCTGTAAGGCATTCCATAGCCGTAGCTGTTATAAGGCGAACCGTATCCAGAATTCCATGGGCTACCCCAGCTATTTCCAAAGCCATAGCTCATGCTAGCAAACAAGCCTGAACTCATTCCTCCAAAACCATATCCTAACATGGAGGACCATCCTGGCTGATACATTCCACCGTTCATTCCCCACGGAGAATTGAAACCACTATATGGACTTCCAAAGCCGGAATTCATTCCGTAATAAGAATTCATACCATACCCGCCATAATAAGGATTGTTAAAATTGTTATAGTTGCTGTTGGATGTGCAATTGCAATTATTGCTTGCCAAATTTTGATTTACACTTACTGGTTGGTATCCCGAAACAAAATACTGTGAATCAGCATTGGACAAAGTGGGATTCGTTTTCAAGCGATTGGTATACTCTGGATTAACACTTCTGCCGGAATAACTATCAGTAGGATTGATAGGTGATGTCTTTACTGCTTGTATATCTTCCTGTTTATGTTGCTTGGCCAATACCACCTGCTTGGAAGCATTTATTTTTTCTCTGTCTTTTGAGTTGAAATACATGTCGTCATGCTCAACCTGGCCAAATGCTGCAGATGCTGCAAACAAGGCTAATCCAGTCAGTAAAGTGTATTTCGTTTTCATAGTCATTTCTATTAATCTTCCTTATGAACGTAAATCTACACAGAGTGGTGCCTGCAAGCAATAAAAAACCATGATTTAGGGGGTGGTAGTTACGCCACTTACAAGGATTTATCTGGCCTATTTCTGCTAATGCCACAATCCAAAACCCTATTTTTGGAGCCTAAAATTTCAGGATAATGGGAAAGGAGTTGACTTCACGTAGTGAAAATTATTCGCAATGGTATAATGATTTAGTGAAAAAGGCCGATCTGGCCGAAAATTCGGATGTAAGAGGGTGTATGGTGATTAAGCCCTACGGCTATAGCATTTGGGAAAAAATGCAACAGGCGTTGGACAAGATGTTTAAAGAGACAGGTCACGTAAATGCCTATTTCCCTCTTTTCGTCCCAAAGAGCATGTTCGAAGCAGAGGAGAAAAATGCCGAGGGATTTGCCAAGGAATGCGCGATCGTTACCCACTATCGTCTGAAGACAGACCCCAATAACAAAGGAAAACTGATTGTTGACCCGGAGGCAAAACTGGAAGAAGAGTTGGTAGTGCGCCCCACGAGTGAAGCTATTATCTGGAGCACTTATAAAAAATGGATTCAGTCCTATCGCGATCTGCCGCTTTTGATTAATCAATGGGCAAACGTGGTGCGATGGGAAATGCGGACTCGACTTTTTTTAAGAACGGCTGAATTTCTCTGGCAGGAAGGGCACACGGCACATGCTACAGCCAATGAAGCAGTGAAAGAGACAGAGCAGATGCTGGATGTGTATGCAGAATTTGCTGAGACTTTTATGGCCATGCCTGTTATCAAAGGAAAGAAATCAGATGGCGAAAGATTTCCAGGTGCGATTGATACGTATTGCATTGAAGCGATGATGCAAGATGGAAAAGCATTGCAGGCTGGCACCTCGCATTTCCTAGGACAAAATTTTGCGAAAGCATTTAATGTTCAGTTTACCAATAAGGAAGGAAAGCTTGAATTGGTATGGGGAACATCATGGGGCGTAAGCACTCGTTTAATTGGCGGTTTGATCATGGCACACTCCGATGATGATGGTTTGATATTGCCTCCAAAGCTGGCACCGATTCACGTGGTAATCGTACCTATTTTTAGAAGTGACGAGGAGCTGATTAAAATTAGCACTAAGGTGGAGGAGATTGCTTCATCCCTTCGCAAGCAAGGATATTCCGTAAAGTTTGACAACCGTGATAACCTCAAGCCAGGTTTCAAATTTGCAGAGTGGGAATTGAAAGGAGTACCTGTTCGCATTGCCATTGGGCCACGCGATTTGGAAAACCGAACAATTGAAGTTGCACGAAGGGATACCAAAGAAAAGCAAGTAATGAAGATGGATGATGTGGCAACAGCTATACCAAAACTTCTGGACGATATTCAGGCAAACATTTATGAGAAGGCATTAAAATTCAGAAGCGAAAAGACCACTAAAGTTGATTCGTATGATGAATTTAAAAAAGTGTTGGATGAGAAAGGTGGGTTTGTGTTAGCGCATTGGGATGGAACAGCCGAAACGGAAACCATAATTAAAGAAGAGACAAAAGCCACTTTTCGTTGCATTCCATTGGATGCATCAGCAGAAGCAGGAACATGTATCTATTCTGGAAAGCCTTCTACAAAGCGAGTGGTATTTGCAAGGGCTTATTAAAATTCGATTGTAAATGAACTTCGGCAAACCGTCAAAAATTGGTTAGCTTTAACCTCTCAAATTGAAATGAACCCATCACATCTTCTGTTTTG
>JANOQK010000371.1:0-2736 GCA_031414855.1 Bacteroidia bacterium | reverse complement strand
CCTGAAAGCGTCAAAGGCATATTCTTTAGCTACAAAATATTCAGACTGCAATTCCTTGCCAGCGCTTGGTGTAAAACCCATCTTGAAATGCGGCAAGCGATCATACCAAGAACCAGGAATACCCATTTGTTCCGTGCATGTTTCTGCCGATAGCTCTTCAACGGGATGCATATTTTGAGTAGCGAGCTTCGCACCAAAAAATTCAGATTCAAATTCCCTGTGTGGACTGCCCTCTTCTATTTTACTTTTAATCCAAATTTCATTTATGTTTTTATTTCTCCAATCTGTAAACATACTCACACTATAACCGCTCGACATGATAGCATCAAAATTGTCTTTAAGCTTTGCCATTGACATATTCCGATAGACTACTTGTTGCATATTAAATGCAGGCAGCAAATCCAGCGTCACCTTTGTAACAATGCCCAGCGCTCCAAGTCCAACGACAGCACCATAAAAGTACTCGTCTTTTTTTGATAAGGTAACGATCTCGCCTGTCGCATCTATAAACTCAATAGCAGAAACACCCGTTGAGAGATTGCCATTATCAACACCAGAGCCATGTGTGGCAGTGGCAATTGCTCCGGCAATTGAGATATGAGGTAAGGAAGCGAGGTTATGCAACGCAAAACCATTTTCATGAAGGTATTGACAAACTTCCCCGTACTTCATTCCAGCTTCAACTGTGACAGTTCGGGCAGCTTTATCTAATGACACCACCTTATTCATCTCCTTGAGAGAGATTTGATTTTCGGTTGAATCGGCAATCGTATTGAATGAATGGCGTGAACCAAGTCCTCTTAGCTTTGAACAACTTCTTACCACTTCCTGGACTTCTTCCAGTGTCTTTGGATAATGCACATTATCTGTACTGTATTCAAGATTTCCTGCCCAGTTCTTTAAATGTTCCTTTTCTGGACTGCAAGCTGCTAACTGTGAAAGGACTGTACCTGCTACCATTGCTGTTGACGTTTTAAGGAAAGTTCTTTTATCCATATTATTTTAAAAGGTATAGCTCGTTGACTATTAATTAAATGAAAAAGGATTTTTGGCAGGAATGTGGGTTACAGGAACGCCTGTCACCTTTTCCTTTACCCATTGTGCCATGTATTCAGATCCTGGTTCTTCGCTATCAGCATGGCCTAAGATGACCATTGAAATCTTTTGACCACTCAATTGCATATCTCGTATGTATTCAGGTGCTTCCCATTCATGAAACTCGCCCCCTAAAACGACATCCGGTTTTTCCCTGGCGATAACAGGAATAACGATGCTGCCGGTGTTGAAGCCCGGATTGAATAAAATCTTTCTGCAAGGCTGAGATGGATCACCCATGTATCGCATGGTGGTTATTCCAAGTTTTTGCTTGATGTGCTCCATCAAATTTTTCAATGTCATTTCGGGTATAACAACAATTTGATTCGACTTCGGATCGAAATACTTTTCCCAGCCAAGCTTTGTAATAACACCCATCTTTACTCCATCCCGCATGTGCCGATGGATATGATCATGATTCCGCCAAATAGCGATGTTGTGTTTTTTCAAAAGTTCAGATTTGTATTTATATACATCGTGTCCTTCAAGCCAATCTACTGTACCCTGATGGTTATAATAGGTGGGCTCATGTGCAATAATGAAGTTGGAGTTTAGGTCTACGGCTTTCCGGATCACCTCAATCGTGGCAAACATAGTGGTCACAATACCAGTCACTTTCATATCGCGATTTCCTGCATGTACTGTATCCACTGTGTTCGCGATAAGGCCTCCTGGCACTTCGTTAATAAACAGATCCATGATTTGGCCAACTGTCCAAGAATCTGCCGAATAGCCAGTGGCTAAGCTTTCAATGGGTGAAGATAAGATCATAGCTGAGCCAGCAGCCTTCGTTACATCTTTCAAGAATTTTCTTCTTCCACGATCTTCCATATCAATCAACATTTTTTAGAACAAACAAATTCGTCAATCAGAATGGCATTTGCAACGTCATTTGTAGACGTCAAGACCACTTTAAGCTTTGGTAAACAGTGGGCATACGACTTTGTCACGAGAGAGCTATTTCTTCTGGTCATCTTCGCTTTCCAGATAGCGCTTGGCCTGCATCGTGTAAAGTTCTGAATACTTTCCTTTTAACTGCATAAGCTCCCTGTGCGATCCTTGCTCAATAATCTTTCCATGCTCCAGCATTAAGGTCATGTCGGCATTCTTAACGGTACTGAAACGATGTGTAATAAGAATCACTGTCTTCCCTATCCGGTTCGTTTCAAGTGTAGTGAAAATCTTCTCTTCCGTTACAGCATCAATGGAAGCCGTAGGTTCATCTAGAATGGTGATAGCTGCATCTCGATAAAACATGCGGGCTACAGCAAGACGCTGATGCTGACCTTTTGATAAATCAGTTCCATCTTTAAACTCCTTCCAGATAAGTTGATCGTAGGTAGATGGAAATTCCTTAATAAATTCATCAGCCCCTGAATAAATTGCGGCTTGCTTAAGCTTTTCTTCATCAATAACATTTGCAATCCGGCCTACTCCAATAGATTGCCGTATAGTAAGATTATACTCCGGAAAGTTCTGAAAGAGAACGCCAAGAGCGCTTTGCCAATCTTCCAGATGAATATCCTTTAAGTTTATTCCATTGACAAGAATACTTCCTTCGGTAGGATCATAAATGCGGCAAAGAAGTTTAATGAGCGTTGTCTTTCCCGATCCATTCACACCCACAATCGCGATTTTTTC
>JANOQK010000370.1:0-7571 GCA_031414855.1 Bacteroidia bacterium | reverse complement strand
GCAGATCGTTTTCACGGGGCATGGTCGCATTGGATTGATGGAAATACAGGAAAGGTGATCCCGTTCAGTGTAAAAGACAACGGTGGGGATTTGGTGGAGACTTCTTTTTTAGTGCAAGGGCTTATCACGTTCCGTCAATATTTACAACCTGCCGATACAATTGGAAATAACATGATCAACCGTATTAATAAACTTTGGGAAACTGTTGAATGGGATTGGTATCGAAAAAACGGCCAAGAGGTTTTATATTGGCATTGGTCACCTTCTTATAATTGGGATATGAACTTTGCCTTGTCAGGATATTTTGAACAACAGATTACGTATGTATTGGCAGCAGCCTCGCCTACACACAGTATTCCCAAAAGTGTTTATACAAATGGGTATGGTAAAAACGGATCCATTGTAAAGAACAACACCTACTACGGGTATAAGCTTCCACTGGAAAGTCCCGCCCCTTTATTCTGGGTACAGTATTCTTATCTTGGTTTGGATCCACATTTTTCTGATGCTTACGCCAATTACTGGGAGCAAAATGTTAATGCGTCATTGATTAACTATACCTACTGCGTTACCAATCCCAAAGGCTATGTAGGATATAGTTCAACTAACTGGGGTCTGACGGCAAGTGATAATCAGGATGGCTATAATGCGCACTCCCCAGCGAATGACCTTGGCGTGATAACACCAACAGCAGCCCTCTCATCCTTTCCCTATACTCCAGTTGAATCAATGAAAGCTTTGAAATTTTTTTACTATACAATTGGGGATAAACTATGGGGACCGTATGGTTTTTATGATGCTTTCAATACAACAGCCGGATGGTACGGAAAGTCATACCTGGCAATTGATCAGGGTCCTATTGTGGGCATGATTGAAAACTATCGTACCGGATTACTTTGGAATTTATTTATGTCGGCTCCTGAAGTTACAGAAGGATTTACAAAACTAAACTTGGTAAAGAATTGATATATTGAAGCAATGAAAAAGATATCAATTTACTCCTGCTTCCTACTGTTAATTATATGGGCATTTTCGCCATCATCCCAAAAGGAAAGCGTAAGAACCGCTTATACCATCAGTGATGATTCCCTTCTTACGCTTGTGGAGTACCGAACGTTTCAATATTTCTGGGATGGCGCTGAACCTACTTCAGGTGCAGCCCGTGAGCGCTATCATGCCGACAATATTTATCCGGAAAATGACAAACACATTATAACATCCGGAGGAACTGGTTTTGGTGTGATGGCCATTCTTGTTGGAATCGAAAGAAAATTCATCACACGCGAGCAAGGCTTTGAACGGTTGAACAAATTGGTCAACTGGCTGGAAAAAGCCGATCGTTTTCATGGAGCGTGGCCACATTGGATGAATGGAGAAACCGGGAAGGTAAAACCCTTCAGTCCGAATGATGACGGAGGTGACCTTGTAGAATCTTCCTATCTCGCGCAAGGATTACTTTGCGTGCGACAATATTTTAAAGATGGCAATGAACAGGAAAAAGCATTGGCGGCAAAGATTGATAAGATGTGGAAGGAAATTGAATTTGACTGGTATCGCAAAAACAACCAGAATGTATTATACTGGCATTGGTCACCAACGAATCAATGGAAAATGAATTTTGCGGTAGAGGGATACAACGAATGCCTCATCATGTATTTCCTGGCAGCAGGATCACCCTCCCATTCGGTTCCAGCTGAAGTGTACCACGAAGGATGGGCGCGCAAGGGCGGCATGCGAAATGATTCAACGCATCAACAGTATGGCTATCAACTCAGTCTGAAACACAACGGTGCTGCACAGTTTGGGGGGCCGTTATTCTGGTCGCACTATTCTTTTCTTGGATTGAATCCCCATAACCTGAAAGACGACTATGCAGATTATTGGGAACACAATAAAAATCACACACTCATTAACCGACAGTATTGTCTTGAAAATCCAAAAAAATATAAAGGTTATGGTGAAAATTGCTGGGGACTTACTGCCAGCTATTCCATTAAAGGATATGCAGCGCACAGTCCGAACGAAGATCTGGGCGTGATCTCACCCACAGCAGCATTGTCTTCTTTTCCTTATACACCCGAAGAGTCAATGAAAGTAGTCCGGCATCTTTACGAAGATCTCGGAGATAAAGTATTTGGTCAGTATGGCTTTTACGATGCATTTAGTGAACAGGAGAACTGGTACTTGCAACGTTACCTGGCCATCGATCAGGGACCGGCTATCGTGATGATTGAGAATCATCGCACAGGATTGCTTTGGAATTTGTTTATGGCATCACCTGAGGCGCAGGTGGCGAAGGCCAAACTAGGATTTAAATAGAATCGATTGGAGCCCGCTTTTTCATGCCAACCTGTAGGGAGGCAGAGGGATTAAAAGTTCTTGACTTTAAAATTAAAATTATGAACACTACACAACCTAAACTGAGCAACATTATTATCCTTTTGGTAGCACTGTTTTCTATTTCCGCCTGTCAGACTAAAACAAACCTTGCTTCCAACTCCATCGATGGCCGTATTGATTCATTAATGAGGGTGATGACTTTAAATGAAAAAATAGGACAACTCAACCTTCCATCGGCCGGAGCTTTTGTGACGGGTGCGGTAGAGAGTTCCGATATCGCGAAGAAGATTGAAAATGGAATGGTTGGTGGCCTGTTCAACATTAAGTCAGTCTCGAACATAAAAGAGATGCAAAAGATTGCCGTGGAGAAAAGCCGGCTTAAAATACCATTGATCTTTGGTATGGATGTAATTCACGGATACGAATCCGTATTTCCAATTCCACTTGGTTTGAGTTGTAGTTGGGATATGAACCTTATAGAACGCAGCGCAAGAATTGCAGCAACCGAAGCCAGTGCCGATGGCATTAACTGGACGTTCTCTCCCATGGTTGATATCTCACGCGACCCGCGTTGGGGGCGCGTCTCAGAAGGCAGTGGTGAGGATCCTTATCTGGGTTCTGAGATTGCAAGTACAATGGTAAGAGGATATCAAGGCGATGATCTCTCGGCCAACAACACCATTATGTCGTGTGTAAAACACTACGCTTTATATGGTGCATCTGAAGCAGGTCGCGATTACAATACAGTTGATATGAGTCGTCATCGCATGTACAACGAGTATCTGCCTCCTTACAAAGCAGCTGTGGATGCAGGCGCAGGAAGTATAATGGCGTCATTCAATGAACTAGATGGTATCCCCGCTACCGCAAATAAATGGTTACTCACCGATGTGTTGCGCAAGGAGTGGGGTTTTAAAGGATTTGTTGTTTCCGATTATACTGGTGTAAGTGAGATGATCAATCACGGCTTTGGCGATCTGCAAACTGTATCAGCTAAAGCAGTGGATGCCGGTTTGGACATGGACATGGTGAGCGAAGGATTGCTGACAACCATTGGTCAATCTATAAAGGAAGGAAAGTTGACAGAGAAACAAATTGACGATGCCTGTAGAAGAATTTTAAAAGCAAAATTCTTATTAGGCCTTTTTGATGATCCTTATAAATATTGTGATGAGAATCGTGCCAAGACAGAAGTATTCAGCGCGGCAAATAGGGCAGAGGCACGCAGTATTGCCGCACAGAGTTTTGTGTTATTAAAAAACAAAGGCAACATACTTCCCTTAAAAAAATCTGGAACGATTGCGCTGGTTGGCCCTTTGGCCGATGCAAAGGAAAATATGACGGGCACGTGGAGCGTGGCAGCTAGATTTTCCGAATCTATTTCAGTCCTGGAGGGTTTGAAAAAGGCCGCAGGTTCAAATGCAAAAATTGTCTATGCCAAAGGTTCCAATCTGGATGAAGATGAAGTATTGGAAGCGAACTCAACGTTGTTTGGAAAATCGCTACATCGCGATAAAAGATCAGCATCGGAATTATTGAACGAAGCGTTAAGGATAGCAAAGAATGCGGATGTTATTGTAGCAGCTGTAGGAGAGGCGGCCGAGATGAGTGGTGAAGCTGCCAGTCGCACTAACCTTGAAATTCCTGAAACACAGAAAGAGTTAATTAAAGCCCTGCTTAAAACGGGTAAGCCTGTGGTCTTAGTATTATTTACTGGACGTCCTTTAGCGTTGACATGGGAAGAAGAAAACGTGCCTGCGATTTTGAATGTTTGGTTTGGCGGCAGTGAAGCCGGTGATGCAATTGCCGATGTCGTATTTGGCGATGTGAATCCTTCCGGTAAGTTAACAACCACCTTTCCACAAAATGTTGGACAAGTTCCCTTGTACTATGCCCATAAAAATACGGGTCGCCCATTGAATGGAAAGTGGTTTCAAAAATTTCAATCTAACTATCTTGATGTTTCCAATGATCCTCTGTACCCATTTGGTTTTGGGTTGAGCTATACAGAATTTGAATATGGTGACCTTAAGTTTAGTTCAAGTGAAATTACGGCAGCAGATTCGCTTAAAGTCACAGTTGATTTGACCAACAAGGGTGCTCGGGACGGAAGTGAAGTGGTTCAATTGTATATCCGCGATTTAGTAGGATCAGTTACACGACCAGTTAAGGAATTAAAAGGATTCCAAAAGATTAACCTGAAAGCGGGAGAAACCAAAACGGTGAGCTTTACACTTGGGATGAAAGATTTATCATTTTATAAATCGGATTTAAGTTTTGGATATGAACCTGGCAAATTTCAAGTCTTTGTTGGCGGAAATTCAAGAGATGTGAAGCAGGGAGAATTTGAAGTGAAGTAAAATTCACCCCCATCACATTATCTTAACCTCGTAAACAGCATTACCATACCATCTGGGTAGACTAGGAATTTAAATCGCAATGATTTTTTAGTCTGGGATAAAAAAAACCTCAACTACTTGAAAATCAAATAGTCGAGGTTTAAAATGTAGTCCGTAGGGGAATCGAACCCCTATTCCCAGAATGAAAATCTGGTGTCCTAACCGTTAGACGAACAGACCGTTTTTGAAATCGAGTCGCAAAGATAGGTTCCTTCGCTTCATTTGCAAAAACGGGTCGAATTATTTTATGATTTAAGTGTGTTGCAAATTGAACCCGCGCCTCCGTTGGTGTTTTTCACCAACGGGTGAGTGGCAAACACGTGTTTAGTTTTGGAAAGTAGCCTCCATCCAATTAAAGGGTGATGTCACTCAATCAAGATCTATCTTCCGGTTGATAAGGGAGTGAAATGTTTGTTCTTTGAATCATCCCCTTTTTTCAACGTAAGAGTAGATGAACTTCCTGAACTCATCCGGCTATTTTCTATGCTTTTGTCAGTGTTCTTCACAGACAAATTTTGATCAATTTTTCGTGGGTGAAAGAACACCACCGAATGCGAAGAATGACGTAACACCGATGGCTAGATAGTTATCTACAGGATGCAGTTATTATTTTCTTTACGTCCGCCCATGTTGCGGTATAAGGCGCAAAACCGTTAATGTCAGGATCACTTTCGGCATCATTAAAATAAGTGATGCTTTTCCACAAAAAAAAGAGTTGAGATGATCCATACTTCTGCTCAAACCATTTCAGCATTTCTTTCCAACCAAATAATTGAAGAAGTACATAAATGTCGAAAAAGTCTTTCTTTTTGCCACGCCCGCAAATGGTGTGCATCTTCATGGCGGCAATATCTTTTAACGAATACAGGGTTACTCCCTCTCTCTCGAAAAATGGCTCAAGTAACGGGAAAGGTTCATTTACAAAATCACATTTTATTTTGTTTATAAAGCAGAAGAGCATTCGTTCGCCACGGCCAGCGGGTTCATAGAGCCAGGCTTTGTTTCCAGCCAATGTATTTTCAATATCAAGTGGCATAAATGGTCTTTCCGAAAAAAAATCTAAGTCTATTGATTTCCGATGGCCTGTTTGCAAGGCCAGCGAAGTGCCTCCAGCCAAAGCAAACTGTCGGTTAACAAAATCGATTGTAAAGACTTGCTTTAACAGTGCAAAGGTAGCCGAGTCAACTGTAGAAAGATGAAACATGAAGCTGGGTAGTTGGGATATTAAAATACCAGCTGCAAAAGTGAGCTGTTTTAGGATCCAGTTGCCTTGCTAAGCTGAGGGCTTCTACTATATCTCTGCGAGAATAAATGGTGAGTAGCTTATGAAAATCGGTTAATTGCCCTCGGGTAATCACACGCTCTACCACATAGGCTTTGTTTTTTTCAAGATCAATAGTTTTAAGTTCTGCATCCCAAAATAAGTAGGCCGAAAAAGGGAATGAGTCCATGTTGTAAATGTAAAAAATAGGAAGCTTATGAGCAATTCTACCCCACTTGGGTTCTCATTACAACTTCGCCATAGTTTAAACCGATCTACCTGTTACTAAGGGTGTGAATGGCTTGTTCTTTGAATCATCCCCTTTTTTCAACGTAATAGTAGATGAGTTTCCTGAACTCATCCGGCTTTTCTCTGATGGAGGAGTGATTTCTGAAAAATTGGTAAAATCCGTACCCACTTTATCAAACGTCATTACCAGCTTTGGATCAACCTTCGTAACATCATACGGATTTACATTGACTAGGGTATACGTACCTTTTTTATTAATAGCAGGCGTTTCTGCGCCACCTACAATCTTAATATAAGAAACGACAAAATTCATTGGAGTTTGTTTTCCCTCATAATAGTTGCAGCTTAGTCCGTAGGAGCCCACAGCAAATGGTTTAACCGGCAAGAAAAAATATTCGGGTGAAGCAAAACCAGCGCTTGCAGATTGAATGTTGGTTAACCCAAATACACCCGTTGTACCTTTTGCCCACAAGAACAAATCCATATCCACATCGGTATATTTTTCTCCTGCACCAATTCCCCATTGCAGGGCCACCACCATTCCATCTTCTTGTTTAACGGTAATTTTGATATCGTCATTTCTCGTGATTTCAATATTTTCGCTATCTGTATCTTTTATTGAAATCTGAATCATTTCGTCCTCCTCAATGGAAAGGTCAGAGTAGAGTTTAATCTTAATGATACCAATCGAATCATCTTTATCAATTTCAGTTTCCAAATAATCACTTGAAATCTCATAATCGTAAGCCTTGGTGGTTCCGGCTGAAACTTTATCCACTGCAGTTCCTGTTAATTCATAGGCTATGGTAAAATCTTCAAAGGCTCCTTTGTCGAGTTTTAATTTTATTTCAATTTCTCCATCGCCTTCATTTACAGTAAGCGATGATTTGTCAAAAGAAAGTTTTGGTTTAGCAGGGGGCTCATCTTCTTTGCAAGAAGAAAACAGCAGGCTAACTACTGACATCGTAAAAGCACACATGATAAGGGACGTTCTGTAGGTTTTCATCTGGATGAGTCTTTAAGAATTCAAATTTACTTTTTTTCTTGCTAATTATTTCCGCTTTTGGGCTGTTAAAACTTTACCCATTTCCTAACGACCAGATTTCCATTTTGTTTTATAATCACCAGATAGACCCCTGATCTTAAATCGCTGGTATCAAAAGTTCTGACGATCCGGGGTTCTGTTTTGTCCAGCGCGATCGGCTGAATAACTTCACTTCCAAGGATTGACAGCATTTGTATTTCAACCTGACCTTGTAAATTATTGTCAATGGCCACGTTGAGTTTAGCAGTGCCAGGATTGGGGAATAGGGTTATTCCTG
>JANOQK010000369.1:0-4553 GCA_031414855.1 Bacteroidia bacterium | reverse complement strand
TTATCCGCCTTCCCTTAGCACCTAGACTAAAGTGGCATCCGCCTTAGCGGGACTGACAAAAACTCCTGAACTAAATCAGGTGCAGACTTACAGTTGCGGGAACAGCCCCCGAATTGAACGGGGTTCCCTTTTAATCTTCACCTCGTGAAATGAAATGAATGAACCATTATGCGGTAGCAAATGTAATTTTTTTTATGATACTGAGCACAAACATTTAACATAGCGGGGGAAGAATTACTTCATCTTATATCCAATGCTCACGAAGAATGTTCTTCCATCGGCTGGAAGGATTCCAGGGCCTGGATATCCTCCTGATCTGCGCGTAAAATACCGTGTATTTGAAATATTGTTTATGCCTCCTCTTATTTGAATTCCAGTTTTATGTCTATAGCCAACTGTTAAATCAGTAACCGAATAAGACGGCACCCGTCCGTTTTGGCCATTAGTTGATGGTTCCACGGTATTATTAGCATCTGTATACACTTCATTGGTATAACTGTATTGCAGTGCAGTGGTAAAGCCCTTGAAATCATAAGTTAATCCTGTACGCACTATGCTTTCAGGAGCATATTCAACTCTTTTATCCTTGTAATTGGTTTCACTCAGCATGCCATTAACGATTGCCACAACCTTGAAATCACTATATCGGGCATTGTTGTAAGCATAGGAAAGGAACACATTAATCTTCCCGATCTTCTTATCTATTCCTGCGAAGTTGGTGATATCATATTCCGCAAATGCCTCCACACCCTTAGATGCGCTACCACCAACATTTGTACGAAAATTATAAAATGAACCATCTGCACGTTGTTGTTTAATGGAACCTATGCGATTATCATATTTCAAGTAAAAAGTACTTACATCAAAAAATAGATACTCTTTAACTTGGCCACGATAGCCGGCATCTACATTCAAACCTCTGGCATCGGTTAAGTTGGGATCTACAACATCGGTAGTGGGTGGCGCAGTTAAATCCGCAAACTGCACAGGTCGATACGACTGAGTAGCATTTGCATATAACTTGGTTGTGGCTGTCACGGCATACTCAAGGCCAACGCCACCAATTAAAAAACCACGACTTTGTTTTTGATTTTGCAGGTATATCGGGTTATTGTTAAGTACACCACTATATCCACTAGCTTCCGCTGCCAGAAATTCATATCGGAGACCAGGTACTATTATTAATTTCTCAGAGAGACTAAATAGATTTTCTGCAAACAATGCAGCGTTCTTACTTCCGTAATCAATATCACCGGTCCATGTGGTTCCACTTTGAAGACTAATATCATAATCTGTTCCAGTACTTCCTTTTCCACCACGGTAACGGCTTGTTGCGCCTGTATATAATCTAACTCCACTGCTAAGACTATTGCCCATACTTCCCAGATTATAATGTAGCAGATAGCGTGCTTCCAATCCATAATTTCGATAATTGTCCACATCTACTGTGCGATTATTGTACTCACCGGTGGATGAGTTGATAGCATCTAGCACCGTAATCCCTCCGGCAGGAAAAAAGCCAACACTGCTTCGATCACCAAGAATACTAAATAGCTTCACATTCAAACGCTGCCTGGTACTAATTTTAAAGTCACTGATCACTGCAGCCGTTTGCCAGGTAAGATCAAACCAATTTCGACTGCGCAAACTCTGCGTTGAATTTATTTCAAATTGTTCATCGGTAAGGCCACCGGGTTGCTGGCTTCTTGATTCCCATCTCGTTAGTTCAGTGGTTACTGAAAATCGATCTGTTAAATGATAGGTGATTGTGCCCGAGCCCGTATTGCTTCGATATTGATTGTTATCACGCCAACCATCCGCTGAGCGATGATCAAAGAATGCGTAATAATTGAGCTTAGCTGTTTTGCCACCTAACGCATTATATGAATTAAATAACCCGTTGCTGCCAGTTGTTTGATACGTTTCCAATTGAAATGGCTTTGTGAATTCACTTCCGTTCTTAAGAATGTAATTGACCATTCCGCCAATCTGAGGTCCATATTGCAATGCACCATGACCACGCACAACTTCAATACGCTGCACAGATTGAAGCTGAGGATTGTAATACGCTTCTGGGTAACCGTAAGGATCAGCAGAAATATCATATCCATTTTGACGAACATTAAATTCCCAAGAACGATTAGGACTTAATCCACGTGCGGAAATACCAATTTGAATGCCGCTACTTTCACTCTCCCAAATAAAAATACCTGGCACTTTGGCCATTACTTGTCGCATGGTATTTGTTACCACATTTCCCTGAACATTATCTAATACCACCAGAGAACTCTTTTTGCCCGCATAGATATTGGTGCCTACAATCTCTGGCAATTGGTGTATGTCTGATCGGCTATCCTTGCCTACAATTGTTATTTCTGATAAAATTCTTACTGGAATGGAGTCTTGCTCCTGTGCACTTGAGTAAACACAACCAATTGATAATAGGATCATTATACAGTATTTCATGGCTGGATTGGGGTGGTAAAAATTGTTTATTCTTATTTAGACTTATTATAAATAATGGCAAATATAAGACTGATGCCATTAACTCAAAATAACTTTTGGGTTTTAAAACTGTCAAGTGATTTGATCAGTTCTATTTGTTGAAAGGAAATATAAATACCCAGAAAGGCTTTTTCGGCCAAATTACTGGGTTTTTGAGGGGAGCTGTTCAGTACTTTCTACGAGAGGTTGTTCTCCGGGGCGTAGATCCAAACAGCATTCCAAAAACACCGCGTACCAACTCGCGGCCAACTTGTTTGGCTACTGGAGATGACATTACTTCTTCGAATGTGCTTTTTTCCTTGCGGGTTGATCGCTGTGTTGCTGTTGGTTCGGTGCGCACATCAGTGTCCTCAGCTTGCTTGGCACGAACGGTTTCCATTTTCTCATTCAATATCTCAAATGCACTCTTAGGGTCAATCGTTTCCTTGTACTTTTTATAAAATTCGGATTGATCGAGTTGGGATTGGTATTCGGCTGAACTTAGTGGTCCCATAAAAGATGCCGGAGGCGCAAGGTGTGTAACTACAGTTTCCGTAGGAATTCCTTTTTCATTTAATACCGTGATGAAGGCCTGACCAATGCCAAGTTTGGTAAACTGATCTTCCAAATCATAAAACTCCGACTTTGGAAATGTTTTGATGGTTGCTTTCAAAGCAGTTACATCATTTGGTGTAAATGCTCTGATAACATGATGAACTCTGTTTCCTAATTGCGACAATACAGTTGGGGGAACATCTTGTGTAAGCTGGGTACAAAAAAAGATTCCCACTCCTTTAGATCGAATTAGGCGAATCACCTGCTCAATCTGATCCATAAAAGCTTTAGGTGCATCTTTGAAGAGTAAGTGTGCCTCATCCAAAAAGAAAACAAGTTTGGGTTTGTCCAAATCACCTGCTTCTGGTAAAGATTGGTAGATCTCCGCGAGAAGCGCCAACATAAACGTAGAGAAGATGGCAGGTTGGCTTTGCACATCCGAAACATTCAACAGGCTGATCACACCACGCCCGTCAACTTTTTCAAAGATATCGTCAATGTCAAACGACTTCTCACCAAAAATTTGGTTCACCCCTTGTTGTTCGAGAACTACAATCTTTCGCAGGATCGTACTTGCTGTCGCTGAGGAAATCTTACCATACGCTTCTTTTATTTCGGCTGCACCTACTCCTTCTGAAAGATAGTTCAATACCTTCTTCAAGTCATTCAAATCAACAATCGGCAAATCTTTATCATCTGCATATTTGAAAAGGATGGTCAATACTCCGCTTTGAATCTCATTCAATTCCAATACCTTACTCAACAATACCGGTCCAAACTCAGTAACAGTAGCGCGCATCTGAGCTCCTAATTTTCCGCTTAATGAGTAGAGTTCAACTGGAAAACCCGAAGGAGTAAATTGTATACCAAGAGCCTTCGCACGTTCGGTAAGCTTATCATTCGCTGTGGCTTCTTTTGCCATTCCGGAAATATCTCCTTTCATATCTGGCATAAAAACTGAGACACCAGCAGCGGACAGTTGTTCTGCTATCAATTGCAAGGTGCGAGTCTTGCCTGAGCCTGTGGCACCAGTCACCAGCCCATGACGTGTCATCATCCGTAAAGGTAAATTCACCTTTGCATCTCCAACTATTTCTCCATTAAATATGCCAGCCCCAAGGTAAATGGTTGCTCCTGACATTGCATAAGAAGTATTGATAGCAGAAACAAATTTCTCTTTCGACATAGTCCTTCTGTTTAAAGTTTTCTTTTCAACAACCAATCTGTTTGCGGATCCTCACCCATTTGGAATATATGTTCTCCAAACTTCTCAAAACCCCATTTAGCATAGAACCGCTGTGCATTAAAATTATGCTCCCAGACGCCAAGCCATATCCACTCAAACTTTCCTTCTAAGGCGTAATCAATTGCCTTTTGCATCAGCATCCTACCTACTTTCTGATTTTGAAAATCTTTGTGAATATAGAGGCGTTGTAATTCAATCGTATTTGATCCCAGTTCAGCAGCAACTTCTTCACTGCTTCTCATTCTTAAAAAGCCAGCTACACGGTTGC
>JANOQK010000368.1:0-19718 GCA_031414855.1 Bacteroidia bacterium | reverse complement strand
TCCGGAGTAGTGCCACAACAACCACCAACAATATTCACTAAACCTTCTTTTAAGAATTCTTCGATTTGATCTGCCATCTCAGCGGGGCTTTGATCGTAATGACCAAACTCATTTGGCAATCCGGCATTGGGATAAGCACTTACAAAGAATGGAGCTTGCTCATTTAGAATTTGCAGATACGGACGCAATTGTTTGGCACCAAGTGCACAATTTAATCCCACACTGAGCAGTGGAACATGAGATACCGAAATCAAAAAAGCATCCGTTGTCTGACCTGAAAGCGTGCGACCGCTAGCATCTGTAATGGTTCCTGACACCATAATTGGAACTTCCTTACCTATTTCCTCGAAAAGTTCTTGAATGGCAAATAGGCAAGCCTTAGCATTGAGTGTATCGAAAATAGTTTCAACTAACAAAAGATCAGCACCACCGTCTAAAAGTCCTAAAGCTTGTTCCTTATAGGCCACCTTAAGTTCATCGAATGTAACAGCGCGATATCCTGGATTGTTCACATCTGGTGATAAAGACAAAGTACGGTTAGTGGGACCTAAAGCACCGGCAACAAACCGTGGTTTTGAAGGGTTCTTCTTTGTGAATTCCTCCGCTACTTCTTTAGCAATTTTAGCGGACTGAAAATTAAGTTCGTAGGCAATACTTTCGAGATGATAATCTGCTTGAGCAATAGTAGTGCTGCTGAATGTGTTTGTCTCAGCGATATCTGCTCCTGCCTCAAAATATTGACGATGGATATCTTTAATAATATCCGGTCGCGTAATGGATAACAGATCGTTGTTACCCTTTACCAAATATCCATGGTCTTTAAACCGCTCTCCTCTAAAGTCGGCTTCTTCAAGAGGGTGTCTCTGAATCATGGTGCCCATTGCGCCATCAAGCACAAGAATGCGCTCTTTTAAGATGTCTTGTATTTTCACTCTTTACTGAATTTATGTGTCGTGTTATTCAGAAAGAGCCGTATAAAGATTGGCCGCTTATCTTTTCCACCATACTTTGTGGAGGGAGTTAGCACAACATACCGGTGTTTGGCACAAGTTGCTAAGACGTCATCGGGCCCAATCCCTCAGTCTTTCTGAATAAGCGACACAAAGAAAATGAATATAGTTGAACAAGCAAAAATTATCTGAGCCTATAACCAAAGCGAAGGTCAAGAACGGGGCCCACGGCAATCCTTTTATTCTCATTAGGAATATCCCAACTAAAAATGGCAATATCATCCTGAAAAGATTGGTTCGAGCTTGGAAGGTCTGGCTTAATATAGTTAACGAAACGCAAGGCCAATCCTAAATTAAAATCAACAATCAACCGATTATAGTACTTTAAATATCCGTACTTAAACGCCAACCCTGCTTCACGATACAGCACCTTATAAGAATATTTTCTAGAATAAAGAATCGTACAATCCACGTCAAAACATTCACTTACTGTTTCTTGCCTGTCGAAATTAACAATATGGACGTAAGGCTCTATGCTATAATAGTTAATGTCGTTAAAGTGTAAATCAGGATGGAGGTAATGGCGCAGTTCAACTTTCAATTTCGTACCTCGCTTGTTCTGAAATTCAGGGTCATTCTCGCGATGATTAAACACATACCCCGCATCAGCTTGAAGGGTATACCTGCTTGATAACTTAAACTCATATGCCACCTGGACGGTTGGATAAAAAAACAAAGGATGTAGTGCACTCAATTTAACAGCATGACGAGGCACTAGATAAACATATTCATCAGGAGGTTTTAATCTTAGGCTGTCTTGGGAAAAGCAAAAGTGGGAAAAGGAGAAGAAAAATGCGAGTAATAGCCCAATACGCTTAAAGCTCGCCACGCTGAACCGGTATTTTACTAACTAACTGAATATCCTTTTTTGCACAATCATATGTGTATTGAAAAATCCCATCCTCTCCAGTCAGCGTAAGCATTCCTTGGCGAACAATAACATCGTAGGCTTTTACATCTTTTATCTCTTTAACAACGGATATGGATAATGGATTGGAAACATCCAGCATAGAAAAGCCAAAGTCGCCCTCGCACACAAAAAGACAACCTCCGCTGATACCCAAGCCTCCGGGAGATCGCATTGGATAATTTGCAATCAATACCGGGTTATAGGGGTCGGTGATGTTGATTACTTCAAGAGCATTTATCCCTTGCCGACAAGTACCTCCGGTCGACCGAAGAGTAACATAAGCCGTAGTGCCTTGCACAATCACGGGATCGCACGCTACAATGTGAGAATATCGAAAGATAAATTCTGGCTTTGCCGGGTTAAGAATAGAGTAGATATACATGGCATCGCTTGCCCCCAGGTATAAATATTCACCTTTGGCAAAGATAGTCTCTAACCCGAATGACACTTCCGTGTCACCTAATTTTTCAAACTCTTTTCCATTAATTCCAAATACCTGAATAGTTGAATTATCGGCTACATACAAATAATTGTTTTGTATGGCAAACCTGGTAAGTGAACCTCCCTGACCAACGGAAGACTCACCTAAAGCAGAATCTCCGTTTTCACAGGCTGCGACTAATCCAAAAATGAGTATGAAAAATAATTTAGAACGCATAGCACTCAGGATTTTTAAGTTCGGCTTTTCGCCAGCTAACAACAAGTCCCATTTCTGGATTGACACATTCAAATGAACTGCGCACAGGTGGTGGAACACCAAGAAACCATGTATGCAATGGCAGTCTTCCGGTCGTTTTAGCCATTTTAAAATCGGATACATCTAAGGCAACGAGATCGCCCATGTGATCTGCGTATAGCACATTGTCTTTGATAGCCATGTCAATGTTTCCCAATATTCGAATGAACCCGATTGGCTTTGGAGTAGCAGGATTTATATTGTCAAAAATATGAATACCTTCCTTAACCTCATTAACCAGAAGGAATTGTCCATAGACATAAATCTTACCCGGATTATTTATGGGCTGAGAAGAAACAAGTTCTATTGTGGATTGCTCTCGGCTCCCATAAATGGGCACATATCCTTGAACAACAGTATCGACAGTCGAAGTTTCGTAACATCCAGATAGTACCATAAGGAAACACCATCCAAATTTTTTCAGTACTGCTGTCATCCCTTTAAAAATTTAATCTAATATAATTCAATTTTAATTTTATAACAAAAGTCATTTAGATGATCTTTGCGTGAAGACAAAACCCGCTTGAAACTCGCTGCTATCGATATCGGCTCTAACGCCATACGTCTTCAAATCTCAACCGTACTTGATCACGGCCCCACTATCATTTTCAAAAAACTGGAATATGTACGTTTTCCCCTCCGCTTAGGCCACGATGTTTTCTCGACTAGTCGCATCAGTCAGCCTAGCATGGATAAGTTTAAGAAGCTGATGAAAACTTATAAACTACTGTTGGAGTTATATGAAGTAGACGATTATATGTTTTGTGCCACCTCTGCTATGCGGGAATCGGAAAATGGAGAGCAACTTGTAAAAGAAGTATTTGAAGAACTTGGAATTACAATTGAGATCATTGATGGCAATCGGGAAGCCGATATGGTTAACAAAGCCATCAGCTCTTACCTCACTGATAAAACTTATTTACACATTGACGTAGGAGGTGGCAGCACAGAATTGAACCTGTATGCTGAGGGGAAGAAAATCAAAACAAGATCATTCAAGGTTGGATCTGTCCGCATTCTGGAGCACAATGACTCTCCCATTATGTGGGAAGACATGGAACATTGGGTGAAGGAGAATGTAAAAAAACAATATGGCAAGGTAACCGCAGTTGGAACGGGAGGAAACATTAGTAAAATATTTGAACTAGCTAAACTAAAGCCAGGAAAGACAATGACACTTAATCGGGTAAAAGCAATAAAGAAATTGGTTGAGGGTCATAGTATTGAACAGCGTATCTATGAATTGCAGATGAATCCTGATCGTGCTGATGTTATTGTGCCCGCCAGTGATATTTACATTAAGGTGATGGAATGGGCTAAATCGCAATCCATTATTGTTCCTGAGGTTGGATTAAAAGACGGCATGCTACTTTATCTGCTCGACAAAAATAAAAGTCAAAAGAAAATAGAGTTTACTGGATCTTTTTAACGGCTTACCATCAATTCCTTGTAAAACATTGTTCAGCTTTTTATCCAACCCAAAGTTTTTCTTCTATTTTTGGGCATAATTTTTTCCCTTGTCACAAAGTCGTCTTAAGATCACTGCCACAGTAATTCTATTGGCATCTGTATTTCTTCTTAAGTGTACTTACCAACCAACGGAGTCCTTCTTCAATCCAATTGAACCACCTGCGCAGCTTGAGATCATCATAGACATCGAGTCTCCGGAATTCTCCGATCCATACTATCTGGACTTTTCAACCACCTTCTCCCTATCTGTTGAGCAAACTGGCAAACCACTGATTGAACATCATGTGACATTGAATAATACCACACCAATTGAATCACGGTATGAAAACAATAGAATATCCTTCCGTCTTGATCCGGTAGTACTCGGTGTGGGCACTCACAAAATCCAATTAACGTTGACATTTAAATCCATGACCGGCAGTCTTGCTGATCAGCTTGGCTCGGAAGTGTACCAGGTAGTAAACCAATTCTCAGTAATTGTCGAAAATCAACCACCTGCACTCCTTACTGCTCTTCAACCCAAAATTGAAAACGGATACCTTACCTTGCGCTGGAAAGTAAATAAAGTCAGGCCTTTCCGGTTTAGGATGTCTAACGGGCACTCTTCAACAGAGCTAGTTAATTCCGTACCGAATGCAGAGTTGGTTTATATAGATTCTGGTTACGTTGGAACCCCAACTTACTATAGCCTCACAGTTATGAACGCCTTTGGAACCTATCCGGTGGGTGGCGTAGCAAGCACTCCTTCACCTACCCGCTTCACCCTACTGTCATCCCCGGGACAACCAACAAAACTGGAATGGATTACAACCATTTTTCCGGCAAATGTTACTGTTATTGGACCTCGAGGAAGCAAAACCGTTTCAGTTATTAGCGGTCATCAAACACTTGATTCCCTCCAACTTGGTGATGAATTGGCTTACCGACTGATTGTAAACCGAAATAGATATCCCAATCAAAAATTTGATTCGTCATTTACTGTCAAGAGCAAAAAAAATATTCCCGTCTCTAGTAACATCAAAGTAGTGTCGCCTTCTACACTTTTTCTTTCTCAGTATGGCGAACTATATAAACTTTCTCTCCCCGACTTTGCGCGAAAGGACAGCACACTGGGAGTAGGCGGATTTATTCATAATTATCACGAGTTCAATGTAAACACTGTTGGAAATTACTTAACCACGCTGGCCTACGGCAAGTCACTACCATTTTTAATCAACCCCTCGAACCTGAAGGATATTACAGTCTACAGAGCTTTAATTACTCAACCAGATGGTAACGGCTCATTTGCTTACGCAACGCACCATACGGCACCATCTAACAATGGACTGCTGGGAGGCAATATCTCCTATAATGGATTGCCCAAACCCGTTATCTACGATTTGAAAGTCAACACGGATAATTATGGCATCAATGCAATCATCTGGAGTGATTCCACAAATATTGATACACCACTACTGTCGCCCGATGGTAATTTCTTTTGTTTAACAAGTTTTGATCGATTGATATGTGATGTATTTCATTTGGAATCCGGTACATGGAAACGAGTTGCTAATCTGGTTCCTGATAAGAGATTTTTTCGAGGACAAGCCAGTCTGGAAGTGATCTCGATCGGAATCATTGTGCGGGTTTATAACCTGATGGGCGGAACGGGCACCCTACAACCTGTCAGACAATTCACAATCCCAACTGCTCCGCCAGGTAGCAGATTAGGGCAAGTGACCTATGATGAAACATCTCAAATGCTAGTTGTTGAGACCATTGATAATCTCAGTTACTCCACACTTCGGCTTTACGATATAGAGACGTTCAGCTTTAAAGGAAAGGTTGTTGCCTACGTTCCTGAGAATGCCTCTATCCCGGCAAGGCATGTTTATTCAGGAGGCTATCATTTCATTACTACCGGCTACGGTGAAAAAGTTAAGCTATGAAGCAAGGGGTTTTGATTTTACTTTTATTGTTTACTGCTGGGTTGAGCAAAGCACAGGTATACGTATATGCTGAAGGCGGTTATGGTACATATTGGATGAAAGACATGAAAGACTTTCAGCATGATATTATTATTGAAACGCAATTAGCGCTAAAAAAAGTCAGCACTTTTCCAGGTTACTACAATTACGGAGGCGGTCTTGGATATAGAATAAATCCACTCACCGTAGTTGGACTCACTTTGCGATATATGTCAACCGGTGCACGAGCAGACTATTCAGATTATTCCGGATCGGCTCGGGTAGACCATTTGCTTAGTTGCTATTCAGTAGGGCCGTTTATCAACAGAACAATTAACAAGTCGAAAGTTTGGCCAGTTACATTGTTCTTTAATCTTACCCGGGTTCTAACAAAAGTGGACGTTCAGTCTTCGATTAACCTTATAGGGGTCGGGAGTAATTCTGATAGCTTTTCAATGACGGGAAATAGTTTAGGTGGCATGGGTTCAGTTATGGTGCAGCGCAACTTTCCCCATCACATCTTTCTCTTTGGCAGAATCGGCTATGAAGCATTTGTGAACTCGAAACTAAAAGCACCTGGCGGAACTACAGCTCTTGTCGCTCAATGGGGGGGCGCGAGAATTGGATTAGGAGTCGGGCTTTCATTTTCCGACAACGATAACACTGAAAATTAGCGTGATAAGAAACGTAAGCATATTGAAGTATTGTGGTCCGGATTTCCTGAAATTTTACATGGCAATCCCATTCATTGCATTGCTAACCTTAATTTACCCAAACCACGCAAATGCTCAATGGAAGTCCAACAACTATGGAAGTTACGCGGGAGCAGTGAGCGCTGTTGCCGTGGCTCCAAATGGAAGACTTATTGCAGGTTCCACCTGGGATGGAATGTTTATTTCTAATGACGATGGGGTTACATGGGTCTCTTCGAAGAGTGGACTTGCTGATGTTGATTACCGACTTCCAACACTGCTCGTCAGTGGAACAAAGATTTTTCTCGGAAATATATCGGGAATCTTTGTGTCAAGTGACAACGGAGCAACATGGTCTCCTTCCGGGGCCAATGGTATGTACATCCGTAGCTTGTTTGAGTCTGGTCCTAACCTTATAGCCTCTACGACCGGAAAAATTTTTGTTTCCAAGAACAATGGAATTAGTTGGACTGAAGCCAGCGTGGGATCAATGACTCCTTCCGTTGTAGCGTTTACACAATCGGGTTCCAATTTACTCGCAGCATGGGAAAGTACTATTCTCAACTCTACCGATAATGGAGAAACCTGGACTGAGCGCTCGATCATGCCAGGGACCTATACTTTTGCTTATGATATTATAGCTTTTGGTTCTGACGTATTTTCCGTTACTAGTGGTGGCCTATTCCGTTCCACTGACTCAGGTATAACTTGGTCATTGCAAGACGCTTCAAAAACGTACGGCAAGTTTGCTATTGTCAATGGAGAGCTTTTCCTGGCCTCAGACAAACAAATTTGGAAGTCAAGCAATGGTGTGACTTGGATCTTATGCAATGCCGATCTTAATCAAACTGGCGCTTCTCAGTTTGCCTACAGTAACGGGAAGATATTTTTAGCAACTCTCAAAGGTGGGCTGCTCTACTCAATCGACAATGGATTAAACTGGCAACCGCGCGACAATGGACTCGTCAATCCAGGAATTGGATCAATCGCAGCAATCGGACAAACTTTTATTGTTGGAACTGGAAAGGGGTTGTTCAGATCGGAAGGCGGAACGACCTGGCAAAAAGTGCAGGCAACTTCAACACAAAGCTTCACTTCTTTGTTAGCTTCCGGCAGCAGATTCCTGGCAGGCACAGAAACATTTGGCATTCAAATTTCTGATGACGATGGCATTACATGGTCATCATCCAATAACGGTCTTACCAGTCTCGATGTAACATCTCTTCAATATATTGGAACAACAATATGGGCCGGGACTCGCAACGGCTTGTTCTACTCAACAAACAATGGTAATTCATGGATAGGTTCGAATGTCACGGGAACAATAACAGCAATTGCAGGATCAGGAACTGTAATTTATGCAAGCCAAGATCCTGCAGGAATGAAGATATCTTCCAATTCGGGTGTCACGTGGGCTGATGCAATTGGAGGCCTGCCAATCAGCATGGTCGACCAGGTAAGATCAATGACCGTTTTCGATGGCAAAGTATATGCTGCTACAAGTTCCGGCATTTACCAAACCAGTTTTGGAAATTTCTGGACGCAATTCAATGGAATATCATGTCAGTCGATTTCATCGGATGGTAACAACCTATTTTATGGATCTTTCGAAAGCGATGTCTTTGCCTTTACGGGATTGTCAACCATACCCTTTAGCCATCCCAACAACTTACTTTATGAACCCTGTACAATTCTCTTTCCTTATGCCTCAAGGCTTTACGCCATTTACAATTCCAATCTGTACACAGGAAGACGGGCTGGTGTAATCTACTCTACTCCTATTGTGGCTTTACCGGGCGTAGCAGGATTCTCTCCCACACAAGGCAAGGTGGGATCAACCATCACCATCACCGGTATTAATATGATGGCTGCGAAAAAAAAGGTGCACTTCAACGACCTTGAAGGAACAATACTCTCAGCCACTCCAACAGCCTTAGTAGTTTCTGTTCCGCCTACCGGTGGCACTGCCACGATTAAGGTGACCATTGGCACTTTTGAAGCAACTCTTTCAAACAAGTTTTTTGTTACTCCTGAATTAAGTTCCATTGAACCCTCCGAGGGAATTCCTGGAACAGCAATTACCATCCATGGCACGGGATTCGATCCAGGCAATTATTACGAGGTTAAATTCAATTCCTCGTCTGCCGGAATTGTGAAGCCAGCAACATCCACCACGCTAATAACCTATGCTCCTGTCTTTGGGTATAAAGGCCCTATAACCGTAGTTACAAACGAAGAAAATCTTATTACGAATTCAAACTTTCAAGTACTTCCTGTTATCAGTGATTTTTTTCCAAAAGAGGGCACGACTGGAACAGAAATTACTATTACAGGCTATGGATTTTCAACAGTAACCGGAAGCAACAGTGTCATCTTCAACGGGGTACAGGCTACGCCAATTTTTGAGCTGTACGGGTCAATTGGTGTGAAAGTCCCGCCCGGGCTTACGTCAGGACTTATATCAGTAACAACATTGGGACGCACTACAACTACTAAATCGCCATTTGTATTATTTCCATTACCAAAAGATTGCAGTTGGGGACCGCAAAAGCCCTTGATTAAGCAAGTGGGAGTTCAATCAACCTTTCCGGTTCTCCAATCAAGCAGTATAGGAGGTAATCGATGGTATGTAAATGGCACTCCTTTCAACCTAAGCGGAACAAACAAGATTGTCGCTTCTCAAAATGGTGAATACACCCTCCAGGTTTCAATTGATGGGTGTGAGAGCCTGCGATCTGAAGCCTATGATGTAACCGGTCTAGTTACTGATCTTGATTATTTGAAGTCACCAATTCAAGTATTTCCCAACCCTGTTGACGCTGACCTAACATTAGACTTAGAATCCCTGACGAGTGAAGAAGCGATTACCTTTGAGATTTGCAATCAACTTGGTGTTATTTATCACCACAGCACAGCTTATGGCGGTCAATTGCACGTGGTTGATGTTAGTGATCTAGCTCCTGGCATATATTTCCTTAGAATATCGATTGAGGGAGCACCGGTTAATCATAAACTAATCAAACGATGAGATGGTGTACTTGTCTCACCTAGAATTAGGTTTCTTACATTAGAATAATTTCACATCCTGAACAATCTCAGGTGTAACATGGTAAAACTCTTTGTGAAGATTAAAAGGAGGTTCTCCATTCTGTTCTTTGATTACATATCTCCCATCTTCTTTCATGGTATAGGAATTTACATTGTCCTTAAGATTGTAGCGTAAGATATTCATCGCTTGCTTCTTTAGCGATTCCTGCTCCAATAAGAATAAAGATTCAACTCTTCGATCAAAACTTCTAACCATGGCATCGGCACTGCCAATATACACTTTGGGCTCCCCTGCATTGTGGAAATAGTAAATCCTTGAGTGCTCTAGATACTCTCCAACAATAGAGATCACTTCAATATTCTCGCTTAAGCCTTTTCTGCCTGGCCTAAGGCAACACATACCTCGCACAATAAGTTTAACGGATACTCCAGCCTGAGAGGCTTCATATAACACGTCAATCAATTCCTTATCCTGAATGGAATTAAATTTAATAATGATACCCGAAGGTATTCCGTTCATTGCGTTTTCCGCTTCTCGTTTTACCAAGTTGCAAAGTTGAATACGCATATCGCGGGGAGATGTGATCAGATTGCGATAAGCAGAAGGTTGAGAATGGCCCGTGATAACATTAAAAAATTCTGATACATCGTTACCATACGTCTCATTAGTCGTCAATAGGCCTACATCTGTGTAAAGTCTCGATGTGGCTTCGTTGTAGTTACCACTTGAAAGATGAACGTAACGGTATACTCTATCCTGCTCTTGCCTAACAATAAGCAAAAGCTTGGTATGTGTCTTTAAACTACTGACGCCATAAATTACAAAGCATCCGGCTTTCTGAAGTTTCTGTGCCTCCCTTAAATTATTTTCCTCATCAAAACGAGCCTTTACCTCAAACAATACTGAAACGTGTTTACCATTCTCAGCTGCTTTCAACAAAGCCGAAGTAATACGCGACTCTTTTGCCACCCTGTAAATAGTAATCTTTATACTCAGAACCTTTGGATCTTCTGCTGCCTTTTCCACTAATTCCAACACAGGATCCATCGAATCGTATGGGTGATGGAGCAACACATCGCGTTCCTTCAAGACATCAAAAAGATCGCGTGTGCCATATTCTGGAAACGAAACAGGCCTGCGTGGCGGATGTAACTTTGCGCGCTTATCCTTAAATTCTTTATGGTTGATTACTTGCACGAGTCCTGTAAAATCTAACATTCCTTCTGCGGGAATAGAAATGATATTTGAATCATCAAGATCCCACTGAATTTTTAGCAGCCGAACTAACCACGGATCAGGATTTTCTTGAATGTCCAGTCGCACTACTCTTCCCGTTCTGCGAGTCTGCAATTTGCGTTTCAACTCCTCCAAAAAATTGGACTCAATATCTTCGCTTTCCTCGAGCGTAAAATCACCATTCCTGCTTATTCGAAATAGGTTTACACTCAATATCTCAACATTCCTGAACAGGTTGTGAATATTGTGTCGGATGATTTCTTCTATCGGAATAAATAATACTATCCCATCGGCCTGTATAATTTCAAAGAAGCGAGGAAGATTACTAGGTACTTGTATGAAACAGGCTTTCTGTTGATTCGGATTATCACCCGCTGACTTTGTCACCACACCAAACAAAAGTCGGTTATTCTTTAATGTTGGAAAAGTGTGATACCCGTCAAATACCATTGGCGTAAGCATGGGGTAAACTGTTCGGGTAAAATACAGATCTACCGCACTGGTGTTCTCAATAGAAAGGGTGCGATAATCAGAAATTCTAAAATTATTCTTTTCAAAAAGAGGTTTTAACTTCTTAATGAAATAGTCATTCTGATCATGGACAAACTGCCTGATCTGAGTTAGTAATAACTGACGAAAGGGTGTTTCACGAAGACCGCTATAGTCATATCTCTCCTTTCCATAGTCCAGGTAATTATAAAGGCTTCCCAGGCGAATGGTACAAAATTCATCTAGATTCGAAGCAGTGATAGAGAAAAACTTAAGTCTATCAAAAATACTTCGGTCGATGTGCTTGGCCTGATCCAACACACGATAATTAAAAGTTAGCCAGCTCAAGTCTCGACTAATATAATTACTCTCCAGTATCTGTTGGGACATTTTGCTATCCATAGGCGATAGCTCCTCGGCTGTATTCACAAAGTCAAAATTTTAATTCCGAGTTAAAATAACCAAATGAAATTATTTAGAAAAGCACAAAATATTAAATATCCACCTTCGCATACTTTGCATTCTTCTCAATGAATTCTCTTCTTGGTGCCACTTCATCACCCATCAGCATAGAGAACAAATGATCTGCCTCTGCTGCCGACTCAATATTCACTTGCTTTAATGTTCTTCTTGCAGGATCCATCGTGGTGCTCCAAAGTTGCTCTGGGTTCATCTCACCTAAACCTTTGTAACGTTGTATGCCAACACTTTCTTCCTTGCCGTCTTTGGCCATTTCCTTTATCAAGATATCCTTCTCTTCTTCATTCCAACAGTAGCGCTCATCTTTTCCCTTCTTTAACAGATATAATGGTGGCAATGCGATATAAACAAATCCTTGCTCTATCAACTTACGCATATACCTGAAAAAGAACGTAAGAATTAGTGTACGGATGTGGCTACCATCAATATCCGCATCTGTCATGATAATGACTTTGTGATACCGAAGCTTAGTGAGGTTCAATGCTTTCTGGTCTTCCTCTGTTCCAAAGCTCACCCCAAGGGCAGTGATCATGTTCTTGATCTCTTCATTTTCATAAATTCTGTGCTCCTGGGCTTTTTCTACGTTTAGAATTTTTCCTCGCAACGGAAGGATAGCTTGAAAGTGCCTTTCGCGACCTTGTTTCGCTGAGCCTCCCGCTGAATCCCCCTCTACCAGGTAAATTTCACAAATAGCAGGATCGGAACTTGCGCAGTCAGCTAACTTACCTGGAAGGCCTGTTCCTGACAAGACATTTTTACGTTGCACCATTTCTCGTGCCTTGCGAGCGGCAATCCGAGCCTGAGCCGCCAAAATTACTTTGCTCACGATAAGTTTAGCCTCGCGTGGATTCTCCTCAAGATAGTTTTGAAGCATCTCTCCAACAGCCTGGTCAACCACACCCATTGCTTCCGAGTTGCCAAGTTTAGTCTTTGTCTGTCCTTCAAACTGCGGCTCGGCAACTTTTATTGAAATTACGGCAGTTAAACCTTCGCGAAAGTCATCACCACTTATTTCAACTTTTGCTTTTTCAAGCAAGCCAGATTTATCAGCATAACTTTTTAGTGTGCGGGTTAGGGCACGTCTAAAACCTGCCACGTGTGTGCCTCCTTCATGTGTGTTGATATTATTCACATAGGAGATAAGATTTTCACTGTAGGCAGTATTGTAACCCATCGCCACCTGAACAGGTATCTCCCCCTTATCATTTTCAATATATATCGGACGAGGAATCAATTTCTCTCGCGTTGAGTCAAGGTATTCAACAAATTCGCGTAAGCCACCTTCAGAGAAAAATGAGGTTGATTTTGGATTTCCATTCTCATCCTTATCTCTTAGGTCCTTCAGATTAAGACGAATTCCTGGATTAAGAAACGCTAATTCTCGCAAGCGTGATGAAATGGTTTCGTAATTATATTCAGTAGTGAGCGTAAAAATTTCGGTATCAGGCTTAAATAGAACTGTCGTTCCCCTTCTCTCTGATTTTCCGACAACTCTTACCGCGTATTTAGGAGTTCCTCTTACATATTCTTGTTCAAAAATTTTCCCTTCGCGATACACCGTCACATGAAGCAACTCGGACAAGGCATTAACGCATGAGACACCTACTCCGTGCAATCCACCAGATACCTTGTATGTGTTTTTGTCAAACTTTCCACCAGCATGAAGCACCGTCATAACCACCTCAAGTGCTGATCGTTTCTCCTTTTCATGCATATCCGTTGGAATACCCCTGCCATTATCCTCAACAGTAACGGAATTATCCAAATTGACAGTTACATCGATAGTATCACAATAACCGCCAAGAGCTTCGTCAATGGAGTTGTCAACAACCTCCCAAACAAGGTGGTGAAGGCCCTTTACGCCTGTGTCACCGATGTACATTGAAGGCCTTTTTCGAACTGCCTCCAAACCCTCTAAAACCTGAATATTACTTGCTGAATAATTAGTTTCGTCTCTGTCTTGTTTTTCGCTCATGATGGGTTTTTACAAAGGGTCAAAAATAAGCTTTTACACCTCATTTTAAGCATTTTTAAGATATAAAAATGAATTTATTTGACTTAAAATAAATGACCCGAGGAAGAACACTTGGAGGACTTCAACTAAATAATTAGTTTTATCAAAATACATCGCAATGAAAACTTATTTTTCAACCGTTCTGGTCTGTCTTTGCATTCTCTCCTTTGGACAAAATAAAATTGATTTCACAGGTATAAAAGAAGAGCCAATTTTTAGATCGAAAGAGGATTCCGCTCAGTTCGCTGCCGTTCAGCATGCCATAAGTAAATCGTACACCGAAACCACTGATCCCAAGAGAATAGACAGTCTTTTCAAACTCAGCAGCCAACTCTTCATGAGTCGTGTAGTAGGTTTTAGAAAGGTTTACTGTGCATATCCTGATTTCATTCAATACGAAAAACTAAACGAACATTCGAACTTTAGTCAGATTAAGGAATTGAGCATCTCAAAAGGAAAATTCAAATCCATACCATCTCAGGTTTTCAAGTGTAAAAATCTTGAAGTCCTTCAACTGGTGAATACTTCACTGAGCCGCCTACAACGGAAGGTAAACCGCCTGCCCAATCTAAAAATGGTGATCCTGTTCAACAACAAACCAACCAAATCACTTAAGATCAAAAAAAATAAAACAATTGAAACGCTGGTTATTCGTGGAGAAAAATCTGACTACTTACCAAAGAGTTATAAAAATCTTAAGAGATTGGCAAAGCTAGACTTGTCAAATAATGCCCTCACTGAATTTCCAAATGGTGCCAATCTCAACAAAAACCTTAAAGAGCTGATCCTGATCAACAATGCCATTACCCTTAGCGAGAATGCGATTAAACATAACCCTCATATTGAAAAGCTTGATCTCATGAAAAATAAGGTCATTAAAGTACCCGCTTCTATTGCTAACCTAACAAACTTAAAGACTCTGCGCTTCAACTATAATGAAATCAGGGATGTGGCTCCTGAAATAAATCAACTGAAGAAATTAGAGAATCTTTCTTTTTATCATAACGAACTCACTTCCATCCCACATGGAGTTTATCAGCTAGGATCGCTGAAGGAAATTGATTTGTACTATAATCAAATTGAAAAATTGGAAGACAATGTTATCAACTGGCAGAACCTTGAAATACTTTATCTTGCTTTTAACAAAATCTATTCTGTATCTGATACATTGTGTAACCTGCCGAATCTACGCGAATTGTATTTACATAACAACCGTCTTAGTTCCCTGCCCGAGGAGTTGAACAAACTAACAAACCTTAAAGTATTACGGATTAATAATAATAACCTACTTCACCTGCCTACTTCACTCACACAACTTACCTATCTTGAAAACCTTGATCTCTCCAGAAATGAAATTCAGTCTTTACCAACGGACTTCTTCAATTTCCAGCACTTGAAAATACTAGCGCTGATTGCTAATCCATGGGACGCTGAGACCAAAGAGATGTTACCTGAAAAAGCAAAGGAACTCCGAGCAAAAAACGTGGTGGTACATCTGAATTCCTTTGACGAAAGTTTAGAAAATTAATTAGAAAAGGTCAATTTTTTAATAGAAAGGCTTCACAGGCATTTTTTGGTCAGCTATCAACTTCATCAGGTGCCACAAGGGTCATTTGGTTAGAAGAAGAAGCACATCATATTATTTGTTTACAAAAGCAGGTAATTCAAACTGTTTTTATTAAATTTCTTAAAGATCAAACAACCTACCCATATGAAAATAAAATCTTTCCTTCTGTTTACCAGCTTGGTTCTTGCATGCATTGTTCCATCTTTTAGCCAGGATGAAATAGCCGCCATTAAAACCGTTATTGAGAAAGAGACCTCCTCATTTCAAAATGTGGATCGGAAAGCATGGGAAGCTTCCTGGCTAAAATCACCCTATGCCTATTGGTCCTATTCTGATTCAACAGGAACAAGTTTTGTTCAAGGTTGGGATGCAATCAATAAATCATTTGATACCTACTTTAAAACTCAGGTAGCAGGTCGTCAAATTGATGTGGCCAAGAAAGGGGTTACAATTGAGCGCGCTTGGGGTGAAATAAGAGTATACAAAAACGGAGCATATGTTCAGTATATTCAAAAGGTAAAAGATCATCTAATTGAGCGCGATGAAACTTCGCAGATTCGATTCTTGGAAAAAGTGGATGGCAAATGGAAAATCGTTTATGTAGGAATCATTGCCAACTACCCTAAAGATTAAATATTCTGTTGTTATAAGCACAAGTTGTATTTCGTAAGGTTTCTCTCTCCGCTGGCGCTTCGTTCGAAAGGATTTTTGAGTGATGGTGTCTCCGCCTACTAGTCATTTCGAGCGTGAGGACAATCATAGAGCGCGCATCAACTTGCGAGAAATCTTCCCTCGATTTAAGCACAAGTTGTATCGAGTAAGATTTCTCTCTCCGCTGGCGCTTCGTTCGAAAGGACTTTGACCAGGGTGTCGTTCCGTTCCTAGTCATTTCGAGCGTGGATTTCAAAATTGACCTGTGCGAAGCATAACAAGAGTGCAAGCCTCAAGTGTTTCCACTCCTGCTTTTTCTGCCAATTGTTCAAATTCAGCATTTTCCGTTCCTGGATTAAAGATTATTCGTTTAGGCTTCATACTAAGAATGTAAGTATACCATTGTTGCTGATGTTGAGGACCAATGTATAGTGTCACCGTATCTACATTCTTCACCTCCGGTTTTTCAGCGATATTGAGAATCGTCTTTCCAAGAACATCTCCTTTCCTTATTCCAACTGGAACAAATTCATGTTTGTATTGATCCAGCATCTCCGCTGCCAGATAAGCATAACGTGCCGTATTATTTGTTGCCCCAATGATAACCGTCTTTTTCATTCGATTCTACTTTAGGATTTTAACAGCCGCTTCGGCACATCGCTCGCCATCCATTGCAGCCGAAACAATTCCCCCCGCATAGCCAGCACCTTCACCACAAGGAAAAAGTTTTTTGATTTGAGGGTGTTCCAACGTTTCCTTATCTCTTGGGATCCTAACAGGTGATGAAGTCCGGCTCTCAACTCCCACCACCTGCGCTTCGTTGGATAAGAAACCTCTCATCTTCTCGCCAAAGCTGCGGAAGCCTTGTCGCAAGCTCTCTGAAATAAAGGGAGGCAATATTTCATGAATATCAACAGAGGCAAGGCCAGGTTGGTAAGATGTCTCCAAAAGAGAAGAGGATGTCCGCTTCTCCACGAAATCCATTAGGCGCTGGGCGGGAGCTGTTTGATTTTTACCAGCCATTTCACAAGCTTTTTGTTCTATCTCCTTTTGAAAATACATTCCCGCCAATGGTCCGTATTTCGAATAGGATTTGAAATCGCCTTCTTCAACGGCCACTACAATTCCTGAATTAGCAAACTTTGAATCTCTTCGCGAAGGACTCATTCCATTAACCACGATTTCACCGGGGGCTGTTGCCGCTGGAACGATGAAACCACCAGGACACATACAAAAAGAAAATACTCCTCGCTCTCTACCATCCACTTTTGCCTGATGAACAAGGGCATAAGAAGATGCGGGCAAGTATTCCCCCCGATTGACTGAACAATGATATTGAATTCTGTCCACCAGGTTTTGTTGATGCTCCACCCGAACTCCTAACGCAAAAGGTTTTGCTTCAATCAAAACTCTTCTTGAATGAAGTAGTTCAAATATGTCTCGGGCAGAATGACCTGTTGCAAGAATAACCGATTCTCCTTTTAATTTATCTCCACGATCGGTGATCACACCTTTCATTTCATTATTATCGATAATAAAGTCTGTAACCTTTGTATTGAAATGAATCTCACCTCCAGCAGCTATCACACTTTCGCGCAATGCTTCTACTAGTTTAGGAAGCTTATTTGTACCAATATGAGGATGCGCATCAAACAGAATTTCTTCAGTTGCCCCATGAGCGACCATGATTTCCAATATGCGCCTTATATCACCTCTTTTCTTAGATCGCGTGTATAGTTTTCCATCAGAATAGGTACCTGCGCCACCTTCGCCAAAGCAATAATTAGATTCTGGATTTACAATATGTTCCTTGTTAATCGCGGCAATGTCCCATCTCCTGGACCGTACATCTTTTCCGCGTTCCAATACAATCGGTTTAATTCCTAATTCAATCAAGCGAAGAGCTGCAAAAAGTCCGGCAGGGCCTGCGCCTATAATGATGATTTGTTTGGAATGGTGTACATCCAGATAATCCTTCTTATAATTTTGATTGCCTTGGTCATTACCAGTAGGAACAAGCTCAATCAGGAATTTAACCTGGACTTGCCGGCTTCTTGCATCAATGGAACGTTTCAGCACGTGGGGCTGAACGCCATCCTTATCTCCAATCTTAAGTTTTTGGTAGAGGGCTTGTTTGAAAACAGCATCATCAAATGCCTCTTCCGGGGAGAGTGATATTTCTATTGTTTTATTCATAGGAAAGGTAGTTATCCTTTCAGTTTAAAAATCGTACTACAAAATCCAATTCACTACCTGGTTCCATCAAATGACATGGAGTAACCAAAGGTTAGCCCAAACCGAAATGTGTGAGAAAACTTATCTGTTTCCAAAGTACTAAATATATCTTCGAATAATGGCTCAACATCATAATAGCGATAGCCTATTCCATATCCCACAAATGCATCTATTGTAAACCCATTGCCATTATTTCGTTGCATCAATCTGGAACCTAACAAAAGCCCATACTCAAAACGTTGTTCGGAAGAGCTCGCTGTGATCAAAGTAGGTGAAGTTACGTTGGGCAACTTTATAAAAGAGTTGGAGAAATATCCCAGGTTGGTAAACCTAACTTCATGGGCAAAGTACCACATACCAATTGGCATACTGTTATAAAACTTCTGCTTTATTGCCATACTATAGCCACGTTCAAAAATTTTATTCTCGGGCACTTCAGAATCGGATGTAAAAAAAGGATCACGAATACCAACAAACTCAAACTCATGACCCAGCCTGGATTGATTGTAGAACTCAATACCCAGCGGTATTTTTCCAATGAAAGTAGAAAATGGATTGGTCGCCATGATTACACCTCGGTATTCTGGAAATCGAGGCGTAAAATAATAAAAGCCTTTTTTGGCAGAACGTGTTGCTGCAGGAACGACTGCTTTATTCTTATTGATCAGTGAATTAATATCATTGATTAGAGCTTTATCTTCATAAAAGGGTTTGTAATATCCTGACAAGGTACCGTCTTGTTCATAAAGTTCCCATGTGCCTACGCGCAAGTCATCCTCAATCTGACCCTTTGTCTGCAAAGTGCCATTCGGATAAAAACCTCTGTAAGTCCCCTTCCCTTTTTCAAACTCACATTCACCTTCTGTTTTCCCATCCTCGAAATAATATTGCCAATGTCCCTGGTTTGTGCCATCTGCAATTTGACCCTTCACTTTTAATTTTCCACTGACATAATACTCACGATACTCACCAGTGCCATTATTGAATGTGATTTCACTTTTAACTGAACCATCTTTATTGAGTGAGCTCCAATACCCATTTTTCTTTCCTCCCACATACTCACCTGAAGAGCTAACTGAGCCATCTTCAAAGTAATAATTCCATTTACCAATTGGTTCATCATTCTCATACACACCAGATGAAGCTACCTTGCCACTAGAGTAGTAGTATTTCCATTCTCCATTTTTCTTGCCATTGACATAGTCTCCTTCACCATTAATAATACCATCTTCT
>JANOQK010000367.1:0-1887 GCA_031414855.1 Bacteroidia bacterium | reverse complement strand
ACCCGTCAACAATCCCTTAGGGTAGATGCAATTTTTGAAGAGACTTTACCTGCTGGGTTCTCAGGACTAGCGGTGGAGGCAAATATTATTGTTCGTAAAAAAGACAAAGCTATTGTGGTGCCAAAATCGGTGTTGTTGCCTGGCGATTCGGTTTGGATAAAAAGCAAGGAGGGAGAAAGAAAAGTAAAGGTAATCCGTGGCATTGAAACGCTGGATGAAGTGGAGATTCTGGAGGGGATTGATTCTACCATGTTATTGCTCACTAAGAAATAGTCATGAATTTTTTAAAGAGAATTTTGCAACTAAATAAGTACCAGTTAGGCGCACAGTTTTTTATGCCTGTTATTGTAGCGGGGCTGCTGTATTTGGTAAACATGAAACTGACGGGATTCATCGTGTTTCAGTTATTCATTGAAATTTTTGTTCTGTGGCATTTTTCGATTGGGCTCACCCTCTCCCGCGATGATGAAAGCCCTCGCCAGCGATACATCTTTATTTTCAATATGCTGTTTGCTTTAATTTATCGGATGAGTTCAAATGGATATCAGATTTGGTATCAACTACATTTTGGTGCCTTCCCGGAATTGGAGAGTATGTTGTGGTTGATACCCATTCATCTCTATGCTTCCTTCGGATCGATTTATTGTTTTTATCAAAATAGTAAATGGATTATTGCGGCCGAGAAAAAACTTGAACTAGCCCCTTTGACTAGTTTACAGAAAACATTTTGGCTGATCCTGATTTTTCCTGTCGGGCTTTGGATAGTGCAACCGCGATTGAATAAGATCAGCGTTTCGATTTAGATCAGGTACCATGAATATCAAGGCCTTTAAACTTTCAGTTGAAATTGCCAGAGTACATCTCTTTAGTAAGCCCAAGCAAACTATCGTGGCCATGTTGGGGGTGACATTTGGTATCGGGATGTTCATTGCGCTTGTCAGTTTGATGACTGGCCTTAACAAGTTTACTGAGGAGATTGCCATGACCTCATCTCCGGATATTCACATTTTCCATGATGTAACTGAAACGGGTAAAAGTATTTTGGAAGGATTAAACCCCAAGGGTTTTAACAAGGTGTATCATCAAAAGCCAAAGAGTGAAACATCAAAAATCAGAAATGCCAATCAAATCATCGAATTAATTCGGAAAGACAAGCGCGTGCTGGGAGTGGCACCTATGCTTTCGTCACAGGTATTTTATAATTATGGACCAGTACAGTTGCCTGGAAATATTTTGGGAGTCGAAATTCTTGAGGAGGATAAACTTTTCGGGTTGCGCGAGAAGATGAAGCAAGGTCGGATCGAAGACCTGTTATCTAACCATGAAGGTATCATTATCGGAAGCGGACTGGCCAGAAAACTAAATGCTAAAAATGGAGACAGGGTAGTGATTACCACTCCGCAGGGATTTACCCGTACGCTAAAAATTGTGGGAATTTTCCAAATGGGAATTGGAGTGATTGACAATGTGCGGTGCTATGCGAACATAGGCATGGTGCAAACCATCCTGCAACAAGACCAATCTTACATTACCGACATTAACATGAAATTGATCGATCTACATCAGGCAAAAGCAATTGCTCCGGAATTGCAAGCAAAGTTTGGAAACAAAGCAGAAGACTGGGAGACAGCCAATGCAACTTTTCTCACAGGTGTCATCATTCGCAATATCATCACCTATGCAGTTTCATTCACCTTGCTGATCGTAGCGGGATTTGGCATCTATAATATCTTAAATATGACTATCTACAACAAGATGAAGGACATCGCGATCCTAAAAGCAATGGGATTTGCTGGTGGGGACGTGAAAAGTTTTTTCATGATACAGTCATTGGTTATTGGGTTTGTGGGTAGTTGTGCAGGACTAATCTTCGGTTTCGTGCTCTCC
>JANOQK010000366.1:0-6359 GCA_031414855.1 Bacteroidia bacterium | reverse complement strand
GCACTCCCTTGTAAATAGGAATACAATGATTTGCTTAACAGGTTTGTTGTATTGATTATGATGAACGTGACAAATGCAAACTTAAAGGTAATGGTATGTCCTGCCATTTCAGCGAGGTTCACTAAAATGGCATCTATTCCAGCGAAGGAAGCAATAACCGAACTGATAATAAAACCAGATTGTCCAAATTCTATCAAACAAATTTTGGTCACTATTTTTATAACAATTAATAATCCAGCAAACTTTAATGCCGGAAGTAGGGAGAATATCTTTTCTTGCTTATCCTCTTTGGCTTCTTCCTTTTCGGTATTAATTTCTTTCTGTTTAAAGAAAATAATGGCAATAAGGCCTGCCGTAAAAACCATCAGCAGAATACTAGGTGCTATTGAGGCAAGCCACTGGGGATTGAGTGGTCCAACTAACAAAAATATTTGTAAGAAACTGGCCAGATTAGCAAGCACAGCGGCTCCTATTAATTGATTGACCGTCTTTGAATTCTTGCTTCTTTGCGCAAGTGATTGCGTTGCCGAAGTGGACGAAACGAATCCGGCCATAAAGCTAGTTAGCGCAAAACCATTTCTATTACCCACTAGCCTTCCTAATATATAACCAAACACATCAATACCCGTGATCAATACAACAACAATCCATATTTTCCTCGGATTGATTAAATCCAAATTATCAAAGTGACCCAAGTCCATATTTAATCCCTTTACAAGCTCGGTCAATAGAGGAAGATCCTTTAACTTAAAGGAATAGTCGGGTAAAACCGGTAGAGCAACTAAGGCTATAATTGCATAGCTGATAAACGCTTGTACTTCATGCCTGGAGACACCAGCCATTAACTGGGTAGTTCTGGATTTCAAGGACATAACAAAAACCAGAATCACCAACATAGCGACTGTAATTTGCAACGGAATAATATTGATCATTACCAATAGGCCAATAAAGAAAGTGGTGAAGGCTCCCAACTCGCTGGTAATGCCAAAATCTTTTGTCGTTAACCCTTCTATGATATAATTAGAAATCAACAACACCAAGAATCCCACAACTACAATCAATGCGAGAGTGACATAACTGTGTAAGAAGAAAATTCCTGCCAATGCACCTGTCAATGATATCAAAGAATAGGTGCGGATACCCCCCACACTACCTATACCTTGTTCACCTTGTTTACTGCTTTCTCGTTCAAGCCCAATGCTCGCGCCAAAAACTATAGCAAGTACCAAATTGATAAACAGATCTGACATTTTGAGTTTAATTTGTTTATTGTAAAGTAGGCAATCTGCTCCAAAAGAAACATGAATTCCATCATATATAACTCAGGATTTTGACAAAATACTAATAAGGAGAGATGTTAGTAGGGCTTTTAAAATGGGCATGGATTAAAACAATTTAAACACGTACAACAGATTGATAAACATTGGCCTTTGCTAACTATTTGACCAAGGCTAATATGCCTGTATAATTTATACTATACTTGTTGTAAAAAAAGATTCGCAATGGAAACATCATCCGGACTTTTATTGCCTTTTTTTTCGTAAATTTCTTCATGTATCACTTGGTTTACACGAGTCACGCAACAACTGAGTTTTCAGAAGCTGACCTTATTGAGCTATTGAAGAACGCTCGAGAGTTTAATAAAAAGAATAACATCACGGGAATGCTGCTTTACTTGCAAGGTAAATTCATCCAAGTATTGGAAGGCGAGAAAACAAGTGTTGATAGCATATACGCCTCCATTAAGAAAGATCCTCGCCATACGAAAATATCAACCGTGATTCAGGGTAATACCCCAAAACGAATTTTCAATGGTTGGACAATGGGCTTTAAAAAACTAACCTTTGAAGATGCCAAAAACATCAGCGGGTTTCAAGATATTGATTCGTTTTTCAATCAGCAACTTCAAGAGAAGGAAAGTAGTCTACTCATGGTATTTTTGAGTTTGTTTTACAAACAGAATATCGTGGACTACGCAGAGTTGTAGCTAGTCAAAGCTTAACCTCAAGTGGTTACCTACTGATTTATGGCAGAGACTTATTTGCCATTTGGATCAAAATCAATTTTGATCTTCTTACGTTCCTTAAAAAAACTCTCTTTCGATTATGAGCATTATGTGAAAACATGAATTAAATCATAGTTTCTCTAGGGAACAAATATCATTTTTGATATCAGTACTGAAGATGACAGCGGATATCAAAAAACTGGGAGAAGAACTAGATAAGATAGATGATTTCATGGCTGCAACCGTCAATGACTTTGAAAAAGTCATCAAAGAAGTACACCCATCAAACAAAAAAAATGCTATCAACCTATTGCACTATCTCGCTCTTAGAAGTTTAGATATTCGCGAACTACAGGCAAAACTTCACATGCATGGGCTTTCTTCGATGGCGAGTTCTGAAAGTCATATCCGAGGCCAACTGCATGCTATTTCTCAGCGAATAGGCAGCACCAAAAAAAAACTGCCCGCTCATGCTTTCACGCATGAAACAAGCAAAATCTCAATGACTCAAAAATCATTCGAATTGTTTGGCGAAAAACAAAAAGAATTGGTGCCCTACTTGATGGTGACCTTCGATACGAGTCTAGCCAATGATTACGAAAAAGTAAAAAATCTACTCCACTCGGGTATGAATATAGCCAGAATCAATTGCGCTCATGACGATGAAGGCTCTTGGTTCAGTATGATTCAACACATAAAAAGAGCTGTAAAGATTACCGGTTTACCGTGCAAAATCTACATGGATCTTGCTGGACCAAAAATACGTACAATCCTAAAAGGGAAAGGTAAACTTCATATTGAAGTTGGGCAGTCTATTTATTTGACAGACGCAGACAATTTTGTGTCTGACCGACAAACGGTTGGCTGCAGTGTGCTGGGGATTGCCCAGCAATTAAAGCCGGGAGAATTAGTATTATTCGATGATGGATTAATCGAATGCAGGGTAGAAAAAATTGAGCCGAAAAGAGCTCGGTTACAAATACTTCGAATCTCCACAAAGAAGCCATTTTTAAAGCGTGAAAAAGGAATCAATTTTCCTGAGTCGGTCTTATCCATTCCCGCATTGACTGAATACGACAAAAAATGTCTTCCCTTTATTTCTAAACATGCAGACATGGTGGGCTATTCGTTTGTCCACCATACTAATGATATTATAGAATTGCATCAGGTATTGGGAAGCAATAATACACTGGCTTTAATTATTAAAGTTGAAACCCCGGAGGCAGTACGAAATTTTCCGAATCTACTGTTCTGCGGCATGAGAAAGAAAAATATTGGCGTCATGATTGCTCGTGGCGATCTTGCTGTAGAAATTGGGTTTGAACGGCTCAGCGAAATTCAGGAAGAAATTCTTTGGATATGCGAGGCAGCGCACGTGCCGGTAATCTGGGCCACTCAAGTACTAGAAACACTAAATAAGTCAGGAATAGCAACTCGTTCAGAGGTAACAGATGCTGCGCATGCCGCGCTTGCTGATTGTGTGATGATCAATAAGGGAGCACATATCATCAGAACGATAGAGACCTTACAGGATATATTAGTTCGAAGTGGTGGCCATCATGTAAAAAAGAGATACACCTTCCGTCCACTTAATATTGCAACACGTTTCATGACAAAATAGAAAAGAAAATCAGTGCATTGTCAACCAGGCAAACAATTATCAGCTTATATATTGGACAAGCCAGTGGAAATATTGGCCAAGAAGTAATTCGATTATCGGTATTATAAAAAAAGTGGCTCATGTAAAATGTGCCACTTTTACTTTAATACAAACTCAAAGGATTAAACTCTTTGTGACTCCTTCTTTGATGGGACATCAGATTTCCCATGATTCAATAGAGATTCTAATTCTCTATTGTAAGCAGTTTTAATATCATCTAATGAATCGTGCATTAAATTTTTTACGTCCTTGGCCTTACCTGCCAATTTCTCGCGCGTGCGTTTGCCGCTGTCGGGTGCTATCAATATACCAGCAATGATGCCCACTGATGCTCCCACCAAAACTCCGGTTAATACTTTCGATGTGGTGTTCATAAAATGTAATTTTAAAAATTACTGTTCTGAAGTTTTCAGAACTTTCCTGATAATCCTTATCTCTTCTTGATTAGGCCTTACACTTTGATAACGTTAGATTAGTATCCGTGGTTCGTAAAACCGCACTTTAATAGTCTTGAACAAACAAACTTTAAATTCAATAAAGCTGTCAAAAGTCATTGGAAGAATTAGAAAATCTTTGTAAAATAAAAGACAGGCTTCTATCAACGACTATAGTTTAATCAGTAGATCCTTGTGTACAATCCGAAAACCGTTTTGCAATATCAATTTGAATTCGTTGCTTGTTGAATCTAAGGCCGGATTAGTGTGGTTAAAGTGCGTAAAATAGATTTTACTTTTTTCCGAAGCCGATAAGTCTCCGAACAATTTCATGCTTTCAATTATAAATGGATGTGGGATTTCCGCCATATCCCTATTGTTTAATTCCGCACCATCATAAAATGTACCATCTATAAAAGCAAAATCCACATTCGCTATGACGTTAATAATGTCCTCATTCCATTTCTCCCATTTATCAATATCGGGGATAAATAGAATCTTTTTTGAAGAGCCTTCTATAATAAAACCAACGGTCTCAGAATATTCATCGCGATGAGGGACAGTAATGGGAGTAACACTAATATTAGAGGTCAATTTTATCTTTTGATTGTGAACCAATGGATGCACTAAAATATTATTGTTATGCACCAATTGACTCCACGGACCATTGCTTTCTATAAATTTCTTCATCCTGGGCATGACATAGACCGGAATAGAACTCGCATCTATTGCTTCCTTTCCCAGATACATGAGTCCACTATAATGCCCAATATGAGCATGCGTCAAGAAAATACCATCAGGCATTTCTGTCGAATCAAATGAAGCATAATCCGATAATTTTTTCGATTGGATTGGAAAATCAGGAGTGCATTCAAACATGTATTTCTTCTTATTTTGCGGGTCAATAATCCCTAAGGATACTACACTTCTTCGCTTTTCAGGATGTCCGAATAAATCTTTACAACAATTTCTTGTACATCCTATATGAGGTGAACCTCCATCTTGCACTGTTCCTAAAATAACTAAAGAAGTTTCATGGAAGCCTGAAAAGATATTTCTATCAAGCTTGGAGTCACCGTCATTTTCCGGAGGCCTACAAGAGAACCCGGCTAGTACCAATATGAATAAGAAGTTATTTTTCATACTGTAGATGGAAATAGAATATGGGACACAAACTTTTTCAAATGATTTTCAAAACGGTGGAGTTTGCACAGAATAAATACACAAATTTCTCTACGTTTCATTTCAAAACAGCTAACCCTGCTTTAACAACTTCTTCATCCTGCGAAGATTGCATTCCGGAAACGCCAATCGCTCCAATAATTTTTCCGTTCACAAAAATAGGTTCACCACCTTCTATGGGAAAGACTCCTGAAATAGCAAGTATACGAAGACCCGATCCTCCATTGGCAAGCACGTCTTCAAAGGCTTTCGTTGGTCTTTTAAAGTTATTGGCCGTCTTAGCTTTTCCCATTGCTACTTCAATAGATCCGATTTGTGTGTTCTCCATTTTTTCAAAAAGCACCAGGTTTCCACCTGTATCCACAATAGCAATGGCTACTGTCCATTGGTTGGTCAAGGCGAATGCCCGCGCTGCATCAGATACTTTCCTTGCCATTTCTAAGGTTATTGGTTCTCCATAAGCTACCACTGGAACAGGAGTACTTTTGACTGATCCTCTATCTGATTCTTTTTGTGCGGCTACCAGGCCACTAGCTAACATAAAGGCGATTACTAATTTTGTTTTCATAAGCTGTTATTATTGATGTAAGTGAGCTGTTTTAACAACACTTCAAAGCTATGGCAATAGCGATTGTAATTCAAGAATTTATTCAGATCGTCTACAAGGCCTACCTGCTCACTATGACACTTCTATTTTTTATGGTGCTAATATGGAATTTTATTTTTATTTCCTCTGGCCGAAGGTGCCGAGCACTGCCGGTATCATTCTATCCATTGCCAAAACGAAAGAAGAGTTAGAGGTCATCATGAACGAAGACCTCTTTTGCATTCATAAGCTAGCCAATTTTAAGTTGGTAGAATTCCTCACATCCCAAACTCATCCTGAATTTAAGAAGATGTTGAAGGCGCTATAATTTTTACTCTAGAACTTTAGTTCTTAGATGACCATATAATTTGATTGTCTTTATTTATAATCACCAATACTCCATCATCCTGTAACATAGCATAGGCGCCAGCATTTCCTTTTGTATTAGTAGACCACGTTATCAAATCATACCCACCTGGATGTTGTGCCAGA
>JANOQK010000365.1:0-2993 GCA_031414855.1 Bacteroidia bacterium | reverse complement strand
AAATTAGTAGAAGAAAAAAACAAGCAATTAGAATCGCTCGGCTATCACACACAAGTGTTTGCCCGTGACATTAATTTCTTTTATCTCGAAGACGGCTTGCGCAATCGACTTGAAAAAGAAAATGATACGTTCAAAGTTGTTGACACCAACATAGTATTTACTTCAGATCAAATCAAAAAGTTACTTGAGGCAGAACCAGAAAAGTTTAGTCCCAATGTAATTCTTCGACCACTCTATCAGGAAACGATTTTACCAAACTTAGCTTACGTGGGCGGTCCGGCCGAAGTAACTTACTGGCTGCAGCTAAAAGGAGTGTTTGATCACTTCAAGGTTCCATTTCCAATGCTTATGCCTCGCAACTTTGCTATGGTGATGGATGCCCCGACTGTTAGGAAATTTGAAAAGACCGGTCTGGAGTTAAAGGATCTTTTTGAAGATAAGAACTATATTTTCAATCATTGGATTGTAAAGAACACCACCCATGATTTGTCTTTAGCTAAAGAAATTGAAACAACTCATCAAATCTTAACAACCCTTAAAGAACGAGCCGGACAAATTGACCAAACACTTAATCAATTTGTTGCAGCAGAAGCCAAGCGCACACTCAATGGCTTGGAGAAAATAGAAAAGAAGATGCTAAAGGCAGAGAAGAGAAAGCAGGAAGATAAACTTCGCCAGATTGAAACGGTGAAAGATGCGTTGTTCCCCAATGGAAACTTGCAAGAACGAACCGATAATTTTCTGAATTTTTATCAGCAGGACAAGCAGTTCATTCAAAAGCTAATCGAATTATTTGATCCGTTTGATTATCGATTTAATATAATTCAATACTAGTCTGATCTCTTTGTGGCCTTCGTGGTGTATTACTTTGTGACCTTTGTGTTAAAAAGACAAAAACCTTAGAGAGCAAAAGATGACCAAAGCAGAACTTAGAAAATCATACCTCCAAAAGAGGCTTTCTCTGACAGAAGCAGATTGTCTAAGCTATAGTCGACAAATCTGTGAGCAATTCTTTTTCAGTTTTGATATTTCCTTTTTCAATGTCATTCATCTTTATTTACCCATTGAGAAAAACAAAGAGCCAGACACGTGGCTTATCCAGGATCGCATCCGAAGAGAATTTCCGAACACCAGAATTTCTGTACCCCGAGTAAAAAATAACCAGCTTGAAAATTTCTTCTTCGAAGGCTTACATCAACTAGAAAAAAATTCATGGGGTATTCCAGAGCCAAAGCAAGGTGTACCTACTCCAACTGAAAAAATTGATTTAGTCATTGTTCCGCTGCTAACTTTCGATCAAACTGGTCACAGAGTTGGTTATGGAAAAGGGTATTATGATCGTTTCTTGAAGGAATGTAGACCAGATTGCAAGAAAGTAGGTCTATCTTTTTTTGAGCCAGTTGAAAAAATTACTGATTCAGAGGAATACGACATTGCTCTTACACATTGCATTTCGCCTACTCGACTATATAAATTCTAGCCTGCTCTTGCTTTACAAAGCAGGCTCCTGCTGGCTAAGACAATGAAAGGATCCTAAGCCCCAGATAATTTCCCATGAATCAAGACCAATTACTTTCCTGTCAGGAAAACATTTTTGAAGAATGGTTAATGCACGATCATCATTCCTATCGCGGTAGGTAGGCACTACCACATAATTATTGGCAATGTAGAAGTTGGCATAAGATGCCGGCAATCGCATATCTTCAAATACAATAGCTGAAGGCATGGGCAACTCAACAATATTAATTTGCTTGCCGGACTCTAGTCGCATCGTCCTTAACAACTTCAAATTTTCTTGAAGAGGCTCGTAATTTTCATCTGACTTGCTATCCTCCACAACAGTAACTACGGTATCTTCATTCACAAAACGACTGATATCATCTATGTGTCCATCGGTGTCATCACCTACAATACCATCGCCAAGCCACAGAATATTTGAAACTCCATAATAGTTAACTAGATACTCTTCAATCTGTTTTTGACTGAGATGTGGGTTGCGGTTTGGGTTTAATAGACAGGATGTTGTAGTGAGTAAGGTTCCCTTTCCATTGAAATCCACTGAGCCGCCTTCCATCACAATACCTGGATAGACCACAGGCAATTTATAGTGGTTGGCTACTAAAGTTGGGATGTTATCATCCAGATCAAACGGAGGGTACTTTCCTCCCCACGCATTGTAGCCCCAGTCCACAATCATCTTTTTTTTCTCAACGGGATTAATCAGGAATGCTGGTCCGTGATCGCGGCACCACGCATCGTTAGTTGGATGAATAAAAAATTGAATGTTTGTAAAATCCGCTCCGGCTTTTTGAAGATGAGCTGTTGCCTTGCTCTTCATAGCTTCATCCACAATGTTGATATTCACCTTCTCTCCCTCAGCAATTTTTTTTATAAACTCGCAATAGATGGGATAGATCGTTTCTATTTTACCAGGCCATGAAGCTTCTTTATGCGGCCAGCTAAGCCAGGTGGCAGTGTGCTTGGCAAATTCAGCGGGGAAGTGGAAGCCTTGTTCTTTAGGTGTCATAGTGCAGTTTCAGGTTTCCAGTTACAGGCAACCGGTAACCGGTAACCAGCAACTGATTTAATCTTCGTCAATAAATCTTTTGGTAATAGGCTGATAGGAATCAATTCGTCTATCGCGGAGGAAAGGCCAATGCGTGCGATAGCGATCTGTTTGGGTTAAATCTATTTCCAGCACATTCACTTCTTCCTGATCATGAGACGCTTTGTACAAGATACTTCCGAATGGATTTGAAATAAATGATCCTCCCCAAAATTTCATTGCTCCATTTTGTTCGAAGCCCACTCTATTAACACTTACCACATGAACTCCATTGGCAACAGAGTGACTTCGTTGAATGGTTTGCCATGCATTGAATTGTTCAGTATTGGTTGCCTCATCTTGTGATGTTGCCCAACCGATAGCAGTTGGATAAAATAAAATTTCTGCTCCCATCAAAGAAGTGATGCGGGCTGCTTCCGGATACCAC
>JANOQK010000364.1:0-5872 GCA_031414855.1 Bacteroidia bacterium | reverse complement strand
TAACTGGTCAATGCATACATAATAATATTCACACTAAACTTAGTATTGTCAATTCTATAAAACCTCTTGTTTCTGAAATCATAGTCCCATTCGCAGCCGTAATCTTTATTGCTGTAGAGCACGCCAATTTTTCCTTTAATCTCAATTGCCTTTAAATAATTGTGGACAATATCGTCACCCCAGCCATTTAGTTCCTGCGTGGTAGTAGGCGGACCTTCAAATTCGAAAAAAGATGTATAGATGGCATGGTTGTTCGGTATTTTAGTTAATGCTTTTGCACCGAAGATCTGTTCCATCTGCGCCTCAAATGATTTTGAAAACAAGCCGTCAATATCATGGTTGCAATCGTCCACAAATACAAAACCACCGTTGCGCACGTACTTCTCAAAGTTCTCCCGCTCTTTTGCCGTAAACTCTACCAGCTTATGGCCACTGAGGTAGCAAAAGGGGCAGCGAAATAGCTCATCACTGCTAAGAGGCACAATGTTTTCCTGTGTATCGATTTGTAGAGTCGTGTATTCAATCAATGAGTTCAACACATTTACAGGCATACGCTGGTCAACATCCCAATCGCCCGATTCGTATTGCAGACGCGTAAAAAAAAATTTGCTATAATCTGGCATGCTGCGTAAAGTTCGACCCTAATAGGCAAATAGTGGCAAGAATTTATATAAAAGGATATCTAATAATTTAAAATTGGATGGCTATGAAAAGAGTAGCTCTTTGCATGATTCCTTCATTGGCGTAACTACCTCAATTTTTAACTTCCAATCATTCAGCTATCGACAGTTTTAATTTTACCTTGTATGTCAAACATTTAAAGTACATTTTGAATGAAAAAAGCCACTCTCTTTTCTACCCTTATTTTAGTTTCGGTAATAGGGTTCACTCAAAGTATAGAACCCAACCAAACACAAGTTCGAGTTTCAATAGAAGATAGGGATTCAACGATTCTTATTAATGTTATTGACCTTATTGGAGAGTGGAAAAATGTTTCTTCTACCTTGCCAATTGTGGGCAGCAATGTTCCGAAAGCAGTCATAGAGATAAGGAATGGAAATCAAGTAATCATAAATGATGCGTGGCGTGAAGACTATCCAAATAAATTAAAGAACACTACGTGGATAATTGTCGATGATAACCTTCAATTTAATTCTCCTGAATTGGGTAAAATAGAGGTTGATATTTCAAAATTGAAGAAGAGTAATACTTTTGAGATGATCATCAACACCTTTACTTATCGGAGGCTGATCAACCTTTCAAGCAACTAGATATTGATACACTTCCTCCGCTCTCCGAAAACATTAAATCCCTGACTTATCACCAGGGATTTAATGTTTGGATGGCCGGAATGGATTAAACTGCGTCTGATAAACTGGAGAAAGTAAAGTCTCTGATCTTTAAAGGGGGCAACAAGTAATTCGTGTTAGATTCTACACTAACAGTCCTCTCCACCTTACCAATTTCTTCCAGATTATTCAACATAATCAATGGACTTTCATTAAACCTGAAGTTCTTGATCGGATATTTGATCTCGCCATTCTCGATATAGAAAGTACCGTCACGGGTCAAACCGGTTAACAGTAATGTTTGCGGATCGACTGTGCGGATATACCAGAGACGAGTTACTAATACCCCTTTTTTGGTGCCCTTGATAAGTTCCTCTAAGGATTTTGTGCCGCCCTCCATAATGGCGCCATCGGGACCCGGAATAGCTTTTACACCTTTCTTCTCTGCCCAGTATCTGGAATAGGAAAGGTTCTTGATAACTCCCTTTTCAATCCAGCTTACTTTCTCCTGAGGCCGTCCATCGCCATTCCATGTGCTGGTGGGCAAATCAGGATTCAATGGATCAGAATAAATATTCACTCGCTCGTCCACCATTTTTTCACCAATACGAGTTTTACCATTTGGCAAACTCATCGAACTGCGACCTTCTTCTGCCTGGCGAGCATCCAGGTCAAAAAAGATATTTTCAAGGAGAACGGCTACTGCTGCAGGTTCAAGAATGACGGTATACTTGCCGGGTTCAATGGCCTTTGCTGTTGCCGATTTTACTGCTTTCTCCGTTGCGATTTGTGTTGCCTTTTTGGTATCAAGCTTGGTCACATCATTGTAGCCTCGCGTGGCGTAACCTGAACCTTTGCCGTCTTCTGTGCGAACGGTGATAGAAAAATTAACATTTGAAGAAGCACTGTAGGCAAACAAACCTTTTGAATTCATCATGGCTGCATAACCGGACCCATCTTCCAAAAATCCTGCTGCTATTGCTTTTGCATCTTTAGCTATCTGCAAACTTTGGGCAACAAAATCTGATCTTAGCTTTGGAGAAACGTCTGCTGTGGCTTTCACATAGGTTGTAGCTTCTGCATAAGTTTGAGGCCCCAGGAAGGGAACATATTCGGGATTTTCCGGAGCAAGTTGAGCAAGCTCCTCTGATCGCCTAACTACTTTTTCAAGTGATGCATCATCAAATTCATTGATGGTAGCAATGCCTAGCTTTTTACCAAACGCGGAAGCCACCGCCAACTGGCTTTGACTTATTTTGCCGCTGGTAGAAACCGAATTGAGAGCATAGCGGATATTGCCACGGTCGTTACCATTTAAATTGACCTCGCATTCATCTGCCTTGGAATAGCTCAGTACTTTTTTCATCAAAGCCTGTGCTTCCTCTTTTGTAAGTATCGCCATAGTTTTATCCGAGATTTCTTGCTGTGTTGATTACATTAACCCCATTGAATCTTGCCGTTGATGATCCGTGTGAGACTGCATTGCTTTGTGGCGGCTGGCCTTTTCCATCACCAAAGGCACCACCGAAACGATAGTCGCTTGCATCTGCAATTCCAACGCAGGAATTCCAGAACTCCTGGCTATTTGCCTGATAGGCTACATCTCTTAGCATACCTACGATTTTTCCATTCTTTATTTGGTAGAACAATTGACCTCCGAATTGGAAATTATATCGCTGCTGATCAATTGAGAATGACCCGTCACCAATGATATAAATACCTTTCTCAACTCCTTTAATCATGTCATCAACACTTTTCTTTTCTTTGCCGGGCTGTAAAGAGATATTCGGCATGCGCTGAAACTGAACGCTACTCCAGTTGTCGGCATAGCAACAGCCCTGTGACGCATTGAGTCCCAGAATGTGTGCCTGATCGCGGATGGCCTGGTAGTTTACAAGGATGCCATCTTTGATAATATCCCATTGCCCGCATTGCACTCCTTCGTCATCATAACCAACCGCGCCTAATGAACCAACTTGTGTTTTATCGGCAACAATGTTTACGAGTTTGCTTCCGTAGTTGAACTTCTTGGATTCCCATTTATCAAGTGTTAAGAAACTTGTGCCTGCAAAGTTGGCTTCATAGCCCAATACACGATCCAGTTCAGTTGGATGACCGGTAGATTCATGTATAGTAAGCCACAAGTGCGAAGGATCTAATATGAGATCATACTTGCCGGCTTCAACTGTTTTAGCTTTTAATTTTTCGCCAGCTTGTGCTCCTCCTGCTTTGGCATCTTCTAGCATATCGTAGCGACCTTTATACAAAGTCGTCACGCTTTGGATTTTATCCTGTGGCCTTACATTGAGGTATTCATACCCCATGCCCATTGGGGCGCTGAGAGAATTCCGTGTTTCAAATTTTCCACTTGCGGCATCTATCTTAGTAATAAAGAAAGCCGGCCATATGCGATGAATGTCCTGATCAATATAAGATCCATCCGTAGAGGCAAAATACTTTTGCTCATTCACCAAAAATAATAAAGAGGTGATATAATTCGCGCCTGTTTTCATTGCCTCAGAATTCACACCTAAAAGCAAATCAACTTTTTCTTTGATGGGCACTTCGAACGCATTTTTTTCGATCGGGGCTTTCCAGCTAACTTCGCCATATCCTTTTTGAGGAGCGAGTCTAACGGGTTCAGTAAGTAAACGTGAGTTTTCTTTCGCGATGGCAACTGCTTGTTCAGCTGCTTTCGCAATGCTGTCATTGTCCATTTTATCGGTAGCAGCAAAACCCCAGCTTCCATTGGCGATCACACGAACACCCAAACCGTACGATTCGGTATTCACAATGTTTTGAACTTTGTCTTCACGAGTGATTACAAATTGGTTGAGGTAACGTCCGATTCGTACATCAGTGTAGGTAGCGCCTTTAGAGCGAGCGGCATTGAGAGCCACGTCTGCAATTCGTTTTTTGACCGCAGGGTCCACAGTTTCAAGGGCTTGTTCCGGATCGATAGGTTTGCCTATTACCGGAATGCCTGGCAACATGGCGGCTGCAGCCCCCATGCCTGTCAGGTAAATAAAGTCTTTGCGTTTCAAATGAGTGTGGTTAAAGTTTAGTCATTCAGTGAAGTGATTATTAGTGTTTAGACGATGAACTGACCTGAAAAGTTGTTGTACATAATTACTGTTTTATCGCGATTGATCCAATTGGATTTAGGTGGATTAATGCAGGGATGTGTGGTAAACAAAAATCCCCGACTTTCGGGCCGGGGATTAATAATCGTTTAAAGAATAGGTTTATCAGACAGCATCCGACAAACTAGAAAAGGTAAAGTCTCGGATCTTCATATACGGTATCAACATACTTGCGCCACCACCTGGTCCACCACCTGCGGGCACTCGCACTTGCTTGCCCAGTGTCTCTAAATTGTTGAGCATGATGATAGGACTTTCATTGAACCTGAAATTTTTAACTGGATGTTTAATTTTTCCGTTCTCGATAAAGAAGGTACCGTCTCTGGTAAGACCTGTGTATAGCAAAGTTTGTGGATCAACCGCACGTATGTACCAGAAGCGCGTGACCAATATTCCTTTCTTGGTATCCTTGATCATATCTTCCACAGAAGTAGTTCCGCCCTCCATGATGCGATTACCAGGAAAGGGAACAGCCTCAACATTTTTCTGAGATGCCCAGTAGCGATCGTAAATCAAATTCTTTACTTCACCGCCTTTGATGAAATCCATTTTCTTTCTAGCCAATCCATTGCCCGTCCATGTGGGGGCAGGAGCTTCTTCATTCCATGGATCGGTATAGATAGAGACACGCTCGTCCACAATCTTTTCTCCAAGCTTTGTACCACCACCTTTTTTAGACATGAAACTTCTTCCTTCATCGGCCTGCCGAGCATTCATGCCAAAGAACATTAAACCAATCAAGTCTCCTGCGGCTGCAGGTTCTAAAATAACCGTGTATTTTCCTGGCTCGATAGCTTTAGCATTGCGAGACATTAATGCTTTGTCCATTGCAATCTTAGAAGCTTCAGCCGTGTCAAGTTTGCTCACATCATTAAAGCTTCTTGCTACCCAGCCAGAACCCGTTCCATCGTTACTTCGCATAGTTACGGTGAAATCAACACTCGTTGCCTGATTGTAGGCAAAGAGTCCCTTGCTGTTCATTAACGCAGAGAAACCTCTGCTGTCTTCCAGATATCCGGCAGCGGTAATCTCTTTCTTGGAAGCAGGACCGATGCTATTGGCTGCGGCTTGTGCGCGGAAATCAGGATTGATTTTAGCCGTAGCTTCAGAGAATGTTTTTGACTCAGGACCAAATTGTTGTTGGGTTAGTGGCTCCATGAATTCTGGGTTCTCAGGAGCAAGTTGCGCCAGCTCTTCTGCTCGCCTCACCACTTTTTCAAGCGAAGCATCGTCAAACTCGTTGATGGTTGCTGCACCAGATTTTTTGCCGTAGTAGGACTGTACACCAAGGCTCACATTGCTGTCTTCACCTGAGGTAGACACACTATTTCGCGCATAGCGGATATTGCCACCGTCATTGCCATTTAGACTGACTTCGCAGCCATCTGCCTTGGAGAAGGCCACCACCTTTTCCAATATCTTTTTAGCTTCATCTTTTGA
>JANOQK010000363.1:0-7995 GCA_031414855.1 Bacteroidia bacterium | reverse complement strand
CGAACGAAAAAAAGTAAGTTTAACCCAAATTTAAAAGACAATGAAAAAATTATTCTTTTTAGTGGCTCTTGTAGCATTGACTAATGTAGGTTTTGGCCAAGTGACGGCTTCCGCACCAGCTGCCCCAAAGTCCGATTTAGCTGTTTTTGAGACCAAAGCCTTGAATCACGATTTTGGAAAGATCAAGCAGGGCGTGCCTGTTACACATGAGTTTAAATTCACGAACAAAGGGAAAGTTCCAATGGTAATTACGAATGTAGCTGCTTCTTGTGGTTGCACGACACCAGATTGGACACGTGATCCTATTGCTCCAGGAGGTGAAGGCTTCATTAAAGCTACTTATAACGCTGCCTCCCCGGGTGCTTTCAATAAATCGGTTACAGTTACTTCTAATGTTGAGAATGGATTTGTGCAACTTTTTATTAAAGGAGAAGTAGCAACACCCGTTCAGTAAATACTGAAAACAATAAAACTAAAAAGGGATGTAAATTTTACATCCCTTTTTTTATGGCCTATGTGTAGGCGCAAGATTTTGCGGCTTTACTGGTCTTTACAACTCTCTTACCCAGATATTCCTAAAGCTTACAGGGTTGCCATGATCTTGCAATTTCAAAGAAGCTTTACCGTGCGATTGATAAACAGGCAAGCCTTTGTATTCCGTAGGTCCCCATATATTCGTTCCGTTTTGAATAACAACACCATTATGAAAGACCGTAATTTTAGCAGGCGATATCGCTCTTCCATTTTCACTGAAGACCGGTTGGTTGTAAATTACATCATATACCTGCCACTCACCTGGCTTGCGAGTAGCATTCACCAATGGAATAGATTGCTTATAGATTGAGCCTGCCTGTCCATTCGAGTAGGTGACGCTTTCATAACTATCCAATACCTGAAGCTCATAGCGCTCTTGCAAAAAGATTCCACTGTTACCCCGACCTTGTCCTTCGCCCACAATCACATCTGGCGCACGCCATTCAATATGTAGCTGAATGTCTCCAAACTGTTTTTTGGTTTTGATGTCACCCAATCCTTTTGTCACTGAAAATGCACCATCCTTTACATCCCATTTTGCCGGTGAGCCATCCAGCGTGGTGAAGTTGGATAAATCCTTGCCATCAAAAATGATAAGAGCATCCGAAGGAGCTTCTCCGGGATTTTTTCCGGGAGTTACTTTAACAGGTTTCAAATCCCAGATTTCGGAAACGGATGGGTCAAGGGATTCGCGTGGTTTACTTTGAGAGAATGCTGACAACGTGGCCAACAAAAAAAGTAGGGTTATTAAATTTCGCATGACGTAAGATCTTTATTGAATTTAAAAATAGTCATTTTAGACAACCAAAAAAGGGCTGCTGTGATGTGCGGTGAATAGTGGTGTGAATCTATAGGAATTCTAATCGAGAGCTATTATTCCTTCGGGAGTTGAGTTTTTTTAGCGAACTCCTTTGTGGTAATAACAATTACCCCGTTTTCTCCATCCTCGCCATAGAGAGCTGTTGCGCTACTACCTTTGAAGACTTCCACTCTTTCTACCTTATCTGGATTTATAAAAGGATTCGATTTTCTATTTCCGATGGAATCTTTTTGAATAAAGCCATCAATAACAAAAAGTGGCCCGTTGGAATCAGAAAGTGAGTGAGTATTTTTTGTTTGAGTGGTATTACTCTTATCAGCCGTGTCTTGCGCATTGGCAACCGAAAAAAGAAATAGGCTGCACGCAAAAAGCATAAAAAGTTTCATGGCTTGTAAAATTTTCTGATGAAGGTAAGAAATTATTCTGATTGATATCTATCGAGAATATCCTGACTTACCAGTTTATATATTTCTGTCAGAGTTTCATCCTCTTGTAAGAACTCAATGTGCTTATCTAATATTTCAAGATCACCTCTTTTTGCCGGACCCGTCTGTGCATTTTCTGGTCCAACCGAAAGGCTCTTCTGTACTGTTTCTAAAATTAAAGGTTTCAACAAATCAAAATCTAAACCGTTTTGCTCCAAAACCTTTTTTGACAACGTTAGCATGTGGTTGGTGAAATTAGACGCAAATACTGCAGCAACATGTAATGCCTTTCGTTCTTCCGATCCAATCTTGCGCACCTTATTACTGATCGCTTTTGCCAAAAGCATCAGGAGGTGCTCCGATTCAGCATTATTGCTTTCAATAAAAATCGGGACCTCTTTGAAATCTATTTTTTTGGTTTTAGTGAAAGTTTGAAGGGGATAAAGAACTCCCGTGTTGCTTGTGGCAGCAAATTGCAAACTGCTTAACGGCTGACTTCCAGAAGTATGAAACAGAAAAGCATCTTCCGGTAAGATAATTTCCTGGGCGATTGATTCTATAGAATCGTCACTCGTTGCAATAATAAAAATGCTGGAATCGCTGGTTGAAAAATCGAGTGTTGCTTTTACTTCTGCTTGATACAATCGGCCTGTGAGTTCTGAGGCATGTTTGGGATTTCGGCTGTGCACTTCTTTTACTACAAAACCCGCATTATCAAGTTCTGGAGCCAGGTGCCAGGCAAGATTACCGGAGCCGATGAAGGAGACAAAAGATGTTGAAGCCATGATTATTGAAATTGTAATCGGTAATCAGGTTATCGGTAATCGAGGGTGACCAAATTCTGTAAAACAATACCTGCCAAATACTGATTACCGAAGACCGATAACCAACTAGACTGTCATGATCTCACCTTCTTTTTTCTTGAGAAGGCTATCAATTTTTAATATGAACTCATCAGTTAATTTTTGAACTGTCTCTTCAGCGTTTTTCACGTCATCTTCTGAAACACCTTTGATTTTCTTTAGCTGTTCATTTGTTTCTTTGCGGATGGTGCGAATACTTACTTTACCATGTTCGCATTCCTGGCTGGCTTGTTTTACCAATTGCTTTCTACGCTCTTCGGTGAGCATCGGCACATTAATGATTACTTGTTGCCCATCATTTTGAGGAGTGAGCCCCAGGTTGGCTTGCAAAATTGCTTTCTCAATTTCCTGAATTAGTGTTTTTTCCCAAGGCTTAATGAAAAGACTACGTGCATCAGGTGTTGTAATCGATGAAATCTGACCGAGAGGGCTCATGGCGCCATAATAGGAAACCATAATTCCATCAAGCATATTGGCACTAGCCTTACCTGCGCGGATTTTGGTGAGTTCATGCCCAATATGTGCAAAGGATTTATTCATCAAATCTTTTGCTTCATCCAGATAAAGTTCGAGTTCTTCCATATTCTAATAGTATTGAGTCTTGAGATGTGAGTACTTAGATAGTCATCAATCTAATTTCAAATTAACTAATCAGCGTTCCAGCCTCTTCGCCTTGGGCTATCTTTAATAAGTTACCCTTCTTATTCATATCAAAGACAATGATTGGTAATTTGTTCTCCATACACAAAGTGAAGGCGGTCATGTCCATAATGTTCAAACTCTTTTCGTAAGCCTCCTGAAACTTCAATGTTTTGAATCGTACTGCATCTGGAAATTTTTCAGGGTCTTTGTTATAAACACCATCCACACGGGTTCCTTTCAACACAACATCAGCTTGAACTTCAATTGCCCGTAAACTTGCAGTGGAGTCTGTTGTGAAATAAGGATTCCCAATTCCAGCTCCAAAGATGACGATCCTGCCTTTTTCCAAATGGCGTATCGCTCTTCTTTTTATGAAAGGTTCGCACACCTGCTCCATTTTAATGCCCGACATCAGGCGGGTGAACATTCCATGCCGTTCTAGGGCACTTTGTAAAGCCATGGCATTAATAACAGTAGCTAGCATGCCCATGTAATCTCCTTGTACGCGTTCTATGCCCAATGCTTCGGCTTGGCCGCCCCTGAAAATATTTCCCCCTCCAATAACGATAGCGATTTCAACCCCTTGGTCTTTTACCGCCTTGATTTCTTCTGAATATTGCTCTAGAACAGCTGGATCAATGTTGCTGTGCTTGGTGCCCATGAGGGCTTCTCCACTGAGCTTGAGGACGATACGTTTATACTTCATGTAAAGGGATTAGAACTCTGCAAATATGAACAGGATTTGAGAAATCTCAGAGTCCGCGGAATTTTTATTTGACTAATCATCGTTAACGATACCTTCCATCTGCCATCCAGTTTCAATAATCCTGCATCCAGTATCTGGAATCTGTGTATTTTTGACTCACATGATTTCATTTCAACAATTTACACTTGCCAACGGACTGAAAGTTCTGGTGCATGAGGATCACACAGTTCAAATAGCAGTCATCAATATTCTTTATGATGTTGGTTCGCGCGATGAACATCAGGATAAAACCGGCTTCGCCCATCTTTTCGAGCATTTGATGTTCGGTGGTTCGGCCAATATTCCCAGCTATGACGAACCTCTTCAAAAAGTAGGAGGAGAAAATAATGCGTTTACCAGCACCGATATCACGAATTATTACCTGACCGTCCCTGCTACAAATCTTGAAACAGGTTTTTGGTTAGAAAGCGACCGCATGTTAAGTCTATCGTTTGATCCAAAGGTGTTAGAGGTGCAGCGCAAAGTGGTGATTGAAGAGTTTAAACAACGTTATCTCAATCAGCCGTACGGTGATGTTTGGCTGAAGCTAAGACCGTTGGCCTATCAGGCACATCCTTATCAATGGGCCACCATTGGCAAAGAGGTTAGTCACATTGAAAATGCTACAATGGACGATGTGAAGGATTTTTTCTTTGCACATTATGTTCCTAATAACGCTGTACTTGTAGTAGCAGGCCATGTTACACTTGAACAGGTCAAACAACTTTCAGAAAAATGGTTTGGGCCAATACCAGCAGGAAAAAAAGCAGAACGAAAATTACCTTTAGAGCCAAGGCAAACTCAAAAGCGCACGCTGGAGGTGAAAGCAAAGGTGCCGGCCAATGCACTTTACAAAACCTATCACATGCCAGGTCGTTTTCATCCCGATTATTATGCTGTTGATTTATTGAGCGATGTACTTAGTCGGGGGCAATCCAGCAGAATGTATCAACAGTTAGTGAAAGAGAAGGAAATATTTACATCAGTCTCTTCCTTCGTCATGAGCACACTTGATCCGGGATTGTTTGTGGTAAGTGGCCGTGTGAAAGAGGGCGTTGATTTAATGCAAGCAGAGAAAGAAGTTGATGAGATCTTAAAAAAGATTGTGGAAGAAGGAGCCAAAGAAGACGAACTTGAGAAAGTGAAAAATCAGGCCGAAGCCAGTTTAGAGTTTGGTGAAGTAGAAGTGATGAACCGTGCGATGAACCTAGCCTTTGCAACACTGTCTGGTGATCCGGATTGGGTGAATCAAGAGGCTGGATTAATAAGCTCTGTTACTCTTGCCGATATTAAGAGAGTAGCAGGAGAAGTTTTGCGTGATGAAAATTCTTCTGTGATGTATTACCGAGCTGTAAATGATTGATTCCAATTGGATGATAGCAGAAAAATATGTGATACCTTTTGATGTAACAGATTGGATAACGGTTTCGTCAACAACTCATCCAGGAGAAACAGGCGTTGCTATTTGGAAGACCTTACAATTAAGTGGGTTGCGTATTAGAATGGTGGAATACTCCGCTAATTATCTGGCGGATCATTGGTGTCAAAAAGGTCATTTGCTTTTTGTGATGGAAGGGGAGCTGATCACAGAGTTGAGTGATGGTAAGAAATTCAAAATGACGAAAGGCATGTCGTATCAGGTGTCAGATGAATTGAGTTCACATCGGTCTTTTTCGCCAACAGGTGCAAAGTTGTTAATTATAGACGGAAGTTTTTTAGCGGTATAAATCAAATCTGATGAAAATACGAGTGGGCATGGGTTTCGATGTGCATCAACTGGAAGAAGGCCGTGACTTTTGGTTGGGTGGCATTAAACTTCCGGCAGAAAAAGGAGCCGTTGGCCATAGTGATGCAGATGTTCTTATTCATGCTATTTGCGATGCGTTGCTTGGGGCTGCTAATCTTCGAGACATTGGTTTTCATTTTTCAAACACAGATAGCAGGTGGAAAGGAAAGGACAGTAAATATTTTTTAAGTGAAGTCACCAAAATGCTTGGAGATAAAGGCTGGAAAATTGAAAACGTAGACTGCACGCTTTGTTTGGAAAAGCCAAAGGTCAATCCACATATACCTGAAATGAAAAGAGTATTGGCTCCGCTAATGAATATTGGTGAGGATGATATTTCCATAAAGGCCACTACCAACGAAACGCTTGGATATGTTGGCAGACAGGAAGGTGTTAATGCTTATGCGGTGGCGTTGATAAGAAAGTATTAAATGAGTAAATTTGAAAAGATATTAACAAAGATTCTCAGAGGAACATCAGATGCTAACATTGGCTTTGATGAGCTTGTTTCACTTTTGATTAGGTTAGGATTTCAATCACGAATACGTGGAAGCCATCATATTTTTTACATGGATAATATCATTGAGATCATCAATATTCAAGAAAAATCAGGCAAAGCAAAGCCATATCAAGTGAAACAGGTGAGGTCAATTATTCTCAAGTACAAAATTGAATTAAAAGAAAATGAAAACTGAATCTAAATACGAAATCATCATTTATTGGAGTAAGGATGACAAAGCCTTTTTAGCCGAAGTGCCCGAACTTCCAGGATGCTTGGCAGACGGACAATCTTATCAGGAAGCTTTGACAAACGTATCGACTATTATTGAAGATTGGATTGACACGGCAAAATCCCTGGGACGAACAATTCCTGAGCCAAAGGGAAAACTAATGTATGCCTAAACTTCAAATAATAACCACTTCAGACGGCTCTCATTCCTTAATCAATGCAGAACTAAACGAAACATATCACTCAACTCACGGAGCCATTCAGGAATCCATACATGTCTTTGTTAACAATGGTCTTGAATTCTTTGAACAAAGAAATAAGCCATCTGAGATCAAAATTTTAGAAGTTGGGTTCGGCACTGGCCTGAATGCGCTACTGGCCTTGCAGCACAGTATATCTCAGCAATCTAAAATTCACTACGAATCTTTGGAAGCTTTTCCAATTGATCTGCAAACTGTCTCGCAGTTGAATTACCCGCAAATCATCAATTTTCCTGAGGCAGAAAAATATTTCACACAACTGCATCAATCTACCTGGGATCAGGAAAATGTTACCACTACTTCATTTACACTTTTCAAGCGCCATGTTAAAATTCAGGACACTGATCTTGGTTTAGAAAAATTTGACGTGATTTTTTTTGACGCCTTTGCACCAAGCAAGCAGCCTGAGATGTGGGAGCTAGCTATTCTAAAAAAGATTGAACAGTCGATGAAGGCAAATGCCGTGTTTGTCACCTACTGTGCCAAAGGCCAGCTGAAGCGCGATCTAAAATCCTTCGGCTTGATGGTAGAAACTCTTGCGGGTCCACCCGGCAAAAAAGAAATGGTAAGGGCAGTCAAACCTTGACCTTTTGGTAAACTCAAAATCCCTATTTTTGTCACGCTAAATTTTGAATAAACGTGGCAGGTAAAAATGTTAAAATAGGAACGGTGCAGATGAGTTGCACCAAGAGTCCTGGGGAGAACCTCAACAAGGCGACACAAAAAATAAAAGATGCGGCTGCCAAAGGCGCGCAGATCGTCTGTCTGCAAGAGCTATTCACTTCGCTTTACTTTTGCGATGTGGAGGATTATGAAAACTTCAAGCTTGCCGAATCCATTCCTGGTCCTTCTACCGATTCGTTGTCCAAACTGGCAAAAGAACTTGGTGTAGTCATCATTGCCTCCCTGTTTGAGAAAAGAGCACAAGGCATTTATCACAACACAACAGCAGTGCTTGATTCGGATGGAAGTTATCTTGGCAAGTATCGCAAAATGCATATACCGGATGATCCGGCTTATTATGAAAAATTTTATTTCACCCCAGGCGATCTTGGATACAAAATCTTCAAAACAAAATTTGCCACGTTTGGAGTGCTAATCTGCTGGGATCAGTGGTATCCGGAAGCAGCCCGCATCACTTCTTTGATGGGAGCAGAAATTTTATTTTATCCAACTGCTATCGGTTGGGC
>JANOQK010000362.1:0-2138 GCA_031414855.1 Bacteroidia bacterium | reverse complement strand
AGCCAACAACTGAAAAAAGTGATAAGACCGACTTGAAAAAAACGATTGAACCTAAGTAATCGAATCATGAAAAAACTTGTTTTCGTTTTTATACTTGGTGTTCTGAACATGATGTCACACGCAACATGTGCACAATCCAAGAGCACGCTTGACTCACTCTTTATTTTACCTGATAGCGTTAAGGCCTTAAGCCTCGAAAGTCTATATGCCTCTATCTTGCGATCTCATCCCCTTGTAAAACAAAGCAAATTATTAAACGAGGTGGCTAAACAAGAAATCAGATTAGCGCGTGGAGCCTTTGATCCCAAATTGGAGACCCGATTAAGCACTAAAGAATTCAATGACAAAGATTATTATAATAAATGGATCGCTTCATTTACGGTGCCTACCTGGTTTCCACTTGATCCTAAGATTGGAATAGAACGCAACTCAGGAGCCTTCATTGATCCTGAAAATTCGGTGCCACTTAACGATAACAATAAGCAGATCTTCACAGGTGTTTCCTTGCCTGTTGGCAGGGGTCTATTTACGGACGACAGAAGAGCAGCATTACAGCAAGCGAAGTTGTTCACCCAAATTGCAGAAGCAGAACAAATCAAACTAATTAATAAAGTTTTGATTGCTGCTGCCAAAGATTATTGGCAATGGTATTATGCGTATTATAACTTTCGCCTTCTGAGTCAGAATACAGTTATTGCTTCTGAGATATTCAGGAGAGTGAAGCTTAATGCTACTTTGGGCGAAGCTTCGGCCATTGATACGGTGCAGGCCAAAATAACTTTGCAGCAGCGATTGGTGGAACGCCAGGAATCCTACATGGACTTCATCACCTCAGGGATACTAATATCCAACTATCTGTGGGACGCTAACGATAACCCCTTACAACTATCTACTAACGTTGCCCCTTTGCTTGTTCGTACCGATGGACAAATTCTCGAACTTCAAACATTGGAAGGTCTCACCGCATTGGCCAAAGAAAACCATCCAGAACTTATTAAACTTAGAGTAAAGCTTGATCAGTTAGAAATTGACAGAAAACTAGCTGTAGAATATCTCAAGCCAAAACTTGATTTGAGTTACAATTTCCTTAATCAGCCGATTCAGCCAAATGGAGAATTTCAATCCTTCACATTTTTAAATGACTATAAATTTGGCTTAGATTTTTCGATGCCCCTCTTAATCAGAAAAGAAAGATCAAAACTGGAACAAACTAAGATTAAAATTAGGAGCACAGGGTACGAGCGAACCCAAACAGGACGCGAAATCGTAAATGAGATTAATACCATTTACAATCAGCTTGTGAACACCAACAAAATTCTCGATCAGCAAAATGCAATGGCACACAATTATGAACGCTTGCTTACGGCTGAGCTTCTAAATCTTGAAAATGGAGAAAGTGATCTGTTTAAGATTAACGTTCAACAGGAGAAACTAATTCAATCCCAGAGCAAGCTACTAAAGCTTAAAGCAGAGTATGAAAAATTAAAAGCCACTCTCTATTGGGCTGCCGGAGTGCAAAATCTTGCCATAAGCGATTTGTAAAGGTTCAAGTTTGGCTATGAAGATGCGGCTTTCTCGTTTTTCAATTTCTTATTCACCATTTGATTTAGCCCATAAATCATTCCAATAGTAATTAGCATCGAGCCTACCACTACAAAGCCAAGTATATCATAACGCTCAAGTTTACCACTGCTCGTTTGCACCACAATCATCCCAGCAATAGCAGCAGCCACACCACCTGAAATTTGTTGAATCGAAGAATTGATTCCCATAAACGCGCCACGATCTTGCGGATCAGGTATGGCAGTTAGGAGTGCGGAGGATGGAATTATTCGAGCCATGATTCCCGCAAAGAGGACAACATTGATACAGATTACAATCCAAAGTGGTGTGATACCCAGGTTGCAATAAATCAACACCATTACTATGCTAATGACGGAGCCTATTACAAACATTCTAAATTTTCCAATTCTATCACTCAACTTACCTGCCAATGGGCCAATACCTAATGTGAAGATTCCTGTAATCATATAAAGCAATGGTAATTGAGCCATTGTGAGGCCCAGGTTATTTATCCCGAACGCGCTTCCGAATGGCATCATCATAAAACCTCCGGTGGCAAGCAAGATGGTTGCTGC
>JANOQK010000361.1:0-2024 GCA_031414855.1 Bacteroidia bacterium | reverse complement strand
GCAACTTTGACTAAAAAATAGATTTCGAAAGTTGCAGCAATAATACCCCTTCCAAAAAAATGCTCGATGAAACATTTGGGCCTTCAGCCATAACAAATGCTTCTGGACTTCCCCAGTGATTTCACAAAGTTCGATTTCTCTATTCAGGGTAGCCGAAGCCTTACACGCGTTCGATAATAGTGGCATAGCCTTGTCCGAGGCCCACGCATAGCGTAGCGAGTGCATACTTACCTTTGTTTTGCTGCAATTCAATAGCAGCGCTTTGCAAAATGCGTGCACCCGACATACCCAGTGGATGCCCCAAGGCAATAGCACCTCCGTTGGAATTAATGCGTGCATCATCATCGGCCAAACCCCACGATCGGAGACACGCAAGACTTTGTGCAGCAAAAGCTTCGTTCAATTCAATCACATCCATGTCGCTCATTTTTAATCCGGCTTTTGCCAATGCTTTATTGGAAGCTTCTACCGGGCCAATGCCCATGATGCGTGGCTCAACCCCCACTACCTGCGAACTGACAATGCGTGCGATTGGCGTCAGTGAATATTTTTTTACTGCATCTTCTGAAGCAATAAGTAGGGCGCAGGCTCCATCATTCAAACCTGATGAATTGCCGGCTGTGACGGTTCCATTTTCGCGAAAGGCAGGTTTCAAATTGGCTAATATCTCAAGCGTTGTCTCGGGCTTGATGAATTCATCTTCTGAGAATAAAAGTGGATTGCCTTTCTTTTGAGGAATCTCCACGGTAAAAGTTTCTAAGGCAAAGCGTTTACTGCTTCTGGCTTTCACTGCTTTGAGCTGACTATTTAAGGCAAAAACATCCTGATCTTTTCTGGAGATATGATGCAAATCAACCAGGTTCTCTGCGGTTTCACCCATGGTTTCGGTGCCATACATTTTTTTCATAAGGGGATTAATGAAGCGCCATCCAAAACTGCTGTCGTATAATTTAGCATCACTGCCATAAGGAGTTGATGACTTCGAGAGTACATACGGACTGCGTGTCATATGCTCCACACCACCAGCAATAAACACATCTCCATCACCAGCTTTAATGGCGCGGTTGGCGTGAATCACTGCCGACATTCCCGAAGAGCAAAGACGATTGATCGTTTCACCGGGTACACTCACGGGCAAACCTGCTAAGAGCGAAGCCATGCGTGCCACGTTACGGTTGTCTTCACCGGCTTGGTTGTGACAACCCAAAATAACATCATCAATCAATGACGCATCCAATCCCGGCAGTTTCTTAAGAACGGCTTTGATCGTCATGGCCGCCAAATCATCGGCACGAATTTCTGAAAGTCCTCCTTTAAATTTTGCGATGGGGGTTCGCGCTCCTTCAATGATATAAGCTTCTTTCATCGCATACTCCAAATTTATTTTTACCCATACCAAAGCAAATGTACTATAAAATAGTTTTTAACATATAGTAAACCGTAGTGTAGGTAAGAATCTTCTTGAAGAAATTTGCTGAGGAATCCTTCTTTCTATTTTAAACTAAAGAGATTTTATTTTTCTTAGAAAATCATCGCGAAAAGTAGCGCTCAACGGAATTTCATGTTCTGCTATCCTAACTGAATTTCGATCAATGCTTCTCACTTTATCATGAGAGACGATAAATGATTTGTGGATTCTGGAAAACATCGTGCTTGGTAAAAGCTCTAAAATTTCTCCCATCGTAAGCAAGCTCATTATTTTTTCCTTCGGCAACACAAAGGTCAGGTAGTTACCTGTTCCTTATATGTATAAAATTTCATTGAGTTTAATTTTTACAAAACTTGTTCCACTTTTAATAAGAATAGTATTCTGAATTTGTAATTCAGATGGAACAGGAGACACCCGCTGCTCTGTTGATAGTTTTCCTTGTGCTTTATTCACTGCTTTAAGAAACCGATCAAACTCGATTGACTTAAGCAAATAATCTACTGCCGCAAACTCATAACTCTCTGCAGCATAATTCGATTAGGCTGTTGTAAAAATAACCAACGGAACATGTTTCAACGAACGCGACAATTGAACC
>JANOQK010000360.1:0-4692 GCA_031414855.1 Bacteroidia bacterium | reverse complement strand
CCATCTGGCTTACCAAATGGAGCAGCAGCTCCGATACAGAGGCGCAACCAAACTCCACCGCAATAGGAGACCCAACCCTTTTTGTCTCACGCACTATTAACATGCTAACCAACGGCAACTTTTCAGCAGGCAATGAAGTATTGATTCGCTTCCGCCTCTTTGCAGATCAGTTGGTTCATGGTTGGGGTTGGTCTGTTGATAACCTGAAGATTCAAATTGATGATACGCCTCCAGTCATTTTGCACAACCATTCTGATTTTATTATCAGTAGTGCTACAAATTTTAACGTGACAACCAAAGTGACAGACGTGGGCGGATTGAAAGATCTCTTTATCGAATACAGTATCAACAACGGAACGCTGACAAGTTTGCCTCAGGTTGTAACACCCGCTATAGATCAATATTCACTTGATCTTTCCCTTATTGGAAGTGGCTTAATAGCAGGTGATGAAATTCAATATCGAATAAGAGCAACCGATAAATCTAATAATACAACCCTACTTCCGGCTACGGGTTTTTTCCGTGTTCCATTACTGAGTTTTGGAAGTACCCTCACCACCTATGTTTCCGATTTTAATTCAGCGAACGCAGATTTTGCAGGAAATTATTTCTCGATTACAAAACCCACAGGTTTCTCAGATGGTGCTGTTCATTCCTCACATCCCTATCTCAATGGGTTTGGTTTGGATAACACCTCCAGTTTTCGATTCATGCTAAAAAAACCCGTGGTGATAGACGCTACTAATCACTACATATCATTTGATGAAATCGTTTTGGCGGAGTTTTCACCAACTGCCGTGAAAGATTTTGCAGTGGTGGAAGGATCAAAGGATAATGGTGTAACATGGCAGTCTCTACTTGATCCCTATACAGCAAATGCGGAGGTAGATTGGGCGGTTGCTTTTGTTTCTAAAGTGGATGGAAGCCCGGCTCTTTTCAGAAACCGTCAATTTGATATCACCAAGAATGGAATATTCAAGGCCGGTGAGGCTATCCTCTTACGTTTTAGACTGTTATCAAATGCAACAACCAATGGATGGGGTTGGGCGATTGACAACCTAAGCATTCAGGGACCTATTACTGGACTAGAAAATAATCACGAAAGTTCAATTCAGATTTATCCAAATCCTGTCACATCAAATTACTTGTTTATTGCATTGCCAAAGAAATTTGAAGAGGCAGCAATATCAATACATAATCTGCAGGGGCAATCTGTTATCAGTTCTCAATTTCAATCAAATGGAGAAGCACAAAAGATCTACATAGGCGATTTGGCGAATGGATTGTATGTAGTAAAAGTCATTTCTGATGCCGGAGTGTTGACCAGGAAGATTGTTGTTAAACGATAGCCTTATCCGAACAAATTACATCATATTCTCCTTTTGGATATTTTTTACGGGATTAAGTTGTGAAGGAAGAAAAGAGCCAACTAAGTCAACCGTAGAGCTAAGAGCGATCGTCACTTCTTTTGTAAACGAAGCGTCTAAGAGAGGTCTAAAAATTGACACTTCTCGAAATTCGTTGCAAGTTGGTTTCGGAAAAGTTGAGTCCAAAGCGGGCAGTTGCAAACCTAATTCATCCCCAAAGATTTTAACCATTGACTCCACAATGTGGAGACACCTATCTATCCCACAGAAAGAAATGTTAGTTTTTCATGAACTAGCACACTGCACGCTTGGTAGAAGGCACAACAACGAGGTTCTAAAGTTTGGCGAATGCAAAAGTTGGATGAGGGAAGATGACTTTACCTGTAACATTAATTCAATAAATGCAGTATGGAGAGCCTATTACATTGATGAATTGTTCAGTAAAGAAACATTAGCGAAACCAAATTGGTATGATGTTAATAAAATCGCAGACTTAAATAGGAAATCAAAAATCATTGCATCTAATCAGATTGTTAAGGCGAAATTGAATTCGCTATTGTTTGATTCTTTAATATTTGGTATTGAAAAGGACTGGGTGATTAATTTCAATTTTCAAACAAAAAACACAGGAAGTTTTTTCATTACTATTAACGAGTATGCTGTTTCATCTAATAGCTACGAGGTATTTTCTTCTGAGCAGCAAAGCAAAACCCTAGAATTCACCAGAAGTCTGTATCTCAAACAATATGAATATACTCGCGATAAAAATGTCTTATCAACTGACATTTTCAAGCCAACGACTGAAAAAACAGAACTTTTAGTAAAGAAAACTGGCCAAACAATATTTGTTTTCTTTGACAACGAACTAAGACTCTGCATCCCCATTCACAACAATAAAATTAAAATGTTCGGATATGAGGATTTTAAAGAAGGTGGGTGTTCAGTAAATGCATATAGCTTGTCGCTCTGACTCTTAAACCTACTCGAGAACCAACACAATTACCCTGCCTTTCTTATTCTCTTGTTAAAGAGGCTTAGACAGATGAAGATTCCCATCCTTATCAATTTGTCCGGTTGTTTCAATCGCTTTCAGGTATAGTAAATTAATTAATTCTCTCGAAAGCGTTTGTTCTCAAAAATTCTTGCGAAGAAAAATATCTACTTACCCCGTTAATCCTGAAATACTGATTATTTTTGCCTGCCTTTGCACGCTGGCGCTGAAGCTTTAGCGTAGGCGCCCGAAACGGCTACGTGCAGGCAGGTCCGATTTATCTATTCCATTCCTTCTATGCCAAGAGATCGCAGCATTCGTTCAGTACTCATTATCGGAAGTGGTCCTATAATTATAGGCCAGGCCTGCGAATTCGATTATGCCGGCTCACAAGCTTCCAGGTCACTGCGCGAAGAGGGAATTGAAGTAATCCTGATCAACTCCAATCCGGCTACCATCATGACCGATAAGGTGACTGCCGATCACGTTTATCTCAAGCCGTTAGAGAAGAAGTATATAAGAGAGATATTAGAAAAGCATCATGTGGATGCAGTGCTCCCCACAATGGGTGGTCAAACCGCTTTGAATCTTTGCATTGATTGCGAGAAAGCAGGCATCTGGGAACATTATGGAGTTAAAATAATTGGAGTAGATATCAAGGCGATTGAGACCACGGAAGACCGCGAAAAATTCCGCCTGAAAATGCTGGAACTGAACGTGGGTGTTTGCCAAGGATCAACAGCAACTTCCTTTCTGCAAGGAAAAGAAATTGCGCAAGAAATTGGATTCCCATTGGTTATCAGACCTTCTTATACATTAGGTGGCACAGGTGGCGGCTTCGTAGAAAAGGCCGATGAATTTGACGAAGCCTTAAACCGTGGCCTTCATGCCTCACCTATTCACGAGGTATTGGTGGAGAAAAGTATCAAAGGATGGAAAGAATATGAGTTGGAGTTGCTGCGCGATGGAATCGGGAACGTAATCATCATCTGTTCCATTGAAAACTTTGACCCAATGGGCATTCATACAGGAGACTCCATCACGGTAGCTCCAGCCATGACCTTGCCCGATACGGTGTATCAAAACATGCGCGACATGGCCATCAAGATCATGAATGGCATTGGCAAATTTGCAGGTGGTTGCAATGTTCAGTTTTCGGTTGATCCCGATACAGACTATATAATAGCAATTGAAGTAAACCCACGAGTTTCCCGTTCTTCAGCATTGGCATCTAAAGCAACCGGCTATCCAATTGCTAAAGTAGCAGCTAAGCTGGCCATTGGTTATAATCTTGATGAACTTAAAAATTCAATCACAGGAACCACAACTGCGTACTTCGAGCCTGCACTTGATTATGTGATTGTAAAAATCCCTCGCTGGAATTTTGATAAATTCCAAGGTGCCGATCGTAGACTTGGACTTCAAATGAAATCGGTAGGTGAGGTGATGGGCATTGGAAGAAACTTTCAGGAAGCCCTCCAAAAAGCGTGTCAATCACTTGAGATCAGAAGAAATGGTTTGGGCGCTGATGGAAAAGAATTGACCAAGCAAGCCGATTTATTATATAGCCTTGAGCATCCAAGTTGGAATAGGCTCTTCCATATTTATGATGCGATGAAGCTGGGCATCTCCATGAAAACGATACAGAAACTTACCAAAATTGATAAGTGGTTTCTGGAACAAATCTGGGAGCTTGTTGAACTCGAAAAAGAAATTGGAAAGTTCGAACTCAATACGATTCCAAAAGAATTGATGCGCACGGCCAAAGAGAAAGGCTATGCCGATCGGCAAATTGCTCACCTAATTGACTGCAAAGAAAGCCAGGTGCATTTGAAGCGCAGAGAAATGGGTATCAATCGGGTATATAAAATGGTAGATACGTGCGCGGCAGAATTTGAAGCAAAGACTGCTTACTACTACTCCACTTTTGATACAGAAAATGAATCAATTCCTTCAACAAAAAAGAAAGTAATTGTTTTGGGTTCTGGCCCTAATCGAATTGGGCAGGGAATTGAATTTGATTACTCCTGCGTGCATGGAATCTTGGCTGCGAAAGAATGCGGTTACGAAGCCATCATGATCAACTGCAATCCTGAAACGGTTTCCACCGATTTTGATATCGCGGATAAATTATACTTTGAGCCTGTTTTTTGGGAACATCTGTGGGACATCATTCAACACGAAAAACCTGTAGGTGTAATCGTTCAGCTGGGTGGTCAGACCGCATTGAAGCTCGCTGAAAAACTTCAGAAGTATGGAGTGAAAATCATGGGCACCTCCTATGAAGCGCTCGACCTTGCTGAGGATCGTGGAAGTTTTTCAAGTCTGCTTAAG
>JANOQK010000359.1:0-3748 GCA_031414855.1 Bacteroidia bacterium | reverse complement strand
GTGTCTTGCCATCTGGATACAGAACCTTTGGAGAGGCCATTCCTGCGTCCGGATGGGATTGCATAAATTCCACAATCGTATCCAGGAAGTCATGAAAAAGTATAGTATCATTATTCAATAGGAAATAATATTCTCCTTTTGCAGCGTTTATTCCCAAGTTATTGCCACCTGCAAAACCAAGATTCTTATCACTTTGAATAAATAGAACTTTTGGAAATCGCTTTCTTGTTTCGTCTGTTGGCTTTTCGTTCGGAGAATTGTTGTCAACAATAATGATCTCAAAATTCGGATACGTTAATTTTTCAGCAGATTCAAGAAATTCAACTGTATCTGCCAGGTGGTCATAATTTATTGATATCAGAGAGATGAGGGGGTACTTTGACGGCATCCAGATATTTATTTAAGAGATTCAGTTGGATTAATATTTGTTACTCCATGCGGAGTGTGTATAAATTTTTTGTTCGCTCCTTTTAGCTTGAACATCAGAAGTAACATATTCAGGAAGAGTAACGGCAATCTCATTATGGAGAGAAACAATTCCTTTGTATAATATTCTTTTGGAATGGCCATAAAGATTGAAATTGTATTTAGTGCGAAGAGCCATAACCATATAGCATAGCCAAAGACTAACTGATCTTTCAAGAAATAGAATCCAACAGTGATGATCGTTAGTAACCCTATATTGAGTAAGCGTGGTAGCTGAATGTTGCGTAAAATGGAGCTATTGAAGAATGTAAAGTTTCCTTTGATCAGAGCGACCATTCCCTCCGAGAAATACTTCCTTAAATAAAAGTATTGACTATAAATCCAACGCTTCCTTTGGTTTTGGAAAGTGCTGGACTTGGTTACTTTTTCATCCAAAACGATAGCCTCCTCGTAGTAATACACTTTAATACCTTCTCGCAGGAGTAACAGTTCAAGTTCGCGATCGAATCCACCCACCGAATCCATATTCATTATTTTATGCTTCAAGATATCGAACTCGAATGCGATGGCTGATCCCACAATAGCAGATGACATGCGAAGGGCCGTTGCACCTTTACGGTAAATGGTATTGTTTATGGCTTCGCTTATGCCGTCAAGTCGGGCAAGATGACCATCCTTGTTTTTAGCAGCGCGCTGACCTTGCACTACTTTGTATCCCCTCTGTAAGGTACTATCTATTTTTATCAAAAAATCGGACTGCATAACATTATCAGCATCAAGAATTACTGCATAATCATAAGCGCTTAGCTGATTGAGCGCAAACCGCAGTGATTTTACTTTCGTGCTATTTTCGAAATTGACTTCGATGACTTTGATGGGAAGTCCTTTCAATTCTGAGAGAGTTGCAGGTTGAAGGGAGTCTGCAATTACGATAATATCGAAATTTTCCTTCGGATAATCCTGACTCAGATTTTGCTTTACACTATCAAGTATAACAGCATCTTCTTTGTACGAAGGTACTAATATGCAAAAACGTGAGCTCTTTGATGTTTTTTGGAACTTAGGCGTCCGGAAGAGAAACGCGGACAAGGAAAAACAGACGGAGTACAAAACAACATAAAGAAAGTACAGCAGCAGAAACAACTCAAGAAATAACATAATTCAAATGAGCGTGTTCAGACCCGTTGTTTTTGTAGGAGAGCTGGCAGGGTACCTACAAGTATTTTCATATCATAAAGAAAAGAATTTTTAATAGCGTATTCCATATCCAGTTGAATTCTTTCATCTTCAGACATATTATCTTTTCCCCGTTTGGTAATCTGCCACAATCCTGTGATCCCTGCAGGTGCTAAAAACCGCCATGCAATTTGATCTTTGGTAAGTTGCTTTGCTTCATATAGCGGCAATGGTCGATTCCCAACTAAAGACATATCCCCCAGTAAGACATTCACAAACTGAGGTAATTCATCCATGCTGGTATCTCGCAGAAACTGTCCCAGCCGTGTTACACGGGGGTCATTCTTTAATTTAAAAAAGACCACTCCTGTTTTTACAACTTGTTCACTATATTGATTAAGATGCGATAGTTTAGAAAGATCTGAATCGGCCCCAACTCGCATCGTTCTGAATTTATAAAAATCAAAAATACGATAACCCGATCCGGCTCGTTTTGAAATATAAAATATGGGGCCTTTAGAATCCAATTTTACCAGCAATGCAATGAGAATCAGTAATGGTGATATGAGAATCAACGCAGTCCCGGAAACAATTACATCAAAGGCTCGCTTGAACGTCCATAGCTTAATCTTGGCTACAGCGTCCTCTACTTTAGGATTTTGATACGGTTTATCACCCCGTTTGTTTTTATAGACTTTTAACTTATGGATAAAACTAATTCGTTTCAGGGAGGCCTCTGTAATATTTCCGTAGAAATAGTCATCCATCCCTTTGGATAAGGCTAGCTTTTTTGCATTCAATTCATAGGTTGAGGTGTAAAGGATTAGTGGAATTGCCTTTTCCTTTGCCTTCTCTTTGAGCGCCTTAAATTGCGTTGTTGTTTGTTCTGGATTAATCAAAATACCATCTATTTTCCTGGGTGACTTTATGGCAATGATGGCATTGGCAATATTTAGGTTTGTGAACAAAATATTATCAAGTGAATAGTCATTTTCATTGTCCACAATAGTGCGACCAACCTTAACGATATGCTTGGTAAAGAATAGATCTTGCACATCTTTCTTCACTGCGACTGGAGAGTCGTCAATAATTTCTGTTTGTTTGAATTGTAACAAAGCCTCCATGTTACTTAATTAGAATTTTTTCTTTACTAAATTCCAAAGCCCTTTTTACCTCCGCTAATAGCGATTGTGGTTCAAATGGTTTCATCAGGTATGTGAAAGCACCAAGATCAAGACATTTCCTTCGCTTGCTTTCGTCTTCACTTCCGGATAAAATGATGACAGGAATATTTTTGAATAGTCCACTGCTGCTAAGATTCTCTAAAAGCTCCATGCCATCAAGAGTGGGCATTTTTAAATCTGAAATGATGAGATCTGGGATATTTCCATCGGTTAACCATGACCAGGCTTCCATGCCATTGGTCATAACAAATACTTCGTACTTCTCTTTGAGAATTCGTTCCAGCAGCCAAAAAAGCGGAGCATCATCCTCAATGACCAATACCTTTTTCATTGGTATTAATTAAATTAAAATCTAAAAATGAACAAAGCTTTGAAGATCTGATAGCTTGTTAAGGCAGGATCTTAAAGCCAACTGTTAAAGACCTACCAAAGCTAATCTAAATTGATAGTTAGAGGCAATGTTTGATCGTAATTTTTCTTTTTGCGGAAATGTAGTAGACGTATCTCTTAAAATTCAAACGTATGCGATCTTATTCGATTATAAAAGGCCTCTTGATTCAATATATTATTAGATGTTTCAACAAGGTATTTTGTTTGATTAAGAAATCAAGAAAAATGATGTTTAGACTAGTGTTAAGTTAACAATGAAATGACTGTATAATTTTACTAAACTCACTGACTATCAATATGATCTAACTATTAACTATTATCTATTCACGGTTAACTTAACACTAGTTTCTGGCTTGTTCCTGAGTAATCCTTAGAGCTTCAAGATTTATACGCAGGGTTTTTTCCAAGTTTTGTACCTCTGCCCAATCATCTCCTGGCGCTTGTTTTGAAAGATTCTCTTCCAAATCTCTTATTTGTTGAACATACTCTGCTTCCTTCCTGCTCATTTCTTCTTGTGTGGCAGTCAACTCCTCCATGTTTTGCCTCATTTCTTATTATTGCGAACGAAGGCT
>JANOQK010000358.1:0-1697 GCA_031414855.1 Bacteroidia bacterium | reverse complement strand
CCAGCAAGAGGGCACGACTGGCAAGCTTGTCCAATTTGCAAAAAGTACCTTCGAAAAAGTCTTAGGGAACTAAAATAGACAAACCAATACACTTGCATGAATTTCTCAAACGCAAATTTAAAATCAATATCGATTCACTTTGTCGGCAACAAGTCATCCGATCAGGGTTTGATTCTTTCAAAGAAACCAATGGTCCTGGAAGAGGAATTAAAATTAAAGATCAAAGACTATTTTCTAAATCGTTTTCTATCAGTCTTTGATACACATCAATTTTCACACCCGTCCTCATTACAGTACAATGAGGTTTATAATGTAGCTGTTGGCATATTTTCTGGCGAAAATTCTTTTCACTTGGCTTCCGTGCAACTGGCGCAGCATTTATATAAAAACTCCGGCCACCCTAAAATCAAAGGAGGTGAGTTATACCTGTGCAGCTTTGAAAATTGCATCTTTGAAAACGAAACGGTCGATGCTTTTGGCATTTTTAAAACAGAAACAAAGACTAATTTTTTTGAAGTGAATCAGGAGAAATCAAGTTTTTCGATCTCCTTGAAAGAAGGTCTTGATCTTAACAAACTAGATAAAGGTTGCCTGATTTTTAATACCCGACATAAGGAAGGCTTTCGAGTTTTAATGATCGATAGTCAAAGCCGGGGCGAAGAAGCACAATATTGGAAGGAGAGTTTTCTAGGACTATCGCCAGTAAAGAATGAATTTCTGCAAACCAATCAATTTCTCAGCATCACCAAAAAATTTGTTACCGAACAAATGGTGGATGAGTTCGATATGACCAAACCGGATCAGATAGATTTATTAAATCGGTCGGTGGACTATTTTAAAAAACATGAATCATTCGACAAATCAAACTTCGAAAAAGAAGTTTTGCAAGACAAGGGGCTCATCAAATCGTTTCATGCCTACGATAATGCCTATCGGCAAGAACATGGCATCGATCTGAACGAGCGGTTTGGCATCTCTGAACAAGCCGTAAAAAAACAAGCCCGGGTATTTAAAAGCGTTCTTAAATTGGATAAGAATTTTCACATTTATATCCATGGAGACAAACAATTAATTGAGCACGGAGTTGAGAAGGATGGACGGAAGTTTTATAAGATCTATTATAAAGTCGAGAATTGAAACCTGTATTCTGCCTTTCTTACTATTTATCTTTCAATTCTGCCTTCCGCTTAATATCTTAGGTGTTGGCAAGTTGTTAAACCTTGAAAGGAATTTCTTCTTCCACTGATTTATTACCAAAACTCAAATACGTATGAAAAAAATTATTGTATTACTGCTGATTATCGCTGCCCTTCTGACTGAACATGAGGTTTTTTCTCAAAAGAAAGAAGCTTTATACACTGCGGCTTTCGGTGTTCAAGCTTACACCTTCAGAAAAAGTTTCCCGAATGGGGTAGCCGCAACACTTGATTCTATCAAGGCCATGGGGTTCACTGAGGTTGAGGGAACCGGAGGCAAAGCAACTCCTGAAGAGTATAGAAAACTATGTGATGAAAGGGGTTTAAGTATTCCCTCTACCGGAGCCGGATATGAACAACTTGTTAAAGATCCTGCAGCAGTTGCCGCTACCGCTAAAATATTAGGTTCCTCCTTCGTTATGACGGCATGGATTCCACATACTAAAGGTGCTTTCAACCTTGATAATGCAAAGAAAGCAGTTGAAGATTTTAATGCTGCCG
>JANOQK010000357.1:0-3438 GCA_031414855.1 Bacteroidia bacterium | reverse complement strand
AAATTAATGAGTAAAGTATTTATCATGAAGAAGATAGTAATTCTAACTTGTATTTTGTTTCTGGTGTATCTCAATTCTTGTACCACCAATACGTCTATTGACAGAAGTTCAATCCTTACTGACTCTACATCCATCGCTAATGGTCAGTTATTGTTTACGCAAAATTGTAGTACCTGTCATAACTTCAAAACCGATGGCATTGGTCCCCATTTAGGTGGAATAACAAAAGTTGTTTCAGTAGACTGGTTAAAAGAGTTTATAAAGGATCCAAAGACAATCATTGAATCGAATGATGTGCGGGCAAAAGGTTTATTTTCAAAGTTCAAAACTGTAATGCCTTCGTTTACTCAATATACGGACACGCAAATAAGTGAACTTGTTGCCTTCATTCATACCCAGAAGGCACCAGACCACCGAAAGGAATTTATAGATCCTAAAGCATTGAAAGATCCAATACCCGAGTCAATCCCAATGTCTGACATTGTGGTTAATCTTGAATTGCTTACACAAATTCCTCCGTCTAGTGATGAGCAACAATTGACCCGAATAGCAAAGTTGGATTTTCAGCCCAATACAAATAAACTATTTGTGATGGATCTTCGCGGGAAGTTGTATTACTTAAATGGCAGCAAGCCTGAAGTGTACATGGATATGTCGCAGTTGAAGCCCAAGTTTATTCATAAGCCTGGACTTGCTACCGGTTTTGGCAGCTTTGCTTTTCATCCAGAGTTTGCCACAAATGGACTGCTTTACACCTCACACACTGAAGCTCCTGGTTCTGCAAAGGCCGATTTTGATTATGCCGATTCGATCAAAGTGACTTTGCAGTGGGTGCTCTCCGAATGGAAAACAAACCAACCTGGAGCATTCTCTTTTTCAGGAGAAAGTCGTGAACTTTTGCGTGTAAATATGGTAACGCCCATACATGGAATGCAAGAGATTGTATTCAACCCTCTTGCAAAAAAGGGTAGCGAAGATTATGGATTGCTTTACGTTGGTATCGGTGACGGGGGTAGTGCTGAGTCGGGTTATCCATTTCTTTGCCATAGCATAGAAAAAATATGGGGTACCGTTATTCGGATAGATCCCACCGGCAACAATAGTACAAATGGCCACTATGGAATTCCGAAGAATAATCCTTTTGTAATTAACGGAAAAGATAAAACCGTTAAAGAGATTTATGCGATGGGTTTTAGAAATCCACATCGTATTACATGGAGCAAAGCGGGCCAACTATTAGTTTCGAATGTAGGTCATCACAATGTTGAATCTTTATATATTATCAGTCCAGGAAGCGACAGTGGTTGGCCAATAAGGGAAGGTACTTTTGTGATTGATCCTTCACAAAACATGCGCAACATTTATCCACTTCCGGCAGATGATGCGAAAAATAACATCACGTATCCGGTAGCTCAATACGATCACGATGAGGGGAATGCAATTGCAGGAGGTTTTGAATACAATGGAAAGGCATTACCACAACTTGTTGGTAAGTTTGTTTTTAGTGATATCGTAAAGGGTAGATTGTTCTATGTGGAAATGAAAGATTTAAAGGTGGGTAGGCAGGCACCCATTAAAGAATGGAGAGTTTCTCTGAAGGGGTCGATAAAAACCCTGTCAGAACTTTCTGGCGCGAAGAAAGTAGATGAACGTTTTGGCAGAGATATCGATGGTGAACTTTACATAACTACCAAACCAGATGGTAAGGTATATAGATTGGTGAGTTCAAGTATTTTAAAATCAAATTAGCAGCTTCAGAAAACAAGATAAAAACTGAATTAAATGAAACGGCTTTTTCTTATTTCGATTTACGTAACAGCACTTTGCTCATGTGGTCAAACTCAAGAGAAAACCAGCATCTATCCATTACAAGTTGGTGATATTTATTTGGACTCAAAGCTAGATGATCCAAATTTTAAATTGTGTGATGAAACTAGAGTGTTCCAGTACTATAACTTTGGAAAGGGTCTTCAATACATAGGTGAAAAAATAAAGATCAACGAACATTTCATGGCTGCGCTAAAGTTAAATGAACAAAGGAATGAATCTGGTTTTTTGACCATTCGATTCATAGTCAACTGCGAGGGAAAGACAGGGCGGTTCCGGGTTCATGGGATGGACAACGAATACCTCGGGAAAAAATTTAGTGATACTGTGACAAACCAACTCATGAGTCTCACCAGGAAATTGGATGGCTGGATTATTGGAGAGTATGACGGAAAAGCTTACGATTATTATCAGTACTTGACTTTTAAAATTGAAAATGGACTTCTAATTGAAATCATGCCATGAAGGGTGTATGTATTATTCTGATTATTATCTCAGCGTTTCAAACCTATGCCCAGCCTAATTGTAATGTGTATAAGATGAATAACAATCAGCCTTGCTATGAGGCTTGTTTGACGGCAACAGAAGGCGAGCTGGGACAGGGAACAAAGGCATCTCAATTGCAATATGATAAAGCCATTGAAATGTGCCCAACTTTTGATTATGCCTATTTAGAGAAATCAGTTCCGTATCTAAAGAGAGGTGACTTTGTTACATGGAAAATACTGATTGATAAAGCAGTAGAACTAAATCCTGCTGGCCGCCTGGGTTATCGAGGTTGGTGTAGGTTTCAGTTCTTAAGAGATTACAAAGGTGCCATCGAAGACCTCGAAAGATTGTCGACTCTGAATGAATTTGACATTGGATACTCACAAAATGGTGATTATCATTTGAATATAGCCAAGGCATTGTGTTATAAAGCTATTGATCAGAAAAGTAAAGCAATCGAAATAATTGAAGAGCAACTGGCACGCAAGGGATATTCCCCAATGATTTACGATTATCTTCATCTGGGAGTCTTAAAAATGGAAACTGGTGATGTGAACGGGGCAATAGATTGTTTAAATAAGTCTATATCGTACAACGATTACTTGGCTGAACCCTATTATTACCTCGGGCTAATCTATAAAAATCAGAAATTAAAAATGCAATCTCGGGAAGCCTTTGGAAAGGCAAAGACCTATTATTTAAAAGGATATAAGCGATTTGATCCATATACTCATCCGATGGATAAAATATATTTAGCTGATATAGAAAAGGAGCTTGCGTTAATTGAATAGGTTAAACTGGAGAGACCAGCTCTTTAACTTTTTCCGTAACAAACTCTTGTAGCCCCTTTATTTTTGTCAGGTTGCAATCCCAAAAAGAAATATTGGACAGTACTTTCTGAACAACATTTTCAGGTGAATTTGCTTGCCAGGTCTCTTTAAAAAAAACCAAGACTTCAGGTGAATCATTTAACGGAATTACTTCACCTTTCCAGTTTCCTTTGTAGAATACTAGTAGGGCAGCTAACGACTGAAGTAATCGCTCAGGTAATTTTCCTGTTCGTTTTTCATATTCCAATAAGGTTGGAAGTACTCTCACCTTAAACTTTGAAATAGAATTAAG
>JANOQK010000356.1:0-11440 GCA_031414855.1 Bacteroidia bacterium | reverse complement strand
CTGAATAGACAAAATGTTATCAACCGATATTTTAGCATCTCTGAAAATAACCAATTGGAATCAGGCCAGCAATCTTCTTTAGGTCGCACCCCCAATTTAATTTTTAGGGTTAATTTTTAGTACGGTCTATTCAGGACAAAGCTTTTCCACTTTATCCGTAATCTTGTTAATATGACAACTAAAATCTTCCCAGATTTCGAAACACTCTCCAGAGCGACTGCTGATCTGATCAAAGACTATATTTCACAAAAACCTAAGGCACTGGTTTGTATTGCATCGGGGCACACCCCGGTAGGGGTTTTTCAATATCTGATTAAAGATGTTCAGTCCGGAAAGCTGGATATCAGCCAATGCACTTTCCTTAGTCTTGACGAGTGGATTGGTATTGATCCCACTGATTCTGGCTCCTGTTTATCCATGCTCAAAAGAGATTTTTTTGAGCCGCTTTCCATTCCTGTTCACCAAAGAGAATTCTTCGATGTACAAGCAACGGATCTTCAAAAAGAATGCGATCGCATTAATACTTTAATTGCAGGCAATGGCGGCCTTGATGTCATGCTTGTGGGTGTTGGTACAAACGGGCATATCGGAATGAATGAACCTGGGACCTCTTTTAATTCATATGCTCATATTGGTGATTTGGCAGAAGAGACTAAAATCGTTGGTCAGAAATACTTCTCTAAACATACGAAACTCATCAAAGGAATGACACTGGGTCTAAAGCATCTACAAGAAGCCAGGCTCCCTATTGTTATGGCCAACGGAGAAAAGAAAGCAGCGATTATGGCCAAAGCATATAGTGAACAACCTACTGAGCAAATTCCAGTAACAATTGTCCAGCTAATTGATCAGGGATATATCATGATGGATGAAGCTTCTAGAAAGCATCGTCCCGAAGCGGAGACGATGCTTGACTAAGATGAACGAAACTAGAACGCATCGTCCCGAAGCGGAGACGATGCTTGACTAGGGGGAAATGTCATGATGGATGAAGCAGCAGCGAAAGAACTTAAAAGATGAAAGATGAAAGTTAAAAGCTTGGGTAATAAGTTGATCATTAGAATTCCTATTTACTTTTCTTGGAAGCAAAACAGGCAGCACCGATCGCACCGGCATATTCATTGAAGTGGGCTTTCACAATGGGGGTTGCCTTTCCATCTGGGCGCCATTCGTAACGCTCCAGGTATTTGGCCAGCGGTTCAAACAAAGCTTCATTCGCTTGAGCAATCCCTCCTCCTATCACAATCATCTCAGGGGCCAAAATATTTATGATTGAACTCAGCGCAACTGCTAATTTCTTTACTGATAACAACCAGACTTCCATTGCAAACGGGTCGCCAGTAAGGTAGGTATTCACCAAATCACTTGTGGTCAGAAACTTATTATCACTTCGTTTGGCTACGGACTCATTTCCAATGGCATTTTCTAATGTACCGGGAACCTGCAACGGTCCTATGTCTGAACTTTCAGCATCGAGAGATATATCACCTATGCTTCCAGCTCGTTGGTTTATTCCCTGATACAATTGACCATTAATTAAGATGGCACCGCCCACTCCCGTTCCCAAGGTAAGGATCACCACATGCTTTTTACCTTTCGCAACCCCGAATTCCACTTCCGCAAGCAAGGCCGCATGTGCATCGTTCAACACGTGAACATCACGTTTCAAGAATTCACTCCAGTCAAAACGCTCCAAACCTTCCAAACGGCCCGGCATAAAATTGATTTGCCTGTTAGTTTCATCGGGCAACCCAGGGGCTGCTAATCCTACTATACATTTTTGGTCAGCTAGTTTTGAACTAATTGTTTGAAACAATTCCGAAACCGCTTTCTTCCAATCATAATTTTTAATGGGATTGGTTTGCTGGGCAAGAATTTCGCCAGCATCGGTAATCACCACCCCTTTTACATTTGTCCCGCCAAGATCAATACCAAGTGCAATCATCTTCACCAAGTTGTGCTACAAGATAGAAATAGATTCATAAATGGAATTGGGCATTAGGACTTGGGCATTGGGATATAAGAGATTTTCTGTTGCAGAAGGTCGTTACAAATTGTTACTTGCACATTAAAACAGACCTGACGTGGCGTGGTTTCGTGAATTTGGCTGGACAGAGATAATTTTCGTCCTTATTTTTGTGGTTTTTTATGCAATCTATATCACCAAGATTGTCCGCATTGGCCGTTCACTAAAAACGCCTTTTCAAAATATATTTATCAAGCTCTTTCTAAGAACCATCATCTTCGCCTTGTTGATTATCGCCTTTTTGGGTCCTTCCTATGGTGACTCAAAACGTGAAATAAAATCGGTAGGCAAAGACATCATGATTTGCGTTGACCTTTCCAAGTCGATGGATGCTTTCGATGTGCAACCTACCCGTCTTGAAAAGGTCAAGTTTGAAATGAAAAAAGTGGTAGAGGCTTTTAACTCTGACCGGATTGGTATTATCATCTTCTCTTCGGAAGCATTTATGCAATGCCCTCTTACTTTTGATCAAAACGCTCTTAACCTTTTCATTGAAACTATGAATAGCGGTTTGGTGCCCGCTTCAGGAACAGACTTTGGCCCACCCTTGAAAATGGCGTTGAGCAAGGTCAGTGATCAGGATGGGCCAAGCACCCAACAAAAATCAAAAGTGATTATCCTTATTAGCGATGGCGAGGACTTTGGTGAAGAAACAACTGAGATTGCGAAAGAGATTGAGGATAAAGACATTAAGCTATTTACATTAGGCGTTGGGACCGAAAAAGGGAGTCAGATTTATGCAGGTAAAACGTATAAAACAGACCGTCAGGGAAATACGGTGGTCTCCAAACTAAACTCTGTTTCCCTTCGTTCTCTTGCCAGCAAGACCGGAGGTCAATATTTTGAAATCAATGAATCCAAAAATGATGTGTCGCGCATGATCAATACCATCAGTCATATCGAAGGTGAGTTGCGGGACGCTCGGTTTGTTGATGTTTCGGCCAATCGCTACTTCTATTTTCTGTTAGCAGCCCTTATCCTATTATCTTTGGATGTTCTAATCAACGTGAAGACTGTGAGCATATGAAGGTTGTACTCGGGATATTGATAATGGCATTACTTCTAACCGATCTGGATAAGATTGGTAAAATCAATTCTTTAAAATCAGAGGCCAAGAAAGCCTATCTCGGAGGAGATTATGAAACCGCCATCCAGAAATACAAGTACCTGGTAGATTCCCTTGGGGTTAAAGAAGACGAAGTTCTGCTTAATCTCGCTAATTCTTATTTCGAATTACAGGACACCACTAACATTGCAAACGCCTACCTGCCTCTCACGCAAAGCACAAATTCAAAAATAAAATCTTTAGCCAATCAGCAATTAGGGGTATCCGCCAATCGGCAGGGTAAATCGGAGGAGGCATTAAATCATTTCAAGCAAGCACTAAAGGCAGACCCAACCAATGAAGACGCTCGTTTTAATTATGAAATCGTCAAAAAGAAAATAGAAGAACAGAAGAAGCAGGATCAGCAAAACGATAAAGAGCAGAAGAAAGAGGACCAGAAGAAAGAAGACGAGAAGAAAGATCCGCAAAACAAAGACAAGAAGGACGACAAGAAAGATCAAAAAGATAAGCAGGACAAAGAGCAGGAAGAGAAGGAGAAGAAAGATCAACAGCAGAAGGACCAAAAGGACAAGCAAAGCAAAGAACAACAGGAAAAGGAAAAGAAGGAACAGGAGCAAAAAGAACAGGAACAGAAAGACGACAAAAATAAAGACAAGAAAGACACCCCTCCTTCTGTTTCAGAAAAGCTCAAGGATATGCAGATGAGTGAAGAGAAAGCTCAAATGATTTTGGAGGCTATGAAAAATCAGGAGGTTCAATACCTGCAGCAAAATAAACGCAAGGCAACGAAGCCTAAGGATAAAGGGAAACCGGACTGGTAGTAAAGAATTTAGAATTTAGAATTTAGAATTTAGAATTTAGAATTTAGAATTTAGAATTTAGAATTTAGAATTTAGAATTTAGAAAAATGAAAGAAGTATATATCGTATCGGCAGTAAGAACACCGATTGGAAGTTTTGGGGGTAGTCTGGCAAGCGTAAGTGCTACCAAACTAGGTTCGGTTGCGGTAAAAGGAGCAATCGCGAAAGTTGGGTTGGATCCTAAACACATTCAGGAAGTATTTTTTGGCAATGTTATTTCTTCCGGGTTGGGACAGGCTCCCGCTACCCAGGTGGCTGTTGGTGCCGGACTCGGTTATGATATTCCCTGCACTCTTGTGAATAAAGTTTGTGCTTCGGGCATGAAGGCGATTATGCTTGGCGCACAATCTATCATGTTGGGTCACAATGATGTTGTGGTGGCCGGTGGAATGGAAAGTATGTCCAATATTCCGTATTATCTTTTGAAAGCACGCTATGGTTATAAATATGGAAACGGAGAGCTGGTAGATGGTCTTACTTACGATGGCCTCACCGATGTTTACAACCATTGTGCGATGGGCGTCTGCGCGGATAATACCGCTAAAGAAATGAACATCAGTCGGCAGGATCAGGATACCTATGCAATCAACTCGTATAAACGTTCTGCCGCCTCCTGGGCAGCCGGCAAATTTAAAGATGAGATAATACCCGTAGAGATCGCAGGCAAAAAAGGAGACATCACGCTTTTTACCGAAGATGAAGAATACAAGAATGTGAACTTCGATAAGATACCAGGATTAAAACCGGTGTTCACAAAAGAAGGTACAGCTACTGCGGCCAACTCGTCCACCATTAACGATGGCGCAGCTGCAGTCATTTTAATAAGTAAGGAAAAGGCTAAAGAATTGGGCCTCACTCCCATTGCAAAAATACTTGGCTTTGCAGATGCGGCTCAAGATCCGATGTGGTTTACTACCACTCCATCCATCGCCATTCCAAAAGCATTGAAGATGGCAGGTGTCGATAAGAAAGATGTTGGATATTACGAAATCAACGAGGCTTTTTCGGCAGTTGCCATTGCTAATAACATGAAGCTGGGACTTGATCCTGAAAAAGTAAATGTGAATGGTGGCGCAGTTGCATTGGGTCATCCGCTTGGTGCTTCAGGAGCGAGGATCACCATTACCTTGGCTAATGTTTTAAGGCAAAATAATTCAGCCATTGGTGTAGCTGGTATTTGCAATGGTGGCGGTGGAGCATCGGCTATTGTAATTGAGCGGCTATAAACTAGTTACCGGTTGCAGGTTTCCGGTTGCAGGTTTCCAGTTGCAGGTAGCGATCTTTGAAAGATAGCCCATTCTACATCACCATAGACCGAATTAAAAAATGCGCCAATGAATAAGGCGACACAACATCCTTATACAACAAGCGTTTTATAAATTGGTTTTGAATAACCCTACGATGCTTCGGATTACTTCCCTTCTGTTCATTATTGCCTCCACCTGCTTTGCGCAGAAGGAAGTAAAGACCTATTATGATCCGCAGCGCAAACAAGTTCAGGAAGACTATTTTGTTTCGACCAGTGACAATGAAACTCTGGAAGGAAAATACAAGCGCTTCTATCCCAATGGTAAACCAGAGATGGAGGGGGACTACCTGGAAGGAAAACGCTCGGGGACTTTCCTCGAGTACCATGAAAACGGACTATTGTCACGAAAAATTACGTACGTCAATGGTTTGCGGCATGGGCCGGTAGAAGTCTACAACGATGAGGGCAAACCCATACAACGCGCTCTTTATCAAAACAATCTATTGGTAGACTCCGTCAAGTCGTTTTATGAAAGCGGCACCACCAAAATTGAATCACACTTTGTAAAAGGAAAACCCGATGGTCTTGTCCGAGAGTACTATCCTTCCGGGAAAGTGCGGAAGGAAATTATGTATAAGAATAAAAAGCCCAACGGCATTACGCGTACTTTTTATGAAGCCGGTTCAATCGAGACAGAAGCTGATTTTAAAGAGGGCGTGATCACAGGTTTTTATAAAACCTATTACGCAAACGGACAGTTGGAGACCGTCTCTACTATGAAAGAAGGAGAAAAGATGGGCAACTTTAAGAACTACGATCGCGAGGGTCATCTTCTGTTAGAGGGCTCCTTCATGAGCGGTCGATTGCATGGTGACAACATCGCTTACTTTGCCGATGGCACGGTACAACATCGCTATCAATACAAAGAAGGAGCTAAAACCGGAACCAGTCTGGAATTTCACCCCAACGGCAAAATCAAAACACGAGAACAAGTTGCGCTCAATGGAGTTGACACCAAAGAAGAAGGATTTACAGATACCGGTATCCAACTTTACGAAAAGAATTTCCGGAAGTTAAAACCGCATGGTGCCTGGACGTTTTATTTTGAAGACGGTAAAACACAACGACTCAAAGAGAATTATGAAAACGGAAAGCTTCAGGGTATGCGCACCTCTTTTTATCCTTCCGGAATCAAATCATTGGAAGAACCCTACCAAATAAATCTGATTACGGGCCCTGTCAAAAATTACTATGAAGACGGCCAATTACTTTCTGTATGCGAATACAAAAGCAGCCGCCAGCATGGACTCTACACCAGCTATTACCCAAATGGCCAAATCAAAGAGCAAGGTGAATATGTGGCCAACCGAAAGCACAAGGAGTGGAAGGAATTTGACGAGCAGGGTAAAGTGATCAAAACATACCTGTTTAAAGCAGGCATTTTGGTGGAGGAAAAGTAGCCCCGACATTGACATTAAGTCGTGAAAGGCGGGGAACAAATAGAAACAAATCCAAAGGGCTTTAGCCCAATATAATTTTGGCTAAAGCCAAATACTTTTCCACTTATTTTCCCCGACCTGAAGGTCGGGGCAATTGGATAATCTGGCTTATCAAAAAGCTTTCAAAGCAAAAAAAAAAGAAATTCTCGACTGTAAAAGCCTCCCCCTATAATTTTCGTTTTTTTTAGTATTACGGTGTATGTTTGTGGTCACTGCTTTACGACACATGAAGAAATCGACCACGACTTCAAAATGGCAAATAGAGAGGCCTTCCTTCCAACATTTTGAAGGAATACTCAAAGGCAAAGGAGATGTTCTTAACGCCCTATCGAAAGAAAAGGAGTTTGAGATGATCCATGACGAAAAACGTTACATCCGATTATTTAACAAGCAAAAATAATTTCAATCTATTAGCAGCATATGCAAGCCATCAAGGAAACTCATTTCAACTTCAAAGGCCAGACCGGCTTTTATAAAGGCAAAGTAAGAGACGTTTATTATTTCGGAGATAAGATGGCGATGGTTGCGTCTGATCGCATTTCCGCGTTCGATGTTGTGTTGCCGCGCGCCATCCCCGACAAGGGAAGAGTGCTTAACCAAATAGCAGCTTTCAATCTTCAGGCTACTAAAGACATTGTTCCTAATTGGGTTTTGAATACTCCCGATCCGAACGTAACGGTTGGCTTTCAATGCGAACCTTTTCCGGTTGAGATGGTAGTTCGTGGATATTTGGCCGGACATGCTGCCCGAGAATACAAAGCCGGCAAAAGAATTCTCTGTGGTGTTTCTTTACCGGAAGGATTAAAAGAAAATGACAAGCTTCCAGCTCCTATCATCACCCCTACCACCAAAGCAAAAGTGGGCCATGATGAAGACATTTCAAGAGAGGAAATTCTGAAGAGCGGATTGGTGACCGAGGAAGACTATAAGATCCTGGAAGACTACACGTTAAAACTTTACAACAAAGGAACGGAGTTGGCAGCCAAACGCGGGCTTATCCTGGTAGACACCAAATACGAATTCGGCAAGCATAAGGGAACGATCTATCTTATTGATGAAGTGCACACGCCTGACTCCTCCCGATATTTCTATCAGCAAGGTTACAGCGATCGCCAAAAGGCAAATGAACCTCAAAAGCAGTTATCAAAAGAATTTGTTCGGCAATGGCTGATCGAAAATGGGTTTCAGGGAAAAGATGGTCAGAGCGTTCCTGAGATGACCGATGCCATTGTTACCTCTATTTCGGATCGTTACAAGGAGTTGTACACCCAAATGATGGGTGAAAGCCTAGTTCCCATAAATTATGACAACCTCATGGAACGAATTGAACAGAGCATCGTTACAACTATGCTGAATGGATAGCAAACACCCATCCAAGCGGGGATGACTAAAAGTCAATTAAAATAGCGCTGTCATGCCTGACTTGTTAGGCTACCCTGTTCAGTTCCCTGATCGCGGGGATCACGGCACAAGGCCGTGATGACAGAATAACTTTTTAGTCATCTCCGAGCAATCCTTTTTAGGACATAGGGTACACTATAATTCCATAAATTAAAGTACTTTTAGGCAACGAAAATTACCATTCATGAAGTATACTATTGACAAGCAGGAGAAATACAGTCTGCTTAGCCTGCACGAAGAGAAAATGGATTCGAGCATTGCTCCCAATCTGAAATCTGAAATGATTACCCTTCATGCAGAAGGTGTGCGAAACATCATCCTCGACCTTTCCGAAGTAAAGTATACCGATTCATCCGGCCTTAGCGCGCTTTTAGTTGGAAACCGCATTTTACAAGAGGATGGTGGTATTTTCATACTGGCAGCCCTCTCCGATCACACGATGAAACTGATTAAGATATCTCAGTTGGATAGTGTACTCAACATTCTCCCGACCATTGAGGAGGCTATCGATGCCGTGTTTATGCACGAGATTGAAAAGGACATGAAAGACGGTGAATAACCGGTAATCAGGTAATCGGTATTCAGTCATCGGTTGATGATTGCCTGATTACCGATCACCACTAACCGATTACCATTTTATCAATTGTCATTCACAGTCACCATTCTCGGCTCCAGCGGGGCACTTCCTGCCTACGGAAGATTTCCTTCCTCTCAATACCTTAACATTCAAAACCGACACCTTCTGATTGATTGCGGTGAGGGCACGCAGATGCAACTCATGCGTTACCAGATTCCCTATCATCGGATCAATCACATTTTTATCAGCCACCTTCATGGCGATCATTACCTGGGATTAGTCGGGCTACTATTTACCATGCACTTGTTGAGGCGGGAAGCTGACTTGCACATCTACGCTCCCAAAGGGCTGGATGAAATTATTACCCTACAGTTAAAATATTCCAAATCAGCTCTACGCTATAACATCCTGTTTCATTGCACTGAACCCGAAAATTCCACCCTCATTTTCGAAGATGATGCATTGACTGTTGAAACGATACCACTTATTCATAAAATACCATGTTGCGGATTTTTGTTTCGCGAAAAAACAAAACCACACAGGATTGACAAAGGCAAACTACCTGCCGACATCTTATTACAGCACATTGTCATGCTGAAGTCAGGCAACGATGTATTTGATGAACACGGAAAACTTTTGTACAAAAACGAAGATTACACGCTCCCACCCCATCCTTCCTTTTCTTACGCCTATTGCTCAGACACGGCTTATACTGAAAAAATAACTGAACAAATTCGAGGTGTAGACCTTTTATATCATGAAGCTACTTTCATGGAAGACGAAAAGGATAAAGCACAAGAAACCAAACACAGCACAGCTATGCAGGCTGCCACACAAGCTAAACAAGCCGAAGTTAAAAAATTAGTAATAGGGCACTTCTCCGCTCGCTATAAAGAGCTACCACCTGTGCTGGAGGAAGCACGTTCTATTTTTCCTGAAACAGCTCTTGCAATTGAAGGCGAAACGATTGACCTTGAATAATGAACGCTCCTACTCTTGATCAGAAGAAAAACCGGCTCTTCATCATCCTCTGTGGAATTTTCCTAACCAATGCCCTGGTTGCCGAAATGATTGGCGTAAAAATATTCTCAGGTGAAAATACCATCGGCCTTGATCCCGCCCATCTCAACATCCTGGGGTTTACTATGGATTTTAACCTGACCGCTGGTGCCGTGATATGGCCAGTCGTCTTTATCACATCCGATTTGATCAATGAATATTTTGGAAAGCCTGGCGTTAAACGAATCAGTTATCTGACGGCAGCTTTAATTGCGTATGCTTTTATCGTCATTTTTCTTACCATGGAATTACCACCAGCACAATGGTGGCTGGAGGCTAATAACAAAGATGCCGAAGGGAACCACTTCAATATGGAGTTTGCCTTCAACAAAATTTTCGGACAAGGTCAGCGCATTATCATTGGATCACTTGCTGCTTTTCTATTGGGGCAATTAATAGATGTCTTTGTCTTTCAACAGCTCCGAAAAATAAGTGGACCGAAAATGTTATGGCTCCGCGCTACTGGTTCTACGCTTGTCTCTCAGTTAGTGGATAGCTTTGTGGTTTTATTCATCGCCTTTTACGGGATATTTTCCAACGATCAGATTGTGGCCATTGGCCTTACCAATTACCTCTACAAGTTTGTTGTAGCCATTCTACTCACACCACTTATTTACGGAGGTCACTATATGATTGACCGGTATCTCGGCAAAGAGAATGCTAAAAAAATGGCAGAAGATGCCTCCCAACAAAGCAATTCCTTTTTATGACCTACGCAAATTATCCAGGACAATCGCAGTAGCGACACCGGCATTAAGAGATTCGGCCTGCCCAAATCGGGGTATTGAAATCCGATGATCGACAAAGCGCTCCACCTCAACTGATATACCATGGGCTTCATTTCCAATTACAATGAGGCCACCCTTCTCGAAAGTTGTGTGGTGTACGTTATCGCCATTTAAGAAAGTACCGTACACTGTTGTCTTCGCATCGTCTAAATAGGAAGCTATGGATGTATAGAATACGTTTACGCGGCAAAATGAACCCATGGACGCACTAATCACTTTTGAATTATAGAAGTCGGCTGTTTGCTCAGAGGCTACAATATTTTTAACACCATACCAATCAGCTATTCTGATGATCGTGCCCAGATTTCCAGGGTCGCGGATATCATCCAGTACAATTCCATACTCATTTTGATGAAAAGCGACAGCTACATTTTTCTTCATCCGGGCAACAGCAATTACCGTTTCATTCGATTGGAACGATCCCAGCTCTGACAACTCCTTTTCAGTTACCTCAATTGTCTCTATACTTTTATCTATTTTCTTCTCGTGCGCCAGAAAGAAATTCGAATTACCCAAAAGGGTTAGCGTCTCAAAATCTGACTTCAGCAACTCCGAAACACTTTTGGCACCTTCTACCACAAAGCATTGCTCCTCAACCCTGTATTTCTTTACTTGCAGGGATTTGATGAACTTGGTTTTTGCCTTTGAGATCATGTTGGGTTCTTTTGAGAGGAAATATAAATATACCTCACCCCTGTCCCCTCTCCAAAAGTCTGCCTGTCCGGTAGGCAAGGAGTGCGGGGACTTGGATCGTAAAGCAGACCAACTTCCTTTTTATTTACGTGTATATTGTCCTCCTAAATGTGAGGCCGATACCGTGTCTTTTAAATCTTCTTACTTTAGAGTAGTAGTATCCTTCCTTCTACTTCCCTTGTTGCTAAGCGGGTGCATTGCCACCACTTATCTCAAGGAAAA
>JANOQK010000355.1:0-10673 GCA_031414855.1 Bacteroidia bacterium | reverse complement strand
TGGAAAGACCTTTGATCAAAGTTGTTTGAATTGAATTTTTAATGCTTCTCCTGCAAATGACGGGCATAACTTAAGATGTTCTGCACAGCAACGGCAGAGGGCTCAAGTTGTGACTTGTCCAGCTGGCTTTTTGTAGCCACCAACTCTTTGTACTGTCCTTGCAGTTCAGAGTCGCAGATCAATGCTTTATTCAGTTCCCTCTCCTCGGCCTCCGTGGTCTCGTGGTAAATAAACCTGATCAGATCGTTTTGGGTAAATGTTTTTATCATAGGCTTGGTTTGTTTGGATCATTTTCTTTCTCAAGTTGATCAAGGCATAGCGCATTCTCCCCAGGGCGGTATTAATACTCACCCCTGTGCGGTCGGCTATTTCCTGAAAACTCATATCAAGGTAGTGCCTCATAATAAGCACATGCTTTTGTTCATTGGGTAATTCCTTGATCAGGTCTCTTAGTTTCGATTTGGCATCGCGGAAGATTTGGGCGTCTTCAAAAGAGTCTTCAGCAAACTCCATTGAATTAAAAACCTTGCTACCGTCTTCTAGTACAATTTCGGGATAACGTTTTCTTCTACGGAAGTGGTCAATCGCCAGATTGTGTGCAATCCTGCTCACCCAAGGTAGAAATTTACCTTCTTCGTTGTACCTACCGCCTTTAATGGTGTTGATGGCCTTAATAAAGGTCTCCTGAAGCAGATCTTCTGCCTGGTAACGGTCCTTTACAATCAAGTAAATAGCCGTATAAATCCGCGATTTGTGTCTGAGAAGTAGCACTTCGAACGCCTCTTCGTTACCGTTTTGATATAGCGAAACCAACTGGCTGTCGCTTAATCTTTTGTCAATCATTCTTTCTTGCGTTTAGGTAACGTAGAAGTCTCAGTCGATAGTGTATGGGGTTAGTTTTTAATATTTGAGAATGAAAAGGTAGAAATATTCTGCTTACACGCAAAAATTTATTGAAAAAATCTTGCCTTCTAAATAATTTCTTTTGCTATTTGAGCTCGATTTTTTTGATTGTACTAATACGTATGGCTGTAAGTAAAAAAAGAGTAATAAAGAGTTTAGATAGTCTAAACGAAGACATGAGAGATCTCCTGAAGGAACAATACCCTAACGGTTATGAGGCTAGCATTACCCGAATTTCAACTGGAAAAAAAGAGCCGATCTTTGTTTTCCCGCTTGAAACAGATGATGCCGTCTTTCTAATTAAGGTTCCTGCTACTAAAAACAGTGACGGTGGCTACGATGTAGATTCCGGAGCCAAGGAGGAATTTGACGGTAATGACGATGACGATTTAAAACCGGCAGCGGATGATGATTATGATAGCAGCAGTGGCGATTTTGTCGAGGAGGGTGGTGGTGCTAAAGAAGCGAGCTATGACCCGGACTTTGATAATTAACCCAAATCAGTCTCAACGAAGAGCGAATAGTCGCTAACTATTTCGAAGATTTAATGAACACCATCACAACTGATGGTGTTTTTTTTGGCCAAGCTTAATGCCGGGCATTTCGGAGGACAGGCCTCCCTACATGGAGACATTTCGGGAGGCAGGCTTTCCTTTGTGCAAGGCACTTTGGAACACAGGTAGGATAGGGCGAGGTGTTTTTTTACTTTTGCGCTTTCTCATGAATTCAACTCCCCTTACAGACGATTCCCACTTAGATGAACTTGACCCCAAAGAGTTCATTATCATTAAACGAGCCAGGGTCAATAACCTTAAAAACTTAAGTGTTGCTATTCCACGCAACAAACTAGTAGTGATAACAGGGCTGTCGGGTTCTGGGAAGTCTTCACTTGCCTTTGATACTCTTTTTGCAGAAGGTCAACGAATGTATGTAGAGAGTCTAAGTTCTTATGCTCGCCAGTTTCTGGGTCGCATGGAGAAACCTGAAGTTGATTATATACGAGGCGTTTCACCTGCCATTGCCATTGAACAGAGAGTAAACACTCGCAATCCAAGATCTACAGTCGGTACAACAACCGAAATCTATGATTATCTGAAACTTCTCTTTGCCCGCATAGGTGTTACTTATTCACCCATTAGCGGGAAGGCAGTTAAGCGTGATACCGTGACAGATGTGGTGGATTTCATCAATAAACAAAAAGAAGGTACGCGCCTTATGGTGGCTTGCCCATTGAAAACACAAAAGGGCAGGAAACTGGAAGATGAATTGAATCTGCTTTTGAGTAAAGGGTTTGCAAGAGTTCTGGTAAATGGCGAAGTCAAATTTATTGAAGAACTGATCACACCGACCATTTCTCCCGAAACAGCAGAGAAAGGAACAAAAAAGAAGACTACCAAAACCAAGATAAGCTCATCAACAAATGAATATGAAATTCTGATTGACCGCGCTGGAGTTAATGCGGCTGATGAGGATTTAACGTTTCGTCTTTCCGATTCTGTCCAGACTTCTTTCTTTGAAGGACAGGGCGATTGTATTATCTATATTGAAGGAAAAGATAAAGTTCAATTTTCCGATCGGTTTGAGCTCGATGGCATTTCTTTCACCGAGCCCTCTATAAACTTATTCAGTTTCAACAATCCATTTGGAGCATGTCAAACATGTGAGGGCTTTGGAAAAATATTAGGTATTGACGAAGACTTGGTCATTCCCGATAAAAGTCTTTCGGTATATGAAAATGCAATTGCTCCCTGGCGTGGGGAGGTAATGAGTGAGTGGCTCAAGCCTCTTTTGAAAAATGGAATAAAGTTTGACTTCCCGATTCATCGTGCCTACAATGATCTCACACAAAAAGAGCGCGACTTAATTTGGAATGGCAATGAGTATTTTGAGGGTCTTCATGAATTCTTCAGATTCATCGGCACCAAAATGCACAAGATCCAATATCGGGTTATGTTATCTCGTTACCGCGGAAGAACTACTTGTCCGGATTGCAGGGGCACCAAACTTCGTAAAGATGCCTCTTATGTGAAGATAGCAGATACATCAATTACGGATCTGGTGTTAATGCCGATTGAAGATATGGTGGTCTTTTTTGAGAAACTAAAATTGCCCGCCTACGAGCAAAAGGTTTCGGATAGAATTCTTACCGAAATTCGCTCTCGGCTTGAATACATGACGAAAGTGGGACTCGGCTATCTCACCCTCAATCGTGTTACCAGTACCTTATCTGGTGGAGAGTTTCAACGCATCAAATTAGCAACATCTTTAGGTAGTGCTCTTGTCGGCTCGATGTATATTATGGATGAGCCGAGTATTGGTTTGCATCCTCGCGACACAGCACGAATGGTAGAGGTTTTAAAATCACTTCGCGATCTTGGCAACACGGTGGTGGTGGTGGAACACGAAGAGGAAATCATGCGCGCTGCAGATCAGATCATTGACATCGGGCCGGATGCGGGATCACATGGCGGTGAATTAATTTTTCAGGGAACACAAAAAGACCTACTCACAACCAGTCAGTCAAAAGTAAAGTCTCATACAACAGATTACTTAACCGGAAAAGAAAAAATTTCCATTCCTTCTGTGCGAAGAAAATGGAAAGATTCTATCACGATTACCGGAGCGCGTGAGAACAATCTTAAAAACCTTACCGTGAAGTTTCCACTTGGTGTACTAACAGTGATTACGGGCGTCAGCGGATCTGGCAAATCGACATTGATCAAAAAAATTCTTTATCCAGCTTTGGGGAGAATGAGCGGTTCGGTGGCGGAAACGCCAGGCAAGTATGATAAACTGGATGGTGATATTTCAAGGATAACGCAAGTTGAATTTGTGGATCAAAACCCAATCGGAAAGTCATCAAGATCCAATCCAATCAGCTATGTAAAAGCATATGATGCAATTCGTCAGTTGTATGCTGATCAACCACTCAGCCAACAGCGCGGCTATAAACCATCTCATTTTTCTTTTAATGTAGAAGGTGGACGCTGCGAAACTTGTGAAGGAGAAGGAGAGATCAAAATAGAAATGCAATTCATGGCTGACATCTTTTTAAAGTGTGAAAGCTGTGGAGGTAAACGTTTCAAACAGGAAGTACTAGAAGTTGAACACAAAGGCAAAAACATTTTTGATATCCTGGACATGACCGTGGAGGATGCGCTTGAGTTTTTCAAAGACAAAAAAACCGTTTATGAAAAAGTGCTTCCACTCTTTGAGGTTGGCTTAGGTTATGTGAAGCTTGGTCAGTCTTCTAACTCATTGTCGGGCGGAGAAGCACAACGCGTTAAGCTTGCCTCCTTTCTAGGAAAGAATTCAATAGAAGAAAAAGATCATATCCTTTTCATATTTGATGAGCCCACCACTGGCCTTCATTTTCACGATATCTCAAAACTCTTGAAAGCCATCAACGCTTTGGTGGATGAAGGGCACAGTGTGATTGTGATTGAACACAACATGGAAGTGATCAAGTGCGCTGACTGGATTATTGATCTCGGTCCGGAAGGCGGAGAAAAAAAAGGCGGACATCTTCTTTTTGCAGGCACCCCCGAAGACATGGTGAAGAAGTGTAAGGAGGGATATACGGCTGAGTTTTTGAAACTGAAATTATCTTGAGGATTTTGTATTTTTGATATAAAGGTTTTGTTATGACGACCATCGCTGAAATCAAATCGGCCCTTCATCAACAAGTGGCCAATACTGAAGATGAAAAAGTTCTTCAGAAAATGCAACTGTACTTTAACTCTTTAACAAAAGGTGATCGAAAAATAATTGCCCACTCTTCCAAATGGAAACCTTTAACGGCTAAAGAATACAAAGCCGAGATTGAAGAATCTATAAGTCAGTACAGGAAGGGAAAAGTGATTAGTCAAAAACAGATGGAGAAAAAGATTTGAAAAAAAATCCGTTGTTTGGACATTAAAGGCCTCGGAATCTCTTGATTTCTTTTGCGAATACATTGGTAAAGATTCCCGCTCTGCAGCTAAGAAAGTAAAACGTGAAATCATTCTTGCCGCTAAGCAACTGGCCTTAAATTCAGAACGCTACCAGCTTGATGAATTCTTTGCGGATTCCAATCAAAACATTCGAAGATTCTTTAGATGGAGTTACAAAGTCGTTTATCACGTGCACGAAAAGGAAGTGGTTATCTTAGATATCTTTCACACAAGCACTGAGCCATTGGAAGAGGACTAGGAATTACTCCACTTTTATTTTCTCTACCCTCCGGCTTCCTCCATACAATTCATACTCCAACAACCGGCAATCAATAGTAGCTGTGTAAAATTCAATTCTTCTACTGGCTTTCAAACCAATTTTCTTTGCGAGATCAAGATTGCCTGTAAACACATATCCCAAATATCCCTGACATTTCTTCTTCATGAAATCTCCAAGACGAGCATACGTTGCTTCCAATTCTGTTTCATCTCCTAGACGCTCACCATATTCCGGATTGAAATAAATAACACCTGGCGTCTCTGGTAATTTTGTTGACTCAAAATCACATACCTGAAAATCAATATACTTTTCAACTCCTGCTGTGGCCGCATTTATTTTTGAAATGTTAACTGCATCATCATTGATATCGCTGGCAACTGCTTTCAAGCCTTTCACTTCAATCACTTCTGATTCCAGCTTTTTATACTCAGCATTATACACTTCGGGGTCGTAGCCTTTAATGTGCTTGAAAGAATAGTTGGTGCGAAACAATCCAGGTCTGCGATTAGTAGCTAACAATATTGCTTCAATCGCAAGTGTTCCCGATCCACACATAGGATTAATAAACGGAGATTTCTTGTCCCACTTAGTGGACATTAAGGTGGCCGCAGCTAATGACTCGAGCATTGGTGCTTTGCCAGGTATTTTCCGATAGCCGTGTTTAGATAAGGTTTCGCCAGATGTATCCAGAAAAATCTCAGCGCGTTCTTCTTTCCAATACAAATGGAAAACAGCACAGTCAAATTCTGGTCCTGAGTCAGGCCTTTTTAATGTCTCCCTTAACATTCGATCTGCGATGGCATCTTTCACTCGCAGGTTCACAAACATTTCATTGTTGACGGTAAAGTGATCCACCTTACTTGAAACCGAAAAGTATCCAGTGATCTCTAACAGATTTTCCCACGGATAATAAATGAGTTTGTCATACACTTCATCTGGTGCATTAGCGCGAAACTCTTGTAAAGAATAAAGTACTTGGCTTGCACATCGTAAATTTAAATTTAACCGAATACAATCATTGACCGTGCCTTGCAATTCTACACCCGTTAAAAATGTGCGAACAGACTTGAATCCTAGTTCGATAATTTCCTTTTCGAGGTGAGGGGTTATTCGCTTAGGACACGTAACAATAATGCGACTAGGAGTAGTGAAAATGCTCATGGTGCGAATATACGACTATGACCTGATGAAAGAGATGGCTGGATCTAAATCAATGCGATTTCCTCGCAGGACAATTCAATATGTCATTTGGAGTAATGGTCTGTAACAACCACCCTTTTTTTATGTAGTGATCTTATTGTAAGAAGCTCCTATTCCGCGAATCAATGATGAACTGAATCCTTGATGTTCCATTTCATTAAGCCCAACAATGGTGCAACCTTTAGGAGTAGTCACTTTATCTATTTCTTCTTCGGGATGACGATTAAGTTTTAATAACAATTCGGCTGCACCTTTTACAGTTTGTGCAGAAATGAGACTCGCGGTTTTTGCATCGAAGCCTATTTCAATTCCACCTTGTGTAGCAGCCCGGATAAAGCGCAAAGCATAGGCAATGCCACAAGCACCAAGAACCGTGGCGGCATCCATTAGCTTCTCATCAATTGGAATGGTTATGCCGAGTTGATTAAATAAATCCGACACGTACTTAATCTGTGCTTCCGTAGCCGATTGCTGACACATGCACGTCACTGATTCCTGAATAGCGATGGCGGTGTTGGGCATGGCACGGAACAATGGAGTTCCATTGTCAATAATGGTAGCCAGGTCTTTCAGAAAGACGCCAGTCACCACACTAATCACAATATGTCTTTTGGGATCAAACGATTTCTTCAATCCTTCTAATACCTCTTTTACATTGAATGGCTTAAGCGCAACAATGATAACATCATTGGCTTCTATGGCGGATTTGTTGTTATCCGTTACCGTAACACCCTGATCTTTCAAAGTTTGAAGGCGGGAAAGATTTCTCCGGGTGATTGTAATATCAGCAGGTTTTGCAAAAGAACTTTTGATAAGTCCTTCTGCGATGGCAGAGCCCAAGTTACCTCCACCAATAATGGCAATTTTCTTTGAATTCATATGATCATTATTAAAATCAAGCAGTCAAGTTAAGTATGTTTTTTGTTAATGCTCATCATCTAATGAATTGCTTTGATTTAGATAGCACTAAATCGTTTGCATAATCCAGACTTCTGTTAACTTGTAGGACTTTATCTAAAACCCAACCGTATGTCACATCAAGAGATTCTTGAAAACGTAAGAAAAAGAAATCCGAACGAGCCAGAATTTCTTCAAGCTGCTGAAGAGGTTATTCTTTCGGTATTACCTGTACTTGATCGCAACCCTGAGTATGCAAGACTGAAACTATTGGAACGCATGCTGGAACCCGAGCGCATGATTTCGTTTCGTGTCACCTGGCTGGATGATAAGGGCAACGTTCAGTTAAACCGTGGCTATCGTGTGCAAATGAATAGTGCCATTGGTCCATTTAAAGGTGGATTGCGTTTTCATCCTTCTGTTACACCAAGCGTTTTAAAATTTTTAGCCTTTGAGCAAGTTTTTAAAAATGCTTTAACAGGAATTCCAATGGGCGGAGCCAAAGGTGGTTCTGATTTTGACCCGAAAGGAAAATCGGATAACGAAGTGATGAAGTTTTGCCAGGCGTTTATGGGTGAACTGGCGCGGCACATTAGCCACCGGCTTGATGTACCTGCCGGTGATATTGGTGTGGGTGGTCGTGAGATCGGCTTTCTCTTTGGTGCTTACAAAAAAATCAAAAATGAATTTACAGGAGTGCTCACTGGCAAAGGCATTGGTTGGGGTGGAAGTCTAATTCGCACAGAAGCAACCGGCTATGGATTGATCTATTTTGCCGAGAATATGCTGCAAGAGAAGAAAGATTCTATAAAAGATAAAACATGTCTTGTATCAGGTTCCGGCAATGTGGCTCAATATGCCATCGAAAAAATCATTCACCTTGGCGGGAAAGCCGTAACAGCTTCCGACTCCAATGGTTTCATTCATGATGAAGCGGGCATTTCCCAAGAGAAACTTGAGTTCTTAAAAGATTTGAAAAACAATCGCAGAGGGCGGATAAAAGAATATGCAGATAAATTCAAATGTGTTTACAAAGACATTGAATCTAAAGCGGATCACAATCCATTATGGAATATCAAAGCAGACTGTGCTTTTCCTTGCGCCACACAAAATGAGATCAACGAAAAAGATGCGAATAATCTAGTTAAGAATGGTGTGAAGTTAGTGGGCGAAGGTGCTAACATGCCCACCACTATTGAAGGTATCAATGTGCTAATCACTAACGGAGTTAACTACGCCCCAGGCAAAGCCTCGAATGCCGGAGGTGTTGCTACTTCTGGATTGGAGATGACACAAAATTTTATGGGCTCCAATTGGACTCGCGAAGAAGTGGATGCAAAGCTGGTGAACATCATGAAGAATATTCACGATTCAAGTCTTGCTGCCGCTAAAGAATATGGGAAGCCAGGAAACTACATGGTGGGAGCAAACATTGCGGGATTTATTAAAGTGGCAAAGGCAATGCAGGCACAGGGTGTGATTTAACTCACATTTTTTTGGGTGTTCTTTGAAAATAAAAAAGTGACACAGAAAAAAATTCTGTGTCACTTTCTTAAAAGAATTTGAACGGTTAATACTTCGCGGGCTTACCTTGCGCTGGCGTTGTGTCCTTAATGAATTCGCGAATGTGTTCATTTGAAGTAGCCAAATCTTCAGCACGTAAGTACATCATGTGCCCACTGCGATAGCCTTTAAATCTCAATCGGTCTTTCATTTTACCGCTTGGGTCAAGCTGCCACATGGAATACTTGGCGTCAAAGTAAGTAGTTGCTCCATCATAGTAACCCGATTGGAACATGACGTGCATATATGGATTCTCGGCCATTGCCTGGCGAAGGTTTTCACCTGTCTTGTCGTTGCTGTTATCCCATGGATGAACTGGGCCGAACATGTTGTACTTAATGTCTGTTTTATACTTCAACGTTTCGCGTAAATAATAATTAATGGCAGGCGTAAAAGAATGCAACCACGAAGTAAGTTCAGAATTGTAATCGGGCTTATCTCCAGCCTGCATTCTATCAATGCCCAGGTAACGAGAGTCTAAGCGGCCGATTGTAACTCCTTTTTCACGTAATAGTTCTTTCCAAAAAAACTGTGGAGTCACCACCAGATTACTTTGCAGAATAATTTTTTCTGAAAGCCCTGAATAACGAGACATCTTTGCAGCAATTGTCTTCTTCTGCTGTTCTTCGAGGAATCCTCCCTTGGATAAAGCAGGAATCAGTTCGTTGATCGCAAAGGCTTCTGCCTCCGGTAATAATGCATCCAAATCTTTTTGTTGAAGATCTGCAGGCAACGCTTTTTGATACCAAGCTGCAGCTGTAAAATAGGGTAATGCCAAGGCATCGTTTACGGGGCCATCACGCTTTATTCCAATTTCGGTTGGCGAAACCAAAATGACACCATTCAAATACATCCAATGAGAATTTTGCAATTCTAATGCAAGACCCGAAACGCGTGTGGTTCCATAACTTTCCCCAATCAGATACTTAGGCGAGTTCCATCGGTTGTTGCGCGACACAAATGTGTTCAACCATTCAGCCAAATAAGTGATATCCGCATTCACGCCAAAGAAAACAGAACGCTCCGCTTTCGGATCTAAAATCCGTGAAAAGCCAGTATTCACAGGATCGATAAAGACAATATCAGCAACATCTAAAATAGAATGTGGGTTGTCTCTTATCCCGTAAGGCTGCACCGGATAACCTTCGTCATCAATGTTTAAAAGTTTAGGGCCAGTATAGGCAATGTGCATCCAAACCGAAGCTGAACCAGGTCCACCATTGAAAGATAATATAAGAGGACGTCTGCTTTTATCGGTTACATCAGTTCTCTCATAGTAGGTGTAAAAAAGTGAGGCAATTGTTTTGCCTTCCTTGTCCCACACAGGTTGCGTACCAGCGGTTGCCTTATATGGAATGACTTTTCCTTTAACAGTAACCTGACTATTGGTAACCACAGCCGATTCCGCTACAAGAGCGCGGTCTTGTGCACCGACTATTGAAAAGATGCAAATGGCAATAGGCAGTAAAAAGAGTTTCTTCATAATTATTGGATTACAATTTTTTTAATGGAGGCAAAGTATAAAATCCAGTGCATCACACAAAGGATAGTTCTTCCTAACTGCTTATGGGTGATTCAATCGGTTCTTTCCAATGCTTTACCACTTGAATAAAAAATATCTCTTCCAACATATTTTAAAAAATCTCGTCCCTTTTTTGGCTTACTTGAACGCAAATACTTTCAACTAAAATTAAATTTCAGTCGCAAGATTCAAATCACTCATTCATGAAAAGAAGAGACTTTGTACAATTGGCGGGGTTGGGATTAGCAGGAACAGTGCTTCCTTTTCCGATGATGGGAAATCCTGTTTCTCTTGAAACTTTGCTTGAATCTCCTTTAACCGTATCAGAAAAAAAACAATTGGCAGATGCTGCCCTTAATACCGCCAAAAGTAATGG
>JANOQK010000354.1:0-1541 GCA_031414855.1 Bacteroidia bacterium | reverse complement strand
GCCACTTTGTTCAAACCTGCTTAATGTGTTGATATTCTATTGGTTAAAATTTTATGCTATAGAGTCAGAAAATTGAAAAATGTGTGATCTCGATGAGGAACATACATGGCTATGGTAATTTGTTTGAATGTTTTTCTACTTGTATCAGGATTAAACGAAAATCAAAATCCTTATCAGTCGAGCATATGGCGAGTAAGTTACCTATTGACTTTAAAATCAAATCATATCTGGCTCTAGTTTTTCTTTTGGCAGCCATAACGGCTTTTTGTCAAAATGATTTAAAGAAAATCATTCCTCCATCGCCCACTGTAGCTTCATTAGCAAAGTATGGGGATTTACCAGTGAGTCTATACACAGGAACTCCAAACATTAGTATTCCCATTTACGAGATAAAGACAAATGATTTTAGTTTACCTATCTCACTTTCCTATCATGCTTCAGGCATTAAAGTCGAAGAGATGGCTTCTTGGGTCGGGCTAGGCTGGTCTTTAAATGCGGGCGGAATTATTTCGCGGTCTGTACATGGTTTGCCAGATGAGATTAATGGCTACATGAATCCTGGGTCTGGGCAAAAGGTTAGCGAGATTCTTGCTCTTCCCATTATGGAACAAGAGGAAATTTATAGGTGGACCGCCCAAGGTAATTATCCCGATCTAGAACCAGATATATTCAATTTCAATTTTGGATCTTATAGTGGAAAATTTTACTACAATCAGGAGACTGGTGAGTTTGTGACCATTCCTCGAAAATCGATCTCGATTGATAAGCAATATTTCTTAGCTACAGGTAAGTGGAAGGTTAGAACTGAAGATGGAGCAGAGTTTCACTTCGATTTGAAGGAAGAGAATACCAATTTCGCAGCTTGTAATGGAAATACCGGATCACCGAATGTACTCATAACTGGATGGTTTTTAACCAAGATAATAACGCCTATCGCAAAACAAGAAATTGTTTTCTCATACAACCCAGCTTATTATGTTATCAAAAATATCAGCTCACAAACTTTGAATTCTGCACCCGATTATATCACCGTTTCATGCATAATACCACTTACCATTTGCCAGTCTCAAAATACATACAATGGCTACAGATTGAAATCCATTAGTTATCCCAGGGGTCATGTTGATTTTAATGCAACTACTGACCGGACAGATTTAATTGGAGATAAGCGATTGGACTTAATTGAAATCTTTAGATACAATGAAGCCGTTCCCTCAACCAAGTTCCGATTAACGTATGATTATTTCAATTCAAACTTGATAGGCTCAGGTCTACTGGCTGAACAGTTGGCTTTTATGGTGCGATTGAAATTAAATGCCATTACGGAGGTCGGTGAGCAAAACATGGAATTACCACCTCATAGTTTTACTTACAATGAAACTATTCCTATGCCAAGCAGAATGTCATTTGATCAAGATAATTGGGGATTCTATAACGGAAATAAAAATAACCCTCATCTCGTTCCTCCAATGCGAATTGGGAACCTTCTTCATCCCGGTGCAAATCGGCAGGTGGATGAAAATTTTACATCAGTTGGAATC
>JANOQK010000353.1:0-12618 GCA_031414855.1 Bacteroidia bacterium | reverse complement strand
GGATCGCATACCACCTCTCCAGCAATGCACCAGAATTTCTGAATCCTTTGATATCCCTTGAGTTTCAATAATAATATCAACCAGACGCGGGCCAACTAAGCGAAAGCCAGTTTTAATAGCTTCTTGCTGCCCTTTTTGCTTGTAATCGGTACCAACAGCAGTTCTCTCCTCATTATTAAGAATGGGAATATTGGTTGCTCCTGGAATATGACCATCCGCAAACTCGCCTTGCGAACGCACATCCACGATGGGATGTGATGATCGTAATTTTAGAAAGTCTTCAATGGAAAGGAGCATAGGCAAAGGTCGCTAACTCCTCGCTTTAAAAAAATTTAATCGTTGAAGTTGATACCTACACTGGTGGCTATTCCAATGCGGAAGCCGGTATTGAGGTATTGTCCATCCTGGAAACCAACAGCTGCTTCTAACCTGAACACGCGTAATATTCCTTCCAGGCCATATCCAAGTTCAGTATAATTCTTTGAGAAAGGTGTAGCGAGGTAATTCACAAAAATATTTTCGGATACACCAAACATTCGAACTTTAGGAATTCTTGTAAACAAGAATTTTCTGAAATGATAGTGGGCATTTGCGGTAAAATATTGATCACGTGTACTATATAAATAATAATCCATCAGGCGATAGCTTCCGACTGGATCGGTTGTGACAAAGGGAGTCTGGTTACCCAGAAAATGTTTGTAATCCATGAAGTACATTTTATCGGCATTCAAATATTTTCCAGCTTTCAATGCAATGTCCAGTTTGCCACGTATTCCTAATTTCACACCGTGCTTGAAGCCAAGTTCTAATAAATCGTACTTTACTTCGCTGTCCAGAAACCCATCAAATCCTTTGCGATAATCCAATGTTAACAGAGGTGATGAATCATCGATTCTCATTTTTCGTCCATTCCTAATCCGATACTTTTGCCACGGGCGCGCTTCAAATCCAATTGATCCAACAAAGGCAGTGTTAGGTTGAAAGCTTGTATTGGTTATTTCCAAGTTCACAGGAACATTGGAGGTATACTCGTCTTTGTTACTCTTGAAGAAAGTGAAGTCAGATGTGTTGGGAAGTTCATATCGTTTCGCCCATGACCAATTAGTGCGAAACACATATTTCTCATTAATACGCTGACGATAATTCAAATCAACAAAATCACGTTCGTATATCTTCATCAGGTTGTCGCCCAAAAAAAGTGTTGTGAACGTATTGACGAATGGATGAATAGGCTCATCTGGATTGAATTGCTGAACATAACGTCCTCCCTCCATCGTCACACGTGCATCGCGATTGCGATAATCAACTCTCAACATACCGGTTAACTTTTCCCGAGAAAAGGCATAGCGCATAATGGGACTTATCTCAAGACGGGAAGTTTTGGCTCGTTCATCTTTGTTAATTGTATCCTTTTTCACCCATCGTTTATAAAAACTCATCCGATAGATAAGGTTAAATCCTTCAACTGTATTAAATCCACCGTAAGGCGTGTGAATGGTGAAGTCCGTTGTCTTACCAAGTTTGTAACTGTCACCTGTAAGAACATCCCAAATTTGAAATCCTTTTTTGCTGTGCTTTTTACCATTGCTGAGCGTATCACCTTCGTCTTTTTTTCGCTGCACCTCAGAAATGCTGTCATTTTTTTGATATCCCTTAACCTCTTCTTTATCTAGAGGAGCAGGTCGGATATCTGTCCAAAATGTTGAATCCTTTTTATAGGCCAACGAGTCAACTGAATACTTCGTATCCGAAATTACTTCAGGTTCTTTTGTTTCTTTTTGCTCGGTCTTCTCATACTCTTTCACAAGTTGTTTCAGTTCTTTATTGGTAACTTCTTTTCCAGATTCAACCCGCTCCTTAAGTTGCTGACCTTTCTTGCTGAACTGTTGTTTCACTTGCTTCGCCTCTTCTTTTTGCACTTTTTCATCAATGACAGTCATTTCCAGTTGCAGTTCCGGGTTGAGGGTTATTTTATAGTCTTTGACCGTTGCCAGATAAGTGCCTTCGAAATCAAAACCAAATACGCTGCCATCTATAATAAATTGCTGAGAGATAGGAAGCCACGCCTGCCCGACTTCGCCATTCAGGCGGGCCTTGTCTTCAATAGGATTGTAGATTTGTTTGATCTTGAAATTGATTCCCATTTTGGTGGTATGAAAGTCAAGGCTATGAATACTCCACCAGTCTTCCACGATAAAAATGATGCCCTCAAAAATATTATCACCCTTTGATCGTGGCGTTACTTTTATTTTACTTACTTCATAATTACGGTCTTTGAATGACCCCAGGTATTCAAAGCGATAATAAGAAAATGATTTTGGTGAGAGTGGTGAAACAGTTTCTGCTATTTCTGGCTCATAGAAACTTCCAAATACATATGCATTTGGGGAACCGTTATTCCCTGTATTATTTTTTCCTGTCGTATACACGGCAATCACCTTCTCCTCAAACTTATTAGGCCGGGTATATTTGATTTCGCTTACCGATTCCTGTATAAATAGTCTGTCTTTGGTAATCCCTTCTTCTTCCATGGCCTTCTTAGCCAGCCAAGGATAATCGGTGATCTTTCCCTTTCCTTTGATGTACACTTTAGCCGTATAGGAATCAATCTGCTGCGTATGGAATTTCGCTTTGGAGATTGCCTTTCGCATAATCGTGTAGGCCGGGTCTTCCTTTCCAGCTTTGATGGTCACATTTTGTAACATCATCACTTGAGTTTTCAGTGTGATATTGATCTCAATAAAGTCATCCTTCACATCAATTTTCCTTGCAATGGATTCATAGCCGAGGTATTGAAAAAGGATGTCGTAACTACCAGGAGTTAATACAACCTCATAACGACCTTGCAGGTCTGTTGCAGATCCAGTACCTGTTTGCTTAACGAATATGGTGGCGAATGCCAAAGGAGTTCCATCGTCTCCTTTTATCAATCCCTTGATGCCTCCACCAAAAACAGTAGAGCCAATCAATAGGAATATTAAAAAAAGTAGGGGCTGGATTGGTTTCATTACCTGCATAGACGTCTGGAATAGCAAATTAGTTGCGACACAAACTCTTACCGAAAGAAATTCTTTGAGTGGATCATTTGTTCGACAGCTTCCGGAACGAGATAACGTATGGATTTATTGTTTTTGATGCAATTACGGATGTATGTGGCAGAAATGTCAAGCAATGGTGCCTCCACCATTTTTACATGAGGATGACGCTTAACTTCCGAATTTGTTACATGGGGACGAGGATAAACATATAAGCCATATTGGTCCAAAATCTGTTCGTAATTCTTCCATTTCACAAAGTTCTCAAGGTTATCCTCTCCAATGATGACTTTAAAATCCTTATTTGGATGCTTTTCAGTAAGATGGATAAGGGTATGAATGGTGTAACTCGGTTTGGGCAAACTGAATTCGACATCTGATACTTCAAGTTTGTAATGATCCCCAATGGCCGCTTTGACCATATCATACCGATCGAACTCATGAAGCAACCCATGACTTGGTTTAAATGGATTTTGTGGAGAAACAACAAACCAGACTTTATTAAGATCAGTGTTCTCGGCCATCACATTGGCGATGATCAAATGACCTATATGAATTGGATTAAATGAACCGAAGAAAAGACCTATTTTTTGCTGCGGAGTCATCAGAGCTTAACTTAAGGCTTTGTTTTAAACTCATCATACAATCGCTGAGCCTCACTCAGCGACTTTTGCAGGTCTTCATTAACGAGGGCGACATCAAACTTATCCTGAAACGTCATTTCAAACTGGGCTTTAAAAATTCTGCGAGAAAGGCTCTCCTCAGTTTCTGTGCCCCTTTCATTAAGACGATGCTTTAGTACTTCAAGGGATGGAACCTTCACAAAGATGGCCAGCGCTTTATCTCCAAAATATTTTTTAAGGTTAATTCCGCCCTTTACATCTACATCAAAAATCACATTCTTACCCTCGCTCCAAACTCGCTCAATTTCTGATTTTAGCGTGCCGTAAAAATTACCGGCATATACTTCCTCCCACTCAATGAATTGATCCTGATCTATTTTTTTTTTGAACTCTTCCGGGCTTAAAAAGTGATAATCTTTTCCGTCTTGTTCAATGCGGCCGCGCTTGTCACGGGTAGAAGCAGATATAGAAAATCCAAGATCAGGGTTGTTTTCTAAAAGATGTTTAACAATAGTGGTTTTACCAGAGCCTGAAGGGGCTGAAAAAATCAATGCTTTGCCCGACATCAGGAAGAAATTTTTTGATTAATCTGAATCTGTATTTCCTGAATGATATCTGACGGCACATCACCACCACAGCATTTTGATTTCAACAATTCTTTAATGGTTATTTCAAGGTCATATGTTTTGTAACATGGTAGGCAATGATCAAGATGGTGCTTAAAATATTCGCGCTGATCGGGCGTGACTTCGCTATCCAACATTTGTTGTAACATCTCCATGCAGGAACACTTGGTGCCATCCGGCTTCAGAAAGGGGTTGGTAGAATTGTTCATACAGTAGATTTATTATAACCCATAGACTTCGCGTATTCGCTTAATTTATCCTTCAATAGATTTCTGGCTCGATGCAAGCGACTTCTTACCGTTCCAATCGGTATGTCCAGAATTTTAGCCATTTCCTCGTACTTGAATTCCTCTAGGTCGCTAAGTATAATTACTGTTCTAAAATCTACATCCAAAGAATTTAAAGCATTAGAAATCTCGTCTCCAATCATATCCTTTAATGATTCTACGCGTAAGTCGGGCGTGATTTGTCTGTCTACTTCTTCAGAGTTATAATATGCCTCTACTTCCTGATAATCTACCTTCGAAGGCTCCTTGCTCTTCTTGCGATAGTCATTAATAAAACTGTTTTTCAGAATGCGAAACAACCAGGCTTTTGCATTAGTTCCTTTTTGGAATGATTCTATAAAGCGATAGGCCTTAAGATAGGTGTCTTGAACAAGATCCTTAGCATCATCTCTATCCAAAGTAAGACGGAATCCAAAGTTGTACATAGACCGGATATGAGGCATAAACTCTCCATTGAAGACGTCCTGCTTTTCTTTTTCTGTATAGTGATGGCGCTTTACTTCTTCTTCCATAAAAGATCAAAATTAACAAAAAGAATTTGGGGGGAAGGGAAGAGTATTAAATGATTTTGTAATTGCGAAATTCACCTATACGCCAGCCTGTTAAATTTTCCACATAGCGTTTCACTTTATCTTTCACTCGAAAACTATTTCTGGAAATGTCGTGATCAAATTTCCAGTTCATAGATTCAATTCTTTTTTTCATCACTTCGGGGTGCGTTCCGTGAAACAATGTCAAAGCATCAATTCCAGAGTAATCAAATTGATCGGCTTTGGAAACATTATTTTCAATCCATTGATCATCAAAATAAAAATGATTGAATGTTCGTTGCTTCCCTTGCATAGCCTTTGGTTCTCTTACCCAGCCATAGTGATAAATATATGCGTCAATGAGCTTTGCGTTAATTTTACAATTCAGCCTTCTGAACCCCTGTGCATCTCTGTAAGAGTGAATTCCTTGATCATTTTTTATAATCCTGACTTCCCTTCTGTACCATCGATAAGCCTCTCCGATATAGTCATACGAGCCATAAAAGTGAGAATAGTTGAATAGCAAACCCTCCACCTTCAAGTCATCCTTATATTTTAACATGGATTCTTTAATGACGGGATGATATTTTTCATGCACCACTTCATCCGCTTGTATATAAAAAGCCCAATCTGAATCTTTTGAAATTGATTTAAATGCCTTATCCGTTTCAAGTGCAAATGTTCGCCCACCTTCACGAAGGGAGTCATCCCAAACGGTATGAATAATTTTTATTTTTGGCGAAGCAATCGACTTGATTAATTCTTCGGTAGCGTCTTCGGAATTGCCTAACGCAACAATGAATTCATCGCAAAGAGGAAGTATCGAAGTAATAGCTTCAACAACAGGGTAATCAAATTTAACGGCATTTCGAACAAAGGTGAAGCCACTTACTTTCATTAGGAAATTATAAGGGACTAGGCGGCAACTACTGTATTTTGTTTCATTAAATATTTATTTATGCCATTGTCACAGGTGATTAGTTTATTAACTATGGCTTGTTTGAGAATTTGATCGTTTTTCTTCAAAGAATCACGAGGACTTTCTTTATGATAAAGATGGTAGCCGAATGCCATAAATTTGAGATGCAAGCGGTCAATCCCTATATTGTGCATACGCACTGCAAACTCCGAATCCTCTCTTCCCCATCCGACAAAATCTTCATTGAACCCATTTACGTTTACAACATCTTTTTTCCAAAATGAAAGATTAGCCCCTCGAATTCTGTCGGGCTTTATGCCATAAAACGAAACCAACTTTGATAGTATTGGAGCATGTATCGTATTAAATCTGTTTCTCACGCCTTGCTGGAAAAAATTAAAATCGATCTCTTTACGCATCAATGATTGACGAGTAAGTTCTGACTGCAGTAATACTCTTGAGCCTTGAATGAATTGCCCTAGCCAAGCCTTTTGTTTATGACTCCTTATAAAATGACGATGCATTATAATATCGCCATCAATCATAATTATATATTCCCCCGCTGACCGGGCAATGGCCTTATTCCTTATGGTCGACAATCTAAACCCAAGATCATCATGCCAGCAGTGAATTAATGGAACCTGAAATTTCTCTCGATAACTATCAATGAGTTCCTTTGTTCGTGGTCTTGATCCATCATCCGCTACGATAATCTCATCTGGCATCTCCGATTGATTCAAAGCACCTAGTAACGTGAGTTCCAAGGCATCCTCCCTATTGTAAGTGGTAATTATCAGCGAAGTAGTAAGTACTTTGTTTAATTCACGAAGTTTGGCATATTTATAAAAAGTATAAGTTGTATTGGTATACGATATTACAAGGCCTTCATAGCCACGCATAAAACCGAATTTAAAAATGTAGTTTCTTAAGAAAGTAAAAATTGTTTTATAAATGATTTTAAATGTAGAGCTAGCTAAACGATAACGATTCTCTTCAGCAAAGATTGTGGAATATTTATGCGCTTTTTCAACCAACTCATTCACATTAGCATAAGCATTATGAAAGAGAACTCCTTGAAGGTGTTTTACGCGGGTTCGTTTTTTAAGGATAACTTTATCGTGTGGGTTTAACCCACCCCAGTTCCCAATATTTTTATTCCATAGGCGAAGTTTTCGATCTGGATACCAGTCGGTTACGTGTATCCATTTGCCTTGATAACTTGAAAGGCGATTCATGTTATACGCTTGATGACTATCACTTATTTTCGCCTCCTGAATAGATCCTATCAACTCTTTAGATAAAAATTCATCGGCATCCAATGCCAAGACAAAATCATATAGAGTTTGCCCTAATGCAAAGTTCTTTTGCTGGATATGCCCCTTAAATTGGTTTTGGATAAACCTAGCTCCTCGCTCCCTGCAAATCTCCTCCGTTCTATCTGTTGAAAAAGAATCTACCACCACAATTTCATCGGCAACTGGTAACAAACTATCGATACACCTTCCAATGTTAGCTTCCTCATTGAAGGAAATGATAACGGCACTGATTTTCATTGCTTTGGACTCTAAGAAATCAAATTTCCTGCAATTTACGGAAGAATCCAAGTTAAAATCAGTGCCTCTTCACCCGAAATTAAGGCGAAGAGACCTGACAACTGAATGCAAAGTTAGCGGCTCGCAAGCAAACCTTGTGATTTTAACATCTTAATGAATTCAATTCGGTAGCCATCCCTATCCATTCCTTTTGCGCCTTGAGCAAGCTCAAGGACTTGATCGATTGAGTATCCTTTCACAAATTCAGATTCTCTTAATATCATTCCGAACCCGGCCACCGCAGCAGACCATCTAAAATTCTCTGACGTTCTATTCTGCGACACATTTTCATCTAATAAAAAATGGACAATTAATTTACTCACATCTTTATCAGGTCGTTTGTAACGAAATTTTACTGTCATCAATTCTTTTGACTTAAAGGAAGCAGGATCGATTTTGGAAGTTTGATATTTCAATTCATCAATTTTATAAAACTCACTTTCTACTCCTACCGGAATGATTTCATATAGCGCAGTTACGGTATGTCCAGATCCCAATTCGCCAGCATCTTTCTTATCGTTGTTGAAGTCCTCATTTTTTAACATTCGGTTCTCGTAACCAATTAAACGATATGCTTTTACTTTTGCCGGATTAAACTCGATTTGAAGTTTTACGTCTTTCGCAATGGTAAAGAGAGTTCCTCCAAATTCATTTACTAATACTTTTTGCGCTTCAAGTATATTATCGATATATGCGTAATTGCCATTTCCTTTATCCGCCAATATCTCCATTTTGGAATCTTTATAGTTACCCATTCCATAACCGAGAACAGTTAAAAAGATACCATCCTTCCTCTTCTCTTCAATCAATTTCTCCATCGATGCATTGCTGGACTCACCCACGTTGAAATCACCATCCGTTGCAAGGATCACCCGATTGTTGCCACCAGTTTTGAAGTTTTGCTTTGCCATTGCATAGGCAAGGTTAATACCTGCACCTCCTGCAGTAGAGCCACCCGCTTCAAGATTGTCAAGGGCTTCAATAATTTTCTTTTTATCAGAACCTGAAGTTGGTTCCAGTACAAGGCCAGCTGCCCCTGCATATACCACAATCGCAACTTTGTCCTGAGCGCGTAATTGTTCAACCAACATTTTAAATGAAGCTTTAAGCAATGGCAATTTATTCGCATCACTCATGGAGCCAGAGACATCAATCAAAAATACCAGATTGGACGGGGGCAGATTATCTGTTGGAATCTTCTTGCCCTGCAAGCCAATATGAACAAGTTTATGCTTTGCATTCCATGGCGCTGAAGCAATTTCTGTATAGATCGAAAACGGATCATCTCCTTTTGGTTGGTCATAATCATAGTCAAAGTAATTAATCATCTCCTCGATTCGAACCGCATCTTTGGGAGGGCGCTGACCATTGTTGATGAAGCGCCTTACGTTGCTGTAAGAAGCGGCATCCACATCAATGGAAAACGTAGAAAGGGGATTGCGAAGCGCGTCATGAAAAATATTTTCAGAAATTCCATCGTACTCCTCTGTATTCCATTGAGGTTCCTGAAGTTCATAATCCATTGGTGCATAAGACATGTCACCTCGTTTAACTGTGGTCCCTTTAGTAGAGGAGGTCGAATACCCCAAAGCCTTTTTCTCTCTATGAATCCCCATTCCCGTCACAACAACTTCGGTTAATTGTTGGACGTCAATTTGTAGACTTACGTTTATAACATCAGAAACGCCAACCTTTATTTCCTTGGTTTGCAATCCAGTAAACGAGAATGCTAAAGTCCCGTCCTTGGCTGGCACAGCAATACTATAATTGCCTGTAGGGTCGGTGATTGTACCTCTGTTGGTACCTTTCAAGCTAACATTCACTCCTGGAAGGGTTGATCCATCTTCTGCCGAAGTGACTTTTCCGGTGATTGTACGTTCCTGTGCAGCTACGATGCCGAACGAACTAACAATCGCCAATACTAGAATCCAGATTTTTGTTTTCATGACGTTGGGGTTTAATTCCTTTTGGTGATGAGATGATTGCACCCGAGAGATTCCATAAAACCCTTAAAAAAAATTAAGCAGTGCTACGAAGCATGCCCTGAAATTCGGCTTGCGACTGCTTGATTAATCAAGTCGCAGTGAACTTGCTGTTTAAAAATGTGCGAAGTAGTATATTGACAAAATGTTCATCCGGCAAAAAACGTCTTCTGTACCTGATTCTGAACTTTTGATTCAGTATAAAGTAAGCGGTGATGTTCAGATTTTGGGTGAATTGTTTTCTCGGTACACATCACTGATATATGGGGTTTGCCTTAAATTCCTGAAAGACCGCGATGACTCGAAAGATGCGGTGATGCAGGTATTTGAAAAACTGGTACAAACCCTGCGAAACCATGAAATCGAAAATTTCAAAAGCTGGTTATACGTTACCTCGCGTAATCACTGCCTGATGCACATTCGCTCAAGAAAAGGCAAAATGACGGAAGCTATCTCCGATAACCTTATGGAAAGCGACCTGATCCTGCATCTGGAAGAAGAACCTGAACTGGAGGGGAATCTTAGTAAATTGGAAACGTGTATTCAGCTATTGATAAATGAACAAAAAAAGTGTGTGGAGCTGTTTTACCTGGAACAAAAGTGCTATAAGGATATTACAGGGTTAACTGGTTTTGATCTTAATCAGGTGAAGAGCTTTATCCAAAATGGTAAACGCAACCTAAAAATATGCATGGAGAAGCATGTCTGACTTTAAAGACGATATTGAAAAATACAGAAAAGGCGAGCTCACCTCAGCAGAAATGCACGCGCTTGAAAAACGCGCCTTGAACGATCCGTTTCTGGCAGATGCTTTAGAAGGGGCAGAATCAATCTCTTCACAAGATTTTTCGCTTGACGTTTCTGAAATAGATAAAAAGCTCTTATCAAAAAGAAAAAAAGAGTCTTGGTTTACACCTTTGCGAATAGCCGCTGGGATTATTCTTATGATTGGCAGTGGTGTTTTATTCTATACTTTTAATCAACCTGAAGAGCAACTTGCTTTACAAAATGAAGAAGTACCCACTGTTAGTTCAGCTGACTCTCTTGTAAACAAAGAAGAGCCAAAACTGCTTAGCCTGAACCAACCAAAAGACGAAACCAAAACTGAAAACGAGGTTAATCCAAAAGCCGAAACTGGTCCCCCACTTGCAAAAGCAGAAGGAAGTGGAGAAACAAAACCAACTGCTGGCATTTCATCATCAACTCAAACGACACCGATTGTGGCAGATGAACCAGCAAGGTCTGATCAGGTTGTAGCGGAAGAACTTTCTGAAATCATTTTAGACGAAAAAGCAGAAGAAAAAGAAAAAATAGCTGCGGCTCCTGTTCAGCAAGAGTTTAGGAAAGAGGCTACAGATAAGGACATGATTAGCCGATCGAAAGCAAAAAAAAGTGCAGCTGCGGTTGCCGATGACTCACAATTAGAAAAAAGAGTTGTGAGGGGCCAGGTTACTTCATCAGAGGATGGGTTGCCTTTGCCAGGAGTAAATGTTACGGTGAAAGAAACCACCACCGGAACAATGACAGACATGCAGGGCAATTACTCGCTTTCGATAGAAAATGAAAAACAGCAACTGGTATTTTCATTCATCGGATTGCAAACGAGCGAAATTTCTCCTTCCAATAAATCAACTGTTGATGTAAAACTTTTTGAGGATGTATCGCAATTAAGTGAAGTGGTCGTTACGGGTCAGGGTTTAAAATCAGATCGGGATGAGAGTGAGGCCCCAGTGATTAAACTTGCAGAACCATTTGGTGGCAGAAAGGCCTATGACAAATACCTCGAAAATAATCTGCGCTATCCACAGCAGGCACTGGAAAACAAAGTGAAGGGAAAAGCAACTATCAATTTTATGGTTGGAACGGATGGGTCCTTGCGTGATTTCAGCGTGATCAAAGGTCTGGGTTATGGCTGTGATGATGAAGTGATCCGGTTAGTGAAGGAAGGACCAAAGTGGTCTCCCAGCACAGAGGATAATATTGCGATTGAAAGCAAGGTAAGGGTAAAAATGAAGTTTGACCCGGAAAAAAACAGGAAGTGATTCTGGTTATTTCGACCTATCGGAGTCTTGTTGATCATTGGCAATAGCTACAGAAAATCTTAACTTTAAAGAACAAATTCAAGAACATGGATATTAATTCTGAAAAGGCGCTGCTTATCAACGAAATCAATCAAGTGGACGATCTTGCCCTTTTAAAAGCCGTGAAATCCTTGCTTCACTATGGTCTCCAAAAAAACGGGCGTATCAGCCTAGAGCAATATAACAAGGAAATAGAAGAGGCTGACGCTGAAATAGAGCGAGGTAATTTTGTAACTCATGATGAACTAAAAAAAGAAATGAAGGAATGGTGACGGAACGTACACCATTCCTTCATTTGGAACAAACGAGCTTCTATTTATTTCAAGAACATATTTGAAACAATCAAAATTGATTCTTATAGCAATGCAGAAAAAGTGCGGGATGGTCTTATAAAAATTATTGATTCCTTACCAGAACATCCAGAAAAATACCCACCAGACAAGTTCAAGAGAAATAATACGGGGCACTTTCGAGCTTTTGAAAAATTCTCCTACCGAGTATCATACAAGTCCAACCCTGGTGAAATACGGATTCTTCGCATTAGGCATGTTAAGCAGGAACCAAAAGAATTCTAATTCTCCTTTTTCAAAAATACGCACTTGCATTTCTAATACAGTTAACTGATCTTAGAAACTGCATGACTAAAAAAGCCACCGCCAAAACTATTCCCCGCGAGGTACTTGATCTCGTCCGGAAAGAATTTAATGCGTCTGAGTTCAGCACGATGTCGCGCGGAACAGGTAAGTGGAGCTTCATACCACACTTACAAAAGTCTCTTCAAAAATTCCTGGAGGATCATAAAGAGACGTTGCCTAATCTTATCGTTCAATATCCAAAAGGGCCAACCGAAGATTTATTAAGGCGAGCATTTAATTTAAAAAGTCCACCAGGAGCCACAAAGTCGCTCAGGGATTTACTCTGTTTATTCGCCACGCAATCTAAG
>JANOQK010000352.1:0-8053 GCA_031414855.1 Bacteroidia bacterium | reverse complement strand
ATTTTGCTTGTACGAGGCACAGGAAAGCAGAAGCGAAACACATAAAAAGAAAAGTGACCAGGCAAAAAAACGCACAGGGATAGGGTTAGACTTTTGGTGAAATTAATGATTTTCTTACTAACTCTTCTAGAGAAGGAAGTTGCATATCTTTTTCTGAAACGACCGGGTGTTCAATCATCCAATCAATATTTAGTTGAGGATCATTCCAAATAATTCCTGTTTCAAATTTGGGATTATAAAGGTTAGAGCATTTATAGAAAAAATATGAGTCTTCAAGAGCAGCAAAGCCATGGGCAAAACCTTCTGGTATTACTAGCATATTATGCTTCTCACTGGTAAGCATGCAGCTAAATGACTTTCCAAAAGTGGAAGAATTTCTTCTTAAGTCAACTGCTACATCGAGCACTTTTCCTTGGATTACACTTACCATTTTTGCTTGAGCGTGAGGTTCCAGTTGCAAATGCAATCCCCTAATAACACCTTTTTTTGAAAAAGATAAATTATCCTGAACCATTGGATTATTCCAACCAAAATTCTGTAAGGAAGTTGCTTTGAAAAACTCTAGAAACCAACCCCGATTGTCTTCGTATTTACGCGGAACGACTTCAAATAGTCCATCAATTCCAGTTTGCAGTATTTCCATATCCTCAAAGGTAGAGGATTTATGAGGCTTTTTTAAAATTAGCTAGTGTTTCAATGTACTTATTGATCACTACCGTCTCGTTGAATTCCAGTTCAACTTTTTTGCGACCGTTACTTCCAAATCTTTTCAAAGTTTCACTATCAAATCCAGCCATCTCGCTCATTTTAGCGGCAAGATCATCCGCATTTTTCAGTTGACACAACAGGCCATTATAGTTATGGGTCACTACATTATGGCATCCGGGAACATCTGTTGCAATAATGGGCTTGCTGCAACTTGCAGCCTCTAATAAAGTGCGTGGGGTTCCTTCCCTATAGGATGGTAGTACAACGCAATCTGCGTTGCCAATAACGCTCCTTACATCATCGGTCGTTCCAAGATATTCAATAGTGCCAGATTTAATCCAGCTATCAATTACCTTTATCTTAATTCCTCGTTTATGCTCGGGGTCTTTCGCGCCTAAAATTTGAAACTTTGCGTCAAGGCCTTGAATCCGGAGTTTTTTTACGGCCTCAATATATTCAAGTACTCCTTTGTCGGTTATTAGTCTGGAAATCAACAAAAAAGTAAAAGATTTATTTCTACTGAACTCTATTGGTTTGAATTTTTCCAAATCAATGCCTGACCCAGGAAGCAAATCTGCTGTTTGCTGCGGCACCAATTTCCTATCCAAGAATAATTTTAAGTCTTCAGGATTTTGAAAAAATACCTTTTTCGGAAATCTAAATGTGAGCCTGTAGAGTAAGATGGCTATCGAAGAGACTATATTATTCTTTAGAAATACTGTTCCAAGCCCGCAAACATTATTGATCACAGGAATTCTGAGCAAGGATGCAGCAATCGTACCGTATACATTTGGTTTTACAGTATAGTGCAGGATAATGTCAGGCCTGACTTTTCTATAGATGGAATACAGTTCGACAATCAAGGCCGAATCTTTTATAGGGTTTGCTCCACGGCTATCCATTCTCACAACATGATGAATGCAGCCTGCTTCGGTTAGTAAGTGAGTGTAATCATCTTGTGGTGCAACCGTATGAACCTCATACCCTTTTGCCAGCAAAGCTTTTACAAAATTCATCCGAAAATTGTAAATATTCCAGGATGTGTTAAGAACTATAGCAACTTTCATTAGCCGACAAAATATCCTTTGGTAGTGATACCAAAAGAAGGTTTAGATTAAAGACACCAAATACCCATAGACGGGGCATTTCTGCTTGTTTACATCCTTCAAAACTAAAAAAAAGTAACCTACCTGCGAAACGAACCATTGAATTAAAAGTAAGTTTGAGCCGCAAACGATGGAAAAGAAATATCACACAGCAGTATTGGTAGCTCTTATTGTTAATAAGACGCATACTGAAGAAACTCAAGAACATTTAGATGAACTAGCCTTTCTGGCAGAAACAGCTGGAATCAAGACATTAGAACGTTTTGTTCAACGGTTACCCAACCCAGACAATAGGACTTTTGTTGGAAAAGGGAAGCTGGAAGAAATAAAAGATTTTGTTTTCGCTCAAAATGTAAGCACCATCATTTTTGATGATGATTTAAGTCCTTCGCAATTGAGAAATCTTGAAAAAGAGTTCAATCCAGCTAGTAGAGAAGGGCAAAAAGTCAGAATTTATGATCGCAGTCTGCTGATACTTGATATTTTTCTAATGCGCGCTCAAACCGCCCAAGCCAGAACGCAAGTAGAACTGGCAATGAATCAATATTTGTTGCCCCGCCTGACACGTATGTGGACCCACCTTGAGCGTCAGCGCGGTGGAACAGGCACCAGAGGGGGAGCTGGTGAAAAAGAGATTGAAACGGATCGAAGAAAGATCAAATACGAAATCTCGTTACTAAAAGACGAGCTTGAAAAAATTGACAAGCAGCGAAAAACACAACGAAAGTCAAGGGAAAATATAGTTCGTGTTTCGTTCGTAGGGTATACCAATGTGGGAAAATCCACTTTAATGAACCTGCTGTCAAAATCAAGTGTGAAAGCCGAGAATAAACTTTTTGCTACCGTGGACTCCACCGTTCGAAAAATGGTACTGGAAGATATTCCGTTTTTATTATCCGATACAGTCGGATTTATCCGCAAACTTCCTCATCACCTGATCGAATCATTTAAATCCACACTCGATGAAGTTCGTGAAGCCGACATACTGCTTCATGTAGTAGATGTGGCGCATCCTTTTCATAACAATCATATTGAAGTGGTTCATAAAACTTTAGCAGAGATTGGTGCAGGAAATATCCCTACTATCTTGGTGCTGAACAAAATTGATCTGCTGGAGAACCAAGAGGATCCTGTGAATCTTGAAGAACTAAAAGGCTATTATCACCAACACGGTTTTGAGCGCGTGGTCTTTGTGTCAGCGGAGAAGAAGACAAATATAACGGAGTTGAAAAAGGAACTTTTTGAAGCCGTGAAGAAAAAACATCTCACCATCTATCCTAATTATGTGGCATCAAGAGAATACAGTCTGTAGAAAAACTTTTATGGGGTTTTGATAATTGGGGTCTTACTCTTCCAATATTTCAACTTCAACCCTGACATTTTTCTTGGCGTGTACACTTTCTTTGTCATGAATCATTCTACCACCACCCCACGCCTTAATCTGTATCCTGTCTTCCGCAATACCTTCTACTACCAACCAATCTTTAATCACCTGGGCTCTTCCTTCGGATAGTTCTTTGGCTGTCCCCGTTGATTTGACAACATCATCAGTCAAGGCAAAAAAGTTTTTGCTGGGTCCCCTGGTCATAACCATTCCTCGGGCATTTCCATTAGTATGGCCATGAAGCATGATTTTAAATTTTTCATTGTCCTGCATCATCTGAAGCAGGTCGTTAAGTTCATATTTTGATTCAGGAAGCATGATGGCTGCGTCTGTGTAGAAATAGACATTATAGAGTGTTGATATATCTCCCTTATGATAGCGGATCAAGTCAAATTTGATGAGGTAAAAATTTCCTACTAAGTCGACATAAGAGCGCAGGGTGTCTGCCTCTGTATTTTTAAAATTTATTTCGTGTTGCACCTTTCTATACCCAAATGCATTGCACACAAGAGTCAACATACCTGTTTTACTTTTTGGATCAGGCAAGGTGAGGTATGAGTTGCCCTTTACTTTAGTAATTAATCTCGAGCGTTCCGTATCAATCACCTCTATTTCACCATCTACTATTTTCCCATTTCTGCTATTGAACAAGCTGAGAAAAATGGGAGTATTTGTTAATGTTTGCGGACCGTAAATCGGATCGGCCTTTGGGTTTTCTACAACCTCCGTAACTATACTGTTCGCAGCAATATCGACTGGCGCAGTTAGTTGATCTGGCGCTGGCGCAGTTACCACCTCAGGTTTTTTTTCCACCATTTCCCTTGGAATGGCAACATAAATAGAGGCGACCGGTTTCTCCTCTTCTTTTTTCTCTATTTCGGGTTCCGAAGCAACCACATTTTGCTGTGATCCTTTCATTACGCGTACCCAGGCATCAGAAAAATTGGTCGATTGTCGAGTCTTTTCCATCTCACGTATTGACTCCTTAAAGTCCGAATACTGATCCAAATAGACATAGATCAGTTTCCTTGTGGCATCTAAACCAAAACTGGCATGAAGTCCTCCTTCATTAATTTTGTCTGCAAATTTTTTGGCATAACCATCTTGCCCTTCCCGATATGCCGCCACCACCACATAATATCCAGCCGAAAGCTGATCTCCCGGTTGAACTGCTACATCATCCGATGCGGCTGTTAAGACAAATCCGGAAAGTGCCATTAAAGCGAGTCTGGCAAGATTTTTCATGTAATAAAAGCGTCTATTGTTAGTCCAATATTAATAAAAAACCTGAAAATTTCAAGTTCTATTTATAAATTGGCTAAAAACAAGGCATTTTATCGTGTAAGTTTTTAGTAATTTCCTGCTAAAATTTCAGTCAGCAATAGCCGGTAGTAGCAGTTGAAAAATACGGTGTCAGGCAACTTCCTTTATTAAAGAAAAAAAAGAGCCTCGAAAGGCTCTATCATTATCCATATTAATAGGTGTCATCACTCTGCCAAAATCTCTACTTCAACTCTCACGTTCTGCCTAGCATTAACGCTCTCCTGTTCGTGTATCATCTTTCCACCGCCCCACCCTTTAACCTGGATGCGATCATCGGCAATCCCCTGTGACAACAGCCAATCTTTTATCACCTGCGCGCGAGCCTCCGAAAGTTCTTTTGAGGAGCCCATTCCCCTGACGACATCATTCGATAGCGCAAAGAAATTCTTGCTCGACCCCATTGTTATAATTGCTCCGCGCGAATTTCCATTGGTGTGACCGTGGAGCATGATTTTATACTTCCCATTTTCCTGCATCATTTGAAGCAGGTTCATAAGTTCATTTTTAGATTCCGGCAGCATGATGGCAGCCTCATTGTAAAAATCAACATTTTCCAGAGTTGACACATCACCTGCGCTATAGCGCACCAAGTCAAATTTTACTAAGTAAAAATCTCCCACCAAATCCACATAGGGGCGGAGCGTATCAGCCTCTGTATTTTTAAAATTGACCTCATGCTTTACCTTGCGATAACCAAATGCGTTACATACAAGAGTAAGTTGACCTGTCTTACTCTTGGGGTCGGGTAACTTCAGATACGAATTACTCTTCACTTTCGTGATCAATCGTGCACGTTCAGTGTCAAACACCTCTATTTCTCCATCTACCATGCGTCCACTTTTTTCATTGAACAGACTCATAAAAATAGGAGTGCTTGCCAAGGTTTGCGGTAAATAAACCGGTTCCGCTTTTGGGTTTTCAATCACCTCAGTGGCTTCGCTCGCAACCGCAGTTGGATTGTCAGCGGGTTTTTCTTCGTTATCAATTACCGATTTTGGGATGGCCACATAAACAGTGGTGGCAGGTTTCCCTTCGGCTTTTTCGTTTGTAGTCTTTTCAACTGGCTTGGAGGCCGCGTTCCCAACAGACGATTCACCAATAACTCTTACCCATGCATCTGAAAATCCACCACTTTGCCTAGCCTTTTCCATTTCACGTATAGACTCGCTAAAGTCAACGTGCTGAGCCAGATAGACATAAATCAGTTTTCTGGTAGCATCAAAGCCATATTGGGCTTGAAGCCCTCCTTGATTGATTTTATCTACATATTTTTGCGCGTATGCTTCAAAGCCTTCTGGGTAAGCCGCTACGACCACATAATACCCTTTTGTAAGTTGATTGTCTTGCGGAGCAGCATTGACAAATGTGACTGATGATACCAAGCCAGACAGGACGAAGAACCATATGTTGAAAAGTTTTTTCATGAGGAGATGCATCTTTAAAAGCAAATCAATATTAGGTAAAAACGATAAATTCACAAGATCATTATACATGAATCATGCGGATCCATGGTTAAGAGGAGAGTTTGACCTTCTCCCGCAAAAAGCCTGTCCCATAGCCTATTAGTTGAATAGCCGCTGCCGGAATACTAAGCAGGGAAACTTCAACTGATTTGTACACCAAAAAGGAATGTGCCCCGATGGCGAGAAAGTAAACCCCATACCCAGCCAAAAGAGCGTAGCCAAGCGCGGGCTTCAATAGTAGAAGCATCACTGAAAATACAATACCCAATAAAAACAAAGAGGGGAACCAGTGCGTGATTTTTACTTCTCCAGGATGAACATTACCCACCAACACTCTCCCTCTGCCGAAGTTAGAGACTTGCTTATAAAATTGTTTAAAATCTGTTCTTCTTTTATGGTAGACAAAAGCATTTGGTATAAGCTTGGCAACAAAGCCAGCTTTCTTAATACGAATACTAAATTCAATATCTTCGGCAAACCGATCGAACTTAAACCCACCTGTTTTCTTAAATACTTCCTTGTGAATGCCCATGTTGAAGCTCCTCAACTGAAACCCTTTCTGCTTGCCTCCACGAATTCCCCCTGTCGTTAAGATAGAAGACATGGTGTAGCCCATAGCACGTTGCAAATCCGAAAAATCCTGATGAGCACGGTCAGGGCCTCCCCATGCATCCAATGAAGTGTGACTCATAAATTTTTCCACCTCTTCAAAATACGATGGAGGAATAATGCAATCTGAATCAAATACAACGAGATATTCACCTGCTGCTTTTTCAAATCCAAAATTGCGACTCGGGCCCGGGCCTGAATTGGGCTTAAAAAAATACTGTACGCTCAACTTACTAACATACTTTTCAAAAACCCTTTCGCAGGTAATCGAAGAACCATCCTCTACAAGCAACACTTCAAAATCGGTGAAGGTTTGGCTCGTTAAACTATCCAGTAACTCTTCTACCTCCTGTGGCCGGTTGTATACCGGAATAACAATGGAGTATTTGGGTGTGGTCATTTTTGTAAAAGTACTGATTTAATAAATTCCGGTCGAGTACAACAACTGACAAAGCATCATAAAATTGTCAAAGATGAATCAGTGTTCTTTTCTTATCTTTCTAAAAACGATGCCACTATGAACCGCATAAAAATTATCGTCCTATTTTTAATGATGAGCTCAGCATCATTCGCTCAGCAAAAAAACTACTCACAGGATGTGCAATCTATCGATAACATTATAGCAAGTCTGTATGATGTAATTTCGGGTGACCCCGGTAAAGACCGTGATTGGAATCGTTTTAGGAATTTGTTCAAGCCAGAAGCAAAGTTAATTCCAACCCGGAAGGATGAGAATGGAGGATTTATCATCAAGCCGATGAGCCCGGAAGAATACATTCAGCTATTTAGCTCGCGCATTTCCACCGGTTTTTTTGAACGGGAACTAAACCGAAAGACAGATGAATACGGAACCATTGCGCATGTCTTTAGTACCTACGAAACAAAAGAGAAGAAAGATGGTCCTGTAACGAATAGGGGTATTAATAGCATCCAGCTTTTCAAAGACAAAGACCGCTACTATATCGTTAACATTTACTGGTGTGCCGAAAGTATGGGTTTTTCCTTGCCGGAGAAGTATTTAAAAGAGTGATCGTTATTTACTCGCTGAAAACAGAAAACGCCTTTACAAGCTCCTGTTGAATTTAAGCCTTAACCAAAAATCCGGTTTAATTTAAATTAGATAATTCAATTTGGATATTATTTCAATTACATAGAAAACCGATAGATTTTTTAGGATTCGAGCCTTTAAAAAGTGTTCCGCCTTCTATTTCCCGAAATTAAAGGTGTGCTGGCCTTTAACTGAATTTATCCGTCCGGAGCCAAGCGTAGTTTTAGACCAGGTCAAGACCAGTGAAAGTTTGTCTGACTTAGCCTCAGATATCGTTACTTTAATTCCGTCTCCACGATCTATTGCGGTTGCTGTGTCATCCGTAAACTTCCAGGTGGAACTAGCTGGCCAAACCAAACCACCATTCGATGATGTGATTGACGTACTCGTGAAATTAAGAGTCAACCCTTTG
>JANOQK010000351.1:0-5952 GCA_031414855.1 Bacteroidia bacterium | reverse complement strand
CATAAATGGGTGGCAGGCTTTTTCGGCTTTCCTGTTACCCATGTTTGTAATATTAATTTGTAGTTTGATAATGCAGATCGAATACAAAAACAACACATGGAAGCAGGTGTTTGCCTCGCCCCAATCACTCGGTGATATTTTTTTCTCCAAGTTAGTTACCATTTTGATGATGATTCTGTTTATGATTCTTTTGTTTAATTAAGGCAACCCCAAACTAAAGTATTCAATTTTTGAATAGCAGCATCTATCGCTTTGACAAAACTACGAGTCAATGATTTGGGTATAACCGCCCCATCCTAACAAGTGTTTTTGTAATAGTCTGATGCAATAAATGCGATATAATATATCAATTATGATAGAAACTAAGTCTAATTCCAAATTGGAATAAAAGAAATCACCCAATTAAATATGGCCTTAGTTTCATCTTTCGGGAGAAAATTTTCATTCATTCGATTGTGATCAAAAGAAATGAAATGCTATAATTTAATGCCTATATATGTTCTTGTATTCCATGTACATGTAAGATCAACCATCCGTTCAGCAGGTTTAGCTATTCACCAATAGGTACTTTTGTCTACACAAATTTTAAACCCAAATGAAAAAGTATCTATTCATCACCATTTTTCTTTATTTGACTGGCACAAATTCTTTTGCGCAAAGTCAAGAATCCAAAATTCAGGCTCTATTTGTTCTTAAGTTTGTTGAGAATGTTAGCTGGCCGCAAGATCGCAAAGACATCATTATTGGTGTGATTGGCAAAAGCGAAGTTCATTTTGAGCTAGAAGCCCGTCTGAAAGTCAAAAATCCCAATGGCATTGTGATCAAAAAAATATCAGCTGCAGAATCTAGTACCTGCGATGCTATATATATACCAGCTTCCGAAGATAAAAATGCAAGCAACATTACCACTTCCATCGGAGCCAAATCAATACTTGTTATAACGGAGTCAGATTTATCACGCAAAGGCTCTGGCATTAGTTTCATTGAGGAAGCCGGTCGCATTCATTTTATTATCAACAAGAATTCAATTGAATCTAAAGGTTTGCGCGTTTCTACTTCACTCCTCACCCTCGGAAAACAAGCGTAACACAATCAATAAACCCCATACATATGAAATCAACTATAAAGTATTTAGCGGTGTTGGCATTTTCTATTGCCACATGTGCAGCTCACGCACAAGAGCAAAAGCAAGACGAAGATCTTTTTGATTTATCGTTGGAAGAATTAATGAACATCAAGATTGATGTATCCAAAACCGATTTAAGCATTCGCGAAACACCAGCCATCATATCTGTTGTTACCCGAAAAGAAATACAAAACATGGGAGCCAGGGATCTTATGGATATCTTAAACCAAATACCCGGGTTTAATTTTGGTGTGGATGTCCAAAATGTAATAGGCATTGGACTGCGCGGAAATTGGGGGCATGAGGGAAAAGTATTGCTGATGATAGACGGAGTTGAGATGAATGAGACTCTTTTCTCTACCACACAATTTGGGCAACACTACGACATAAAAAATATCGACCGAATTGAAATAATACGCGGCCCTGGTTCAAGCATTTATGGTGGCTATGCAGAACTTGGTGTAATCAACATCATTACTCAAACTGGTGACAAGACAAGTGGAATTGCTATTCAATCGCAAGTTGGTGCAGGCAAGGATGGTTTGCACAGGAGTGATGTTGGTATTACGATAGGAAATGGAACTGATGACTTCAATTATTCAGTGAGTGCCTATATGGGAAGCGGACGAAGATCAACAAGTGACTATACAGACATTGATGGCGCTGTCCTTAACCTAAAAGAAAATTCGGCCCTTAAACCCATGATGTTTAATGCCAATGTCAATAAAGGCAATTTTTCAGCACAGTTCATATATGATGGCTACAAACTAGAGTCGGCCGACCAGTTTGGAGCCATTGAACCAAAAGATAAAATTAATTTCAACCAATTTTTTGGCTTGGTTAAGTACAAATTTGAAGCTTCTGAAAAATTGACGATCACACCACGCATTGGCTTTAAGTCTGGCACCCCTTGGGGAGTGGCATCAACGGGTACCTACCCCTACTTAGTTCAAGCAACTCGCATCTCTCCAGTTATTAATGCAGATTGGACCCCTTCGGAGAAGCTTTCAGTAGCCGCAGGATTAGACTCTTATTTCGATAACGGAAACTATACAGGGCCGGCTGCCAATAATTACTTTGGAGATGGAAATACAGCAAGCTATAGCAATATTGGTGTTTTCGCGCAGGGGGTATATAAAGCAAGTTTTGCCAATCTTACAGTGGGTGCACGGGTAGACAATCACTCACAATTTGGATCAGCGTTCTCGCCACGTATAGGAATTACTAAGATTTTCGACAAGGTTCACACTAAGTTATTGTATAGCCGTGCCTTTAGAGCTCCAGCTATCGAAAACATAAATTTTAATCCGGGCATTACACCAGAAAGAACCGGAGTTGCAGAAATTGAATTAGGCTATAAACTAAACGAGAAAAATTTCTTCACCGTCAACTTCTATGATATAAGCATCAATGATCCCATTGTTTACGAAGGAGGTGCTAATACGTATCTTAATTTTGAAAAGGCTGGCAGTAGGGGTTTTGAGTTAGAACACCGTATCAATTCAAGTTGGGGCTATGTGACTGCTAACTATGCTTTCTATTCCGCAAAGAACAAAAATGAAGTTCCGCTTTATGCAGTTCCGGGCAACGTAAATCAAACACTAGGAGCTCCGGGCAGTCGGTTAAACTTAAATAGTAATATTCATCTCTCAAAGGTAGTGTCGATTAATCCCTCTTTTAATTTAATGGGTAAAAAGACAGGTATAACAGGACTCGATGTAAATGATGATTATGTCTTCACTGAATTCGACTCACAGTTTTTCTTCAATTTGTTCTTGCGTGTTACAAAAGGAAACTTTGATGGGGGTATTGGTGTCTATGATATACTAGATGAAAAGCAAAACTTTGTGCAGCCTTTTGCAAGTGGGCATACACCCATTCCGGGATTAGGTCGCGAATATTCAGTTAGGCTAGCGTATACGATTCCTTTCACGAAATAGAGATCAATACAAGCAATACTTAAATCCGAAAGGTAAATTATCAAAAAGGCCGGCTCTCTCTGAGACCGGCCTTTTTTTATAGTTTACTATTTTGGTTTGATCTTCTTCTCTGGTATGGGCTTCTAAGAAATAGTGTTGCACATTTTATTGTAAACACTTTCATTTGTTTCCATCATTGATATCATGTAACAATTTAATGGTAATACCGATTTGCCCCAAATGATATAAATCGTGTTGAATTATCCCTTCGATTAAATAATGGAAATTGTAATCCGTATCAAGAAATTTCGTTTCCAAATATGAATCGTCTTGATTTATGAAGAGATCAATTAATTCTGACCTGCTGTTATACAAGGCGTTTTTCAGATTAGTCCAACCAAGAGTTCTTAATTCAGCAGTATCCTTCCAGTCGTCAGGACTATTCATTAGCTCAGTCTTGATCCCTTTATATCTAAGGATACATTCTGTTCTCCACGCCAACATATGAGAAACATGTTCAGCTACGCTATGAACTTGAGGTATTGGTCTTGTCAGGGCTTCCTCTTCAGATAAATTATCGAATTTATCTTTAAAGCACTGGTCAAACCATAAGGATCCACTTTCAATTTCGTTCAATTGTCGTATGATGTTATTTATTAAAACTCTAGCCATTTTTTCTATTTCTTTTCTGTTTTAAAACTAATATAATTTAATTTAATTTTTGGATTGGAATAGTCAATACTCAAGCGGTTAGCGTTGCACTTTTAATAATCTATACTTGACAGGCTTAGTATCAGTCCTTTCAATAATTTTTCTCGCCTCCAGATCGAGCTTCACGGTTTCACCATACCATTGAACACCACCATCGAACGTGGCTTTCATATTGGCGTACAGTTTTTCCATGAGTTCAGTGTGAGTCAATTCCTTCCCGACTAGAATCTTCAATAAGTTCTCCTTTATTTCATTGTACCTATTCAATGAAATTCGCTTGTTTGTTTTTCCAGGCTGTGGATGTAATGTCTGAATTTGTTCTTCTTTCATACACGTTAATTTTTTAGTTTCAGGCACTACCAATCTAAAAACCAAACACACTCGCAGCTTTCGCAGGATTCTACTTTTGAGCCCATCACCTTCCAGCACTCATCAAATACGGAGCAATAGCAGATGGTAATTAGGAAGGTTCATTACTCCCAGGCATCTCTTAGTTCTTGTCAGGGCTGGTTCGCATTGCTCCCAAACCTTCTGCTACTTCAATCAGGACTAACTTGCCTTACTCACATAACCTCCACTACTTTAGTCAGAAGCAGTTCGCAATACTACCAGACCTTTGCTACTTTGGTCAGGATCAGCCAACATTGCTCCCAACCTTCCGCTACATTGGTCAGGGCCTGTTCGCAATGGTATCAGATCTTTCTCAACTTTGGTTAAGGAATGAGATTTTTACTTCAATACCTATGAGCCAACGAAAGCGTTCGCGCTTGATACCAGCTGTGCTGCAGATTCTGAATACGATTGGGACTTCTTAAAACAGATTTAGAGCAAATTTAATCTGCCATCAATCCCAAACATATTTCCACTCACCATTTGCTTGCTTCTTCCAGACCGTATGAAATACTCCTTTGTATTCTGTGATAAGACCCTCTTCGTTCCTTATTTTCCATACATATTTGCCGTAGGTATAGCCAAATGTTCCATCATCAGAAACGTCTATATAATCCGGAGTCCAGTTTACAGTTGCCTTTTTATTAGTTTCATTGGTGTAATACCTCCTAATATTCTCTTTCCCTACTATGAGGGTATCATTTTCTCTTTTAATGACAGCTTGTTCGTCAGCAAAATAATGGAAAGCCTCTGCTATACTTTGCTCTGCGGCCATCCTTTCAAATGCCTTTTCACTTTTAAAGATTTCATCTTTGATTCCTTCTTTATCAGAAGGCTGACAAGAAGTGATCAGAAGAGCACTTATCAATAGAATAATAATCGTTTTCATTTGACTCTGCTTCATAAATATGTCTAGAATTTATTTGTTACAGCAATTGTTATGAGCATTCTTTTCCCGGTGTCACATTTCATTAATCCGTAAACTAAAGTAATTAATTTTTCGACTTGAAAGGCTAATCAAAGACTAAAACATAAGTGAGTGAATTAATTTGATTAGCATGCGATGAGCTTGACCGGCTTCAGTCTCCGCAGAGTCTCCGGTTCCGGGACTCTGCGTTTTACTTGTTATTGACACCAGCAGACAGAGTCCTCGAGGCGCGATACTCTGTAGAGACTTACGCATGAGTGAGTGTAAAAACTTTTATAAGCGTTGTATGCACAAGACTGACGCTTAATTTACAGACCCCTTGCAAGTTGAAGTGAACTCTCTTCACAGCTGTAACTGCCTTCCACGTCAGCGAGTGGTACGCTCCTCACCATCATCACTGCCTTCCACGCCAGTGGGTGGTGCACTCCACACCATCGTCACTGCCTTCCACGCCAGCGAGTGGTGGGCTCCTTACCATCGTCACTGCCCTCCTCACCAACGGGTGGTGCGCTCCTCACCATCGTCACTACGTTCCACGGGAGCGGGTGGTATGTAATTCATTTTTTGGCTTGAACGAGTTGGAACAGATCAAAATGATCATCAAGAACCTTGAATTATTCGCCAATTTAGTTGGTCTCGAATATTTCATTACCAAATTGCAGCCATTGCAAGCTATTTCTTAAGCGCCTTACTATCATAGCGTTTCACTCCATTCAAACCACCAACACAAATACTTCCATCATTAGCTTCTAAAATCCCGAAAAGCATTCCTCCCAGTGACCTTGTTTCGGTCACAGCCGGCCTGAGTAATGAACTATTAGACAAGAAATTTGCATCATAGCGGGACAGGGCCCAACCCTTTGAAGTTTCCGAACTAG
>JANOQK010000350.1:0-1730 GCA_031414855.1 Bacteroidia bacterium | reverse complement strand
GTAATTTTAAGACGACAACCCCAAACCCTGTAAAAATATGGAAGATCAAAATGCAGAATCCCCCAAGGCTACAACCATGTCAGTTGGTATTCGATACGGACTAATTTCGGCAGTAGTTTCAATTGCTTATTTCGTTGGCATGGATGTAGCGGGCGTAGATATGACGCAAGGAATTGGCCGCTGGGCCAGTTTGCTCTTTAGTATAGCGATCATTTTTTTGGCTCATAAATATTATAAGGAAAATGGGGATGGCTATATGTCTATCGGGCAAGGCACCGGCATTGGATTTTGGATGTCGCTAGTGGCTTCGGCTATATCCAGCGCTTTTACATTTGTCTATGTGAGTTTTATCAATACTGGCTACATCGAGCAGATGCTAGATAAGACCCGCGAGGGTATGGCTGCTTCTGGCAATATGTCCGAGGAGCAATTGGATCAGGCTATGGAGATGACAGCCAAATTCATGACTCCAACCATGATGCTGATATTCGGAGTAGTATTCGGAGTAATCATTTTAGTTATTTGCGCGCTCATTGTTAGTTTATTCACGAAAAAGAATAATCCGGATCTTGAGGTATAATTTTTTAGATGACGAAACTTGATATTTCAGTCGTAATTCCTGCGAAGGACGAAGAAGAATCGATACCCGAACTTAGTCAGTGGATAAGCCGTGTGATGCAAGAGCACGGCTTTTCTTATGAAGTAATTTTTGTGGACGATGGCAGCACCGACAATACCTGGGAAGAGATCAGGAAAATAAGTCTGATCAATTCTTCTTTTAAAGGGATAAAATTCAACCGTAACTTCGGAAAATCTGCCGCACTTCATACAGCTTTTAAAGTAACACAGGGTGAAGTAGTGATTACCATGGATGCTGACCTGCAGGACAGTCCGGATGAAATACCCGAGTTGTATAAGTTGATCAAAGAACAGAAGTATCAACTGGTGAGTGGCTGGAAGAAAAAACGCCACGATCCGATTTCAAAAACTATCCCTTCTAAATTTTTCAATTACATCACACGAAAAATATCGGGCATTAGCTTACATGATTTCAATTGTGGATTGAAAGCTTACCATTATCAAGTGGTAAAAAATATTTCAGTCTATGGAGAAATGCACCGCTACATTCCGGTGATGGCCAAGTGGGCTGGCTTCACAAAGATTACAGAGAAAGTTGTTGAACATCGTGAACGTAAATATGGTGTGAGTAAGTTTGGGTGGGAACGTTTTGTGCGTGGCTTTCTGGATTTACTGACCATTACTTTTATTGGAAGGTTTGCTCAACGGCCCATGCATTTTTTTGGTGCCTGGGGAATCATTTCATTTTTGGCAGGTTTTGCCTTTACGTTAAAGATGGGCTGGGATAAAATTGATTCGGTTTTCATTTCTAAAATTCCACTGAAGCGTGAGATCACGGAACAGCCAATTTTTTATCTGGCTTTGGTTGCAGTTGTTTTAGGTGTTCAACTTTTCCTTACGGGATTTATTGCAGAGTTACTGGCCCGCCAGTCTATTTCTAAGAAGGATTATTTAGTGATTGAGGAAATCGGAGTGGAGCTGAAAGCCGAAAGCTTAAAGCTTAAAGCTGGGACCATCTAGCTTTTTACTTTTAGCTTTCAACTTTGTGCTATCGGTTGATTACTTTCAGCTTCTCATGAACTATTTTTCCCGTACTTTTGTCTCCCTTCCGATATTCAATCGAAGGATGTTCTTTGAAGTTGGTCTAATGC
>JANOQK010000349.1:0-16302 GCA_031414855.1 Bacteroidia bacterium | reverse complement strand
TAAAATTCAGGCAAAATACCTGTTCCTGAAGAATTTCTAAACCCCTCTCTTGCAAATCGTAGCCAGTTCATTATTTTTGCAGTCCTTTAAGATAAAAGATATGAAGAAAGGTATTCACCCAGAGTATAAAGAAGTGGTTTTCTGGGACACTTCTAGCGATTTTAAGTTTTTGACCAAGTCTACCTCGTTCTCAAAAGAGACCGTAAAATGGACTGATGGCAAGGATTACCCTGTTATTAAAGTGGAAGTTAGCTCAGCTTCTCACCCATTTTTCACGGGCAAGAAGATGTTCCTTGACACAGCAGGACGTGTTGAGAAATTCCAGAAGAAATACAAAAAGAAAGAATCAGCCGTTTAGAGGCATTTCTGTTTAACCTTTTAAAAAAGGTCTTCGGTTTCGAAGACCTTTTTTATTTACTACTCTGCTCTTATCAAGAAACAAAACAACCTAATGTAACTTTACGGGATGAATATTATTCTCTTTGACGACCCCACGATTCGAGTTGATCTACTTCCATTGACCTTCACCCGGCCTGTCGCCAGCATCCGCATTGGAATTTTGACAATAGCTGAAAAATGGGAGAAGTATTTGGGAGCCAAGCCCTACTTTTCCACTGAAGAATATCTTTCCAAGAAATTCACCACACGATTAACACAAGATAATTACTGGATTAACGGTGCCGTTTGCCCAGATGCTCAACTTGTAAAGACAATTACTTCTTTGAAAACCGGTGAAGGGCTAATTAAAAATTCAAAATTGATTGCCTTACGTACACCAGAAGATGAGATTCCCGAAGTGATTTCTGGTTCTGTTAAGGAATACGCAGAGAACATCACCCTAATCGATCAAGTGTGGAAAATTTTTCAATTAAATGGCGCACAGATTCGTGAAGACTTTAAGCTGATCACAAAAAATAGAACGTCTGCAGGCATCAATGACAAACATACCCGCACCTATTCTGAAGAAAATATTTTTGTTGAGGACGGAGCGTCAATAAAAGGTGCACTATTAAATGCAGAGAACGGACCCATCTACATTGGCAAGGATACACATATCCATGAAGGCGCATTGATAAGAGGACCATTTGCTTTGTGCCAAGGATCGCACGTAAATATGGGTGCCAAGGTAAGAGGCGATACAACAGTTGGACCTTACTCTAAAATAGGTGGCGAAGTGAGCAACACTGTTCTCTTCGGATATAGCAACAAAGCGCATGACGGGTTCTTAGGAAACTCAGTGATTGGTGAATGGTGTAATTTGGGTGCTGATACGAATACATCCAACCTGAAAAATAATTATGAGCCCATTAAAATCTGGAACTACGCCAAAGGTGGTTTTAAAGATACTGGCCTTATGTTTTGCGGATTGATCATGGGCGATCACAGTAAGTGCGGTATTAACATGATGTTTAACACGGGTACTGTGGTAGGTGTAAGTGCGAATATTTTTGGAGACGGCTATCCGCGCACGTTCATTCCATCTTTTGCGTGGGGTGGCGCATCAGGTTTTGCAACCTTTCAATTGAACAAAGCTTTGGAGACAGCAACTAAAGCAATGGAAAGAAGAAATCTTGCTTTGGACGAATTAGATAAAGAAATTCTTAAACATATATTTGATCAATCATCAACTTACAGAGTTTGGGAAAGCAAAAAGTAACATGAGGTTTTCTTCTATACCAGGTCTTAGCGAAGTAAAAGCAATGCTGATTGATTCGGTCAAATCCAATCACAATGCACATGCTCAACTATTTTTAGGAAAAGAAGGAGCTCTTAATTTACCATTAGCCCTTGCTTATACAACATATCTTCATTGCCAGAATAAAGGAGACACAGACTCATGTGGCACCTGTGCTGCCTGCGTAAAGAGTTTAAAATATATTCATCCCGATACCAATTTCGTCTTTCCGCTCAGCAACATCAAAGGCGACAAAGACGAAGAGCGCTTCAAAGCAGAGATGATGAAGAACTGGCGCCAGTTCTTGATTGAACAACCTTTCGGTCAGCTGGATGACTGGACTAATTTCTACGGTGGCGAGGATAAACAAGCTATTATCTCTCGCGAGGAAAGCAGGGAAATCATTCGGTCGCTTTCTTTGAAACCATTTGAAAGTAAATTTAAAGTGATGCTTATCTGGCAGCCTGAATACATGCATCCCTCAGCAGCTAATGGCATTTTAAAAATTCTTGAAGAGCCACCTCCAAATACATTTTTCTTTTTAGTCACCAATGCTGCAGAAAGACTTTTGCCAACTATTTTATCGCGCACCCAAATCATTCAGGTGCCATTGCTGACTGATGCTGAGGTGAATTCATTCCTACTATCTAAATCTGATCTGGCCGAAAACAGAAGACAACAAATTGTGTTGCGTGCAGAAGGGGATTTGAACTTTGCATTAAAGCTGATTGATACCGAAGAGGATGACAATCAGGAAACTTTTACCAACTGGATGAGGTCTTGCTTCAAAAAAGACTATGCCAGCTTATTAGGTTTGGCTGATGAATTTCATGAACGAGATAAGATGAGCCAGCGAAATTTTCTGCAGTATGGACAAAACATGATGCGCGAAACGTTGCTTCACAGGGCTGGTGCTACAGAAATTAACCGAGCCACCGGAAACGAACTGAAATTCATTCAGGACTTTAGCAAAGTAATGACCACGCCCAAAATTGAAAAGACTAATCAACTACTAAATGAAGCGGGCTACCATTTGGAAAGAAATGGCAGTGCCAAAATGATTTTCCTTGATTTATCTCTCCAATTGTCCAATGTGATCAAATAGGTCATCACTTTGTAGAGTTTTGTCTACAAACAACGGCAGCTCACAATTTATTTTCAGCTGATTTAAACTTTCTACCCTAAACTCGCATCTAAGTTAAAACTATGGCAGCCGATTTGCCGTAAACGTTAGAGAAATGAGATTCCTGAAAATAGTTGTGTTGGTTGGATTGGTGATGATAAGCCGGGTGGGTCTTGGGCAGGGACGTGAGGAGATTGGCCTGCCCGGCTACCAACATGGCGCGATTATTAAATCTGTTAAGCTATATCCAAACCCAGCTACAGAATTCCTCAGTCTTAGACTGGAATCATCCAGCAGCCATCATTTAATACTAACCGTTCACAATATCATTGGAAATTCAGTAGAAGTTGAAAGCGAAATAATTGATGAACACGAAGTCAGACTGAAGGTGAAAGATTTGTCTGCTGGCTATTATCTCCTTGCCGTAAATGACGAAAGTACAGGTTTCAAAGGGGTCTACAAGTTCCTGAAACGATAAGACTTTCTATCGTTCTACAAAAACGATTCGACTTTCGTTTCAACTCTCCGGTTCATTCCCTATTTTTCAGGTTCAATAACCTGATCCTTGCTTCCTTACATTCTTGCTGTTGATATTGGGACTACCAGCACAAAGGCCATGGCGGTCACTGCAGCTGGAGAAGTTCTGGCATCTCATTCAATTCCTTATCCAACTAATTTTCCTGAACCAGGACATTCCGAACAAAATCCGGAAGAAATTTTATTCGCTGTAAAGAATTGCATTAAACAATCTCAGGACGATTGCAAACAACATCAGCTTTTGGGTCTGTCTTTTAGTGCTGCCATGCATAGCCTTGTGGCTGTTGATAATCATGGCCTTCCTCTCACTCCACTTATTATCTGGTCAGATATGAGAAGCACGGAGCAAGCAAATGATCTTGTTACCCGGGGGATTGCGTTTAAAATTTATGAAGCAACAGGAACTGCTATTCATCCTATGTCACCCTTATGCAAGCTGATGTGGTGGAGAAAACATCAACCCGATCTGATTAATACAACCTTCAAGTTTCTCTCCATTAAAGATTACGTTTTGTTTCATTTAACGGGTCAGTGGATTACAGATTACTCGATTGCTTCGGCCTCAGGTCTATTCAACTTAAAAACACTTACCTGGAATAAGGATTCGATGAACGAAGCCAACATAACAGCTAATCAACTTCCTTTACCCGTTCCAACAACTCAAATTATTACAGGCGTTAATAAAGAAGTGAGTCAGGAATTACAAATCACACCTGATGTGAAAATAATTCCAGGAGCAAGTGATGGATGTCTTGCTAATCTTGGAACAAATGCAATTCATCCGGGTGAACTTTCTATAACAGTGGGTACTAGCGGAGCCGTTCGAATGATTGTTGAAAAAACCTTACCAGATCCCAAACAACGAACCTTCAATTACCTGCTTACCGAAAACCGTGTTGTGATTGGTGGGGCTACAAATAATGGAGCCATCTTGCTTCAATGGTTTGAAAAGAATTTTGGCAAAGACGGAGACCATTCCATTTATGAAGATGTTACTAAAGCTTGTCAAAAAGATATCAAGTCCGAAGCCCTTCTTTTCCTACCCTACATATTTGGCGAACGTGCGCCTATTTATGATTCACTTGCTCGTGGAGTATTCTTTGGATTAGGCATGCAGCATGGACGAATACACCTTTTAAGAGCCCTTATGGAGGGGATTTGCTTTTCCTTACTTAGTATCGCCCAAAGCGTGAAGGAAGTAGCCGGTGATTATAATGTAATTATTGCCAGTGGAGGGTTTATCCATTCTCCTGGTTGGGTTCAACTTTTGTCAGATGTGTTTGGAAAGCAGGTGCAAGTTGTTGCCCAGGATGATGCTTCTACAATCGGTGCGGCACGGTTAGGGTTTGAAGCCCTGGGCATAGAAGAAAATTTCTTCAAAAACCCTTCCAACGAGTCTTTTTATTATCCAGACCTGAAAGCGCATGAGCAGTATCAAAAGAAATTTGAAATCTTTCTTTCCCTTTACAGGAATCTTAAGCAAGATTTTTATAATCTTTCGAAGTTAGGAGAAACCAGTAGTAACACATAACCGGATCTTATATGCAAATTGGATTGATTGGATTGGGTAAAATGGGATACAATCTTGCCCTGAATTTCAAAAGCAAAGGTCATCAGGTAGTGGCTTTTGATGTAAACAAATCGGCCATGGACAAAATTGCTTCAGAAGGCATTACCACGGCACCTTCCATTGCAGATCTTACCAACTCATTGCAAGGCAGACGTATTATTTGGATCATGGTGCCGGCCGGCAATGTGGTAGATGTGGTTCTAAGCACTCTCAAAAATTATGTGAAAGCCGATGATATTGTCATCGATGGCGGTAATTCGCATTATAAAGATACGCTGTCTCGTTCACGTGATCTGGAAAAGTTGGGCATTCACTTTTTAGATTGTGGCACAAGTGGTGGGGTGAATGGTGCACTACATGGAGTATGCACTATGATTGGCGGCAAGAAAGAAGTCTTCGATTATTGTGAACCTATCTTTAAATCTATCTCCGTGCCTGATGGCTATTTATATTGTGGCAAAAGTGGAAGTGGTCACTTTACGAAAATGGTGCATAATGGAATTGAATATGGCATGATGCAATCCATTGCTGAGGGACTTGAAGTATTACATAAATATGATAGTGAAGTAAACCTGGCAGCCGTATCCAAAGTATGGAACCACGGATCAGTTGTGCGGAGCTGGCTTATGGAATTGACCCAACATGCTCTTGAAAAAGATAAAAACCTAGAATCCATAAAAGGAATCATGCACTCTTCTGGCGAAGGAAAGTGGACTGTTGAAACCGCATTGGAACTTGGTGTTCCTACACCGGTTATCACTATGTCATTATTGACCCGCTATCGTTCTCAGCAAGAAGACACCTTTGCCGGCAAAGTAGTTGCGGCCTTGCGAAATGAATTTGGTGGGCATGCTGTGGAGAAGAAACAATAGTAATGTTTAAGTGAACCCTCCAACAATTCATGCCCTACTAAATTTTACCGTCTTACTTTTTTGTGCAACTTCTTGCCTGACAGTTCAAAAGGTAAACACTTCACTTGAGAAACCGCATATTGACATCCAGTCTGTGAGTGATCTCAAAAAGCCTTTTTCAACAATTTCTATTCCAAAAGGCATTTTACTCGATAGCGTCTTTTATCCTTCTGGATTTGTACAACAATCATTTAGTACCAGGAGTGGTGTTCTAATTATTCCATTGCTCTTATACAATCGGTTTCAATCTAACTATCTGACAACATTGGGGGCAAAACAATTTGAAAGACCAATAAACGAAGCTTTCAAGGAGCGATTTCGTTCATTGCTTACTATCTGTCAGGATTCCACCCAAGTACTAAAAAAAAATAGCTATGTACTTACAATGGATCTCCAGTCGTGCCTCGTGCAAGGCATCTATGTTCATGGCTCCTGGAGCGCTTTTTATTTTTATGGTGGCGTCAATGGAACAATCGATCATGGGAGAAGTGCTTCTTCATTTGTGCGCATCAGGTGGGAGATGTCAAAAGGAAATGAATCTGTCGTTGGAGGAAATGTAATGGTGACACTCAAGGATTCATATCTGGGGCCAGTAAATGGATTTATGACTGCTAACGGCCAAAGAAAGGAACTCACGAAGGATGATTTATCTTTTGGTATACCATTTCAAGTCCGGGCAGACAACGATCCTTACCTAAATATTCAGCATATTAACAGAATGGTTCAAGTACTTTGTTTGAGTCTTGACAAGGCTAGCGAAACTATTCTTAAAGACCTTCAGAAATATTTCAGTGAGCAGGAAAAGTTGTAAAGAACAAAGATTGCTATTTACTAATCACCACCGCATCTTCCAAAATAAAATTACCATGTTCCAGATCGGACGCATTCAGTTTCAATTTTCCTTTGACCCGAATATACTGATCCGCTTCAAAGCGATCTTGTTTAGATTTGAAACTAACCTCAGCTATTGACTCCGGGCCCGCTCCACCACAGAAAAAACATTGGCTGTAAGGAAACTTGGATAAAATGATGTAAGCATCACCTTCAACGTCTATTGGTAAATAGTATCCTTCCAGATTGATTTCCTTTCCAACCAACGCCATAAGATCTGCTGGAAATTCAGGAGACATAAAATATTCTTGCGCTTTCTCATTATACTTTGCTTCGAACTTGGTTTTGGCAAAAGAGACCCAGCCATCGGTTTGAGCAAATACAACGGAGGCGAAAATCAACATTGATAAGGTTGGGAGAAATCTTTTCATAGACCAAAGTTAGTTACCAGCAAGCACTTTATGAATATCGGTTCGATATGCCTGAACTGCTGGGATCAAAGAACAAATAATTCCTAACATAATACTTCCTGCCAAAAGGAGGCCCTCTTCAGGATAAAATACTAGGGCATTGATGCCAGCTTTTTGACTGTCCTCCACAAGCAAGGTAAAGAGATATAATACAACATGCCCCAAAACCACTCCCTTTACACTTCCCATAAGGGTAAGTGTTGTCCCTTCCATAATTGTTATAAAAAACAATTTTGAACGACTCGCCCCCATGGAACGTATAATAGCTAAATCATACTTTCGTTCTTTCAGAGAATTATAAAGTGCAATAAAAATACTGAGGGCTGAAATAAAGATCAGCACATAGGCTAAGCCCATCAATGCATCCACACCTACACCCACAATAGAAAACAAACGGGCTGTCTCAAATGCCGGAGAAGCGGCCTGCATGTTGGTCTGGGTATTGATATAACGGGGGAGTTGAATGACCGCCAATGGGTTTCGATACTTGATCAACAAGGAGGTGATTTCACGAGTGGAGTCTCCCTCTGCGACAGATGGTACGAGAGTAGAAGGATTTTCAATTCCTTTTTCAGGAACTTCTTTACTCATTTCGCTGTGCTCCTCGTGCACTCTCCAGACACTACCCACTCTGGTAAGTATCAGGTTATCCATGATGCTATTCGAAGGTTTTAAAATCCCCTTTACAACATATCTATTTTCTTCATGTGCCTGCCCATCTTTTACCAGACCATGGGCGCTGGCAAATGAATCTCCTGGTTTCACCTTTAAAATCCTTGCTGTGGTGGAGCCTAAAACAACCTCCAGGTCTTTACTCCACCAACTTCCCGATTCTAGCTCGGCATGGTAGAGTTCAGCATACGATAAATTGGTTCCCACGATACGGAAATTCTGATAGCTATCACCCAAAGCAAGTGGTATTGCATGTTTAACCAATCGGTGTTTTGATAGTTGTTCGGCTTCCCTCAGTTTTATATTGCCTGTTGGAAAATCGACATGAAAAATATTACATAGTATTAATTGTAACGGGCTACCCTTTGCTCCCACGACTAAATCAATTCCTTTGGTATTCCTAGAAATCTTTTCCTCGAGTTGTTTACTGAACAGTAGGAGAATGGTGATGACTGCAATGCCTAGCGCTAGTAAAAAAATATTGAGTATCGTAGTAAGCGGTTTGGCTTTCAGGTAATTCCATACAAGGCTTATCGTTGACATGCTCATTAAGAATTTTGAGAAAGAACCAACTGGTTTTTAAACTTATCTTTCAACCGTTTATCATGTGTAGCGATTACAAGAGTGAATTTATTTTGAGAAGCGAGATCCAACAACATCCCAATTACTTTATCGCAACTTTTATCATCTAGTGCCGATGTCGGTTCATCAGCAAGAATCACAGAGGGCCTGTTTAACACTGCACGGGCAATGGCCACCCGTTGTGCCTGCCCCTGACTGAGCTCTTGTATTTTGGAATTTCTTTTGCTCGACAGGCCCAGCTGTTCAAGTACTTCGGTTACCCTTTCGTCATCTTGCTTTAATCCGGAAAGAAAAGGTGCCATGAGCAAATTCTTTTCTACTGTCAATGCGCTGATCAAATGATTTTTCTGAAAAACAAAACCAAAATGTTTTCCACGGAAGTGATCAAGACTGGATTCAGATAGTTTTGTGATGTTTGTTTTATTCACTTCAATAACCCCCTCTTGCGAAGTGAGCAAGCCGCCTAATAAATGGAGCAATGTGGTCTTGCCGCTTCCCGATTCGCCCAACAACAACCAATGTTCTCCCGTTTGTATGTAAAAATCACGGAAAGAAATCTGCTTGGCGAGAGAGTAACTATATCGAAGGTTCGTTACGTTAATCATGATTCAAAGTGCGCAACCTAATTCATTTGTAACAAATTAAAAAAGACTCAGCCTTGGCTAATACATCATATATCAAATTTTAGCAAAATTTCTTACCTTTTATCAAAGTTGAAAGCTGTTATGCGTTTTTTAACCATCCTATCCCTCCTTCTTGTAATTCTTTGCTTTGAAGCCCGCTCGCAGGACCTTTATTCTGCTAGGGGATATTGGGAAGAATCTACGAAACCAAATTATTTATCTATAAAACAGCGACTTGACAGAGGAGATTCACTGACGAACAATGAAGCAACGTACTTGAAAGACTATGAAATTTATTTGAAAAGTTACTATGAAAAAATGTCGGAGGAGGCTAGGAAACAGTTCGAACAATTCAAAGAGCAATGGAACAAAGAACTGATTGTGGCGAAGGCGCCATCATCTGAAAATGTGAACTCTGTCGAAAATTTTGAATGGAGAAACAGAGATCGGATCATCAATGTTTTATATGGTGCTTACTATGGAGGGAGTATTGTTGCCTTGCTTGAGATTGATGGACCTGCTGCAGGAGGTGTTCCTTTAATTATGGGTGGACTTTGGTTGCTTGGCCCTGCTATTAATCCAAGAAAGTATGAAAGCATCACGCGAAATACTGTGCGCGCAAATAACACCGGAAAACTGCTAGGTTTAGGATACGGAGCAGCATTGGGCTTAACCGTAGCGGGTCAAAGCGAAGACTCTTATAAAGCAATACTCGCACTATCATCTGTTGGAAGTATTGCATTAGGTGAAGTGGCCTTCCACCTTCAAAAACAAAACAACACACCAAGAGGTCAAATCGAATTGATGCGGCACTATGGTATCCTCGCTCCTTTGGTCGGAGCATCTTTATTGGCCGCTGGACGGGTTGAGAATCCAAATTTATACGGTCTGGCATTATTAGGAGGTGGCGTTACCGGTTTGATAATCGGAAAGAACGTTTCAAAAAAATATGAATACTCGCAAGGTGATGCCGATGCCATTAGCTCATTGGCAATAATTTCAGCAGGGCTTGGATTCACTGCTGTTGCAGATGCCCTTGAAAACAGCGAGGACCCCAATGCGCTTGTATTAATTCCAGCTGTAACTTCTATAATTGGATCTGTCATAGGTCAACGGGCTGTAAAGGGTGTTCATCTTACCAATAAACAAGGAAGCACAATACAATTGTCCACTGCAGGTGCGGCTTTAATAGGTTTTGGAATTGTTGCTATTACTCAATCAGAATCTCCCGGTGTTATTATCGGTGTGCCGTCTGTAATGGCGCTGATTACTCATCAGGCTTTATTTCACAACTTCAAAATGAAAAATCTGGAACTGAGCTTGAAGCGCAGTGACGTAAAGAAGCATGATTACAAATTTTCATTCAATGTAACACCTGAGAATTATTTGATCAATAAGAAAATTCCTGCCCAACGATACTCACCTCAAACGTATTCCAGTATGCAAAATTCCTTATTCAACCTTAAGTTTACTTTTTAAGGTACTATTTGACAAAACTAATTTCCTTTAGATCAAAGGAAACTTCTTTATCATCGCACAGCAGGGTAAGTCTTCCGTTCTCTTCCACATAAGTGATCACTCCGGTAAATACCTCATGATGAGTGCTAAACTGATGCACCTCACCTCGCCAATACAAATGATTCAGATATTCTTGTTTAAGTAAATCATTTTTACTTGAGCGCAATTGCAAATAAAATCCTTCCAGTTTCTCGAGTAACTCATTCAACACTTCCGATAAATCAAATTCATGATTGGCTATGGCTTTCATAGAAGTGGGAGATGTCATCGAAAAAGAAGTTTGATTCACATTCAATCCAATTCCAATAATACTCTGTTGTATTTTATCACCGCTCAATGTATTCTCAATTAAAATTCCACATATCTTCTTATTGTTCAAGAGAATATCGTTTGGCCACTTAATTTTCACTTCGCAAGCTAGTCTGGCGGCTAAAAATTCACGAATAGCCAGAGACGCAATTATGGTCAGATAGAATTGATCTTTAGCCAACAAAAAAGATGGATTAAGCAACACACTAAAGGTCAGGTTCCTTCCTGGTTCAGCTTCCCAGGAATTTCCACGCTGACCCCTACCAGCTGTTTGACAATCGGTTATTACGAGAGTTCCCTCAGCCAAATATTTGTTTCTAATCAATTCGGCAGCCATTGTATTTGTTGAGTGACATTGTGGCACAAAAACCTGTTTTTGACCAATGAAAAGCGTGTTGGCAGGGATTTTATACAAGGTAAAAAGGGTTAGCTTTGCGGATTGTCAATTTTAAAACATCGAAGATAGTTAATGGCTAAAAAGAAAAAGACGCTAAATTCTGAAAAACTTAGTGAGGCGATCGTAAAGGGAATGCAGGAAAAGAAGGGATTTGACATTGTTGTGTTGGATCTTCGGAAGGTAAAAAACGCTGTTGCCGATTTTTTTGTGATCTGCTCAGGCAATTCAGACAAGCAGTTAGATGCCATTTCAGAGTCAATTGATGAATATGTCTTTAAAAAAGTAAAAGAAAATCCGTGGCATAGCGAAGGCAAAAACAATAAAGAGTGGATGCTTCTCGACTATATCAATGTAGTCGCTCACGTGTTCAAAAAGGATAAACGAAATTTCTACTCGCTCGAAAAACTTTGGGGAGATGCAGAGATCACCAGAATTGAAGACTAAACGAACATAAATCAGTTATCAACGTTATTGACTTGTAATTTTTATAGGAATGGCAGACAAAGAAAAGAAAGATAAAATCAACCCTCCTCGAGTACCTAAACCCAACTATCAGATCTGGGTGATTCTTGCACTAGTAGGTGTAATACTAGCTGTAAGCCTTTTCACCAGATCAGGTGATTTAGTTGAAATTCAAAGCAGTCGCTTTGAAGACATGGTACAACGAAGAGACATAAAAAAATTAGTGCTCATCAAAAATGAGGAGCTTATTGAAATAACACTTAAGCCTGAAGCACTTCAAAATGCTGCCTACAAGCAAGAACTGGAGGGAAAGGGTCCGCTTGGACTGAACGCAAATGGGCCACACTACAAATATAAAATTGGCTCGATTGATAAGTTCTACGAACAATATGAAGCCATGGTCAAAAATGTTCCTCGCGAACAAAAGATAGACTTGCAGGTGGAAGAGCGAAGTGATGTAACTGGCATGTTACTCAACTGGGGCTTTTTGTTCCTATTGCTCTTCGGATTCTGGATGTTGATGCGCAGAATGACTGGTGGCGGTGGCCCAGGTGGGCAGATATTCAATATCGGTAAATCCAAAGCCGCGTTGTTTGATGCTGAAAGTAAAGTGAAAATCACCTTTGCGGATGTTGCTGGGTTAGAAGAGGCCAAAGAAGAAGTAAAAGAGATTGTTGATTTTTTAAAGACTCCTCAGAAATTCACCAGACTCGGTGGAAAGATTCCTAAAGGCGCTTTGTTAGTTGGCCCTCCAGGAACTGGTAAGACCTTGTTAGCAAAGGCAGTTGCGGGTGAAGCTGCTGTTCCATTCTTCTCCTTGTCGGGATCAGATTTCGTAGAGATGTTTGTGGGTGTTGGGGCTGCACGAGTACGAGACTTATTCAAGCAAGCAAAAGAGAAAGCACCTTGCATCGTGTTCATTGATGAGATTGATGCGATTGGTCGCTCACGTGGAAGAGGACAAATGCCTGGTTCCAATGATGAACGTGAAAATACCTTGAATTCACTGTTGGTTGAAATGGATGGTTTTGCAACGGACAGTGGTGTCATTATCCTGGCTGCGACCAACAGGCCCGATGTTTTGGACTCAGCTTTATTACGTCCGGGACGTTTCGATCGTCAGATCAGTATTGATAAACCAGATATCGCAGGCCGTGAGCAAATTTTCAAAGTACATTTGAAGCCCATCAAGCTTGCCAAAGATCTGGATGTGAAAAAGCTGGCTGCACAAACCCCTGGTTTTGCTGGAGCTGAGATTGCCAACGTTTGTAACGAAGCAGCTTTGATTGCCGCCCGAAAAGACAAAAAAGAAGTAGATATTCAGGATTTCCAAGATGCGATTGACCGTGTTATTGGAGGGCTTGAAAAGAAGACGAAAATCATTTCGCCTGAAGAAAAGAGGATTGTTGCTTATCACGAAGCAGGCCACGCGGTAGCGGGTTGGTTTCTTGAGCACGCTGATCCATTGGTTAAAGTAAGTATTGTGCCCCGGGGTGTAGCTGCGTTAGGTTATGCACAATACCTTCCAAAAGAGCAATTCTTGTATCAGACTGAACAACTTATTGATGAGATGTGCATGACCTATGGTGGTCGCGCGGCAGAAGAAATTGTATTCGGTAAAATATCAACAGGAGCGCTAAGCGATCTTGAAAGAATTACTAAGATGGCATATAGCATGGTGACTGTATATGGAATGAATAAAGAGATCGGCAATTTGTCGTTCTATGATTCAAAGCAATCTGATTACACGTTCAATAAGCCGTATTCAGAAGCAACATCAGAGCGTATTGATAAGGAGGTTAAGAAAATCATAGATAGCGCCTACGAACGCACTAAGGACTTATTGATTCACCACAGAGAGCATCTTGAAATTTTGGCGAAGGAACTACTGGAGAAAGAAATCTTATTCCAAGCTGACTTAGAGCGTTTGATTGGTAAGCGTCCTTTCGAAAATCAAACCACTTATCAGAAGTTCACCAACGGAAAAGACAAAGTTGAAACTGAAGAAAAGAAAGAAGAAACACCTGATTCGTCCAATACTAATGGTGAAACAAAGCAAGAAGTAACGGGAGAAATTCCCAAATAAGACAATTCTTACCTACTATTTTCAGACCCTCTTGGCCAAAATCAGGAGGGTCTGTTTTTTTATTCCTTTCTTTGTATATCCGTCTACCCATATCGTTGTTGTTAAATGATTATTCACCTTCCTCCCGATAAAAAAATATATTTTGCTTCTGATTTCCATTTGGGAGTGCCCGATCATGCCATTAGTGTTGAGCGAGAAAAACTTATTGTCAAGTGGCTGGAATCAATACGGCACGATGCACATTCTATCTATCTGGTGGGCGACATTTTTGACTTTTGGTTTGAATACAAGCATACCATTCCTAAAGGATTCACGCGCTTCCTAGGTAAACTAGCAGAGTTGCGCGAAGCTGGCTTGCCCATTTATTTTTTTACAGGCAATCATGATTTGTGGATGTCTGATTACTTCCCTAACGAACTCGGTATTCATATCTATAGAGACCCACAACTACTTCAAATTGGATCGACAACTATTTTAATGGGTCATGGCGATGGACTTGGACCAGGCGATCGTACTTATAAATTATTAAAAAGATTTTTGTTCAACAGTCCGTTCTTTCAATGGCTTTTTCAATGGCTTCACCCAAATATAGGCATGGCGCTTGCTAATAAGTGGAGCAGAAGCAGTAGAATTAGCAATATGAAACTCGAAGAAAAGTTTAATGGTGAAGAAAGGGAATTTCTGCTTGCTTATTGTCGCGATCTCGAAAAAACTCAACATCATGACTTTTATATTTTTGGCCATCGCCACTTGCCATTAGATTTAAAAGTCGGTGAAGGAAGTCGCTATATTAATCTGGGTGAGTGGGTTCACTTTAGCACCTATGCTGTGTTTGATGGACAAACCATGGAATTAAAAAGTTATAAAAAATGAAAGTCGTTGCGCTACTCCTATTCGTCTTAACACCTTTCATTTCTCAAGGTCAATCAAAAAAAATAGCCTCAATCAGAACTCCATCTGAAGTTGTTTTTGCTGCCATTGACCGTGCTGGAGATTTTTATGTAGTGCTTAAATCAGGAGATATTCATAAATATGATAAGAACGGAGCAATTCTAGGTTCCTACCGACATGAAGGACTTCCAACCTTGTTTGATCCCTCTAATGCAATACGCTTACTTATTTACTACAAAAAGAGTCAACAGTTTTCATGGCTTTCGCCTGATCTAAGTGTTAATCCTTTTCAGTTGATTGATCCATCACTTGTGATAGACCCTTCATTGATCTGTCCATCAGGAGATCAAAATATGTGGATGTTGGATAATGCAGATCTTAGTTTGAAAAAAGTGAGTCTTAGCGACTCAAGAGTGTTGGACGAATTCAGCATAACAGATCAGTTCAAAGAGAACAGAATCACCTTGATGCGCGAATACCAAAATTTCTTGTTTCTTCTTGATTCAAAAACCGGAATTGCGGTGTACAATTCATTGGGAAGGTTAATGCGAAAAATTCCGATTATCGGCCTGGCTAACTTCAATTTTCTGGGAGAAGAATTGTACTACACAGAAAATGCCAGGATAAAATTCCTCGATCTGTTTACGGCAGAAACCAGAGAGTTGTCTTTGCCTCAACCTGCACAATTCGTCCTTCTTACAGACGAAAGAATGATATTAACCACCACTAATCAAGTCGAGGTCTTTGAGTTTATTCCCTAAAAACAATTGCAATAAATCCTCTTTAAACTGGTCAATAATTTCCCTCACTGTTCATTTTTGAACATCTTTGTGTGTCACCGCACAAGGAATCTTTGAAATACTGAAATTTCGGACGCCCTGAGCATTGGCACAATTTTTCTTATTTCAGATGCTATAAACCTAAAAACTGTGAACGAAGGCGGTAAAATATTAATGATCGATGACGATGAAGATGTGCTGTTAGCAGCCAAAATGCTGCTTAAAAAATACAGCTATCACGTCATTATTGAGAAGAACCCTAACAAGATTCCTTTCCTCTTAAACAACGATACCTACGATGTTATTTTGCTGGATATGAATTTCAGCAAAGACACCACCAGTGGTAAAGAAGGTTTTCAATGGCTTGCGCAAATCAAAGAGAAAGACCCTAGTGCAGTCGTGATTATGATCACCGCTTTTGGCGATGTGGAGATGGCTGTTCGCGCATTGAAAGAAGGAGCTACCGATTTTGTATTGAAGCCCTGGCAAAATGAAAAACTGATCGCCACTATTTCCACGGCCATTCGCTTAAAGAAATCGTATAACGAAGTAGATAAACTTCGCAAGGCCAAAGAAATGCTGGAAGAGCAAATCAGTCAGCCCTTCCGCGACATCATTGGCAATAGCCCAGTCATAAAAGACGTGTTCTCCTTGATTGATAAAGTAGCGAAGACAGATGCCAATATTCTAATACTGGGTGAGAACGGAACCGGAAAAGAATTGATCGCCCGTGCTATTCATCAAAAATCGTTGCGAAAAGACAGCTCATTTGTCTCCGTGGATATGGGTGCCATAACAGAAACACTCTTTGAGAGTGAATTATTTGGGCATAAGAAAGGAGCGTTCACAGATGCTCGAGAAGATAG
>JANOQK010000348.1:0-1816 GCA_031414855.1 Bacteroidia bacterium | reverse complement strand
GGCCATATCACCATAGGGAACAATTTTTGGTTCATGCCAACTGGCGTTGTTGTATTCGGCCACGAGCATATGATCTGAAATATAGTTTCCGAATCCCAGATTATTAAAATCAACTGTAGAAAGGCGAGACTTTGTTGTTCGCTCTATTGGAATTGTGCTTGTTACTGTCATGATAGTATTGATTTCGATTTGATGGCTAAGAACTTCTTATAAAATAATTTTGAATTTTGTAAAGGTAATTAAAAGCTTAATAAAAAAGGGTTCAAGAGTGGCCCGCTTTTTTCATTTCATGAGCAATGGCTGTGGAGGCTGGATCATTGCGTTTTTCTAACTCTGCAATAATCGATTCGTGGTTCTTAGTGTCACGGTTTTGAGATAATTTATAAGCGGCCTCCATTTTTGTGATTTCAATTTCGAAACCGACAATGCCAAGCATTTCCTTTTTCAAATAATCAGGATTCATTTTTTCAACGGAAACAGGTTGCACCGATTGTTTTTCATAAGTATCAGTAAGTTCTTTTAAGGACTGTAAAAGCTCCTGGTCAGATAGAATTTTTAATTTACCATACACGTGCACGGCTATGTAATTCCACGTGGGTACATTTTCGTGGTCATACCAGGAAGAAGAGATATAGGCGTGTGGGCCTGAGAAAATTGCCAGTATCTCTGATTCATCGTTCCATTCCTTCCATTGCTTATTACCTCGCGCCAGGTGGCCTGATAGTTTTTTTCCATCAGCTGAAAGCAACAACGGAATATGCGAAGCCCAGGGTTTACCTGCTACACTACTTATTAGAATCCCAAATCCATTCTTGCGAATGAATTCGTGGAGTTCTTCTGTATTTTCGTTTCGATTTAGTTTTGAAGTGTACATCTTTAATAATTTTCTTTTAAAGCCTGAAAAGCAATCGTAACGTCTTCTTCTGTTGTTTGCCAATTACTAAATGCAGCACGCATTGCCGGCACACCTTTATAATTTGTTGGCGTGAAGAAAGTTCGGCCATCATCTCTAATCTTAGCCAAAAATTTAGCAATTGAAGTTGATAGTGGATTTTCCTGATTAAAAGTAAAGCACACCACATTCATTCGCACAGGCGAAAGAAGTTTAAATTCTTCAGAAGTCTCAATCATGTTTCCCAGCATGCTAGCGCAACTGCAATTTCGTTCGACAATTTCCTGATGCCCTTCCTTTCCATACGCCATTAATGTAAACCACGATGGCAATGCGCGAAACCTTCTTGAGTTTTCAGGTGTGTAGTGAAAGAAGTCCGGGCTTTGTGCCGGGTCACCTAAGTAAGCTGCACTGTTTTGAAAAACCTTTAACTGAAGATCTTTATGACGAGTAAACTGCATGGCCGCATCGTATGGAACATTTAGCCATTTGTGAGCATCGATGGTTATACTGTCTGCATGATTGATGCCATTCATAAGATGCGCAAACTTTGGCGAGATGGCAGCAAAGCCTCCAAATGCCGCATCAATATGTAGCCAAAAGTTATATTTCTTTTTCAGTTGACCAATCGCCTCGAGATCATCAAAGTCAACCGTATTTACAGTTCCTGCATTCGCTACCAGGATTAAAGGATTCCCTTGGTTTAGTAGTAGATAATTTTCAAGTTCAGTTAAATCAATGGCTTCGCGATTGGGTTGTGAATTTATTTTAACCAAGGCATTCCTTCCCATCCCAAGCATGGAGAGTGATTTGATAGCACTTGAATGCGCTGTGCTGCTTAATACTTTTAAAAATGGCAAAGGTTGAAGGCCTTCGTTACTGATGTCAATTCCTTGCTGTTCACCCACCCATTGGCGAGCAATG
>JANOQK010000347.1:0-1822 GCA_031414855.1 Bacteroidia bacterium | reverse complement strand
CATGCCCCGAAGCTTTCCATGTTGTAGGGTGCATGAAGATAGCGGCATCGATGCCCACAATATTATCGTGGAGCTGTGTCATAAATTTCCACCAGTATTCTTTGATGTTATTCTTTAGTTCAGATCCATTCTGCCCGTAGTCGTAGACTGCGCTGAGGCCATCATAAATCTCACTGGACTGAAAAACAAACCCATACTCCTTGGCATGGGCAATTACTTTCTTCAAAAGGTTGTCGTCTTGGTTCGCCATAAGGCGCAAAAGTAATTTGAAATCTTGAGGATTTGAAAATTAAAACGCAAGGCAGCAAAAGGAAAGCAAGAAATTATAAACTCATGAGGGAGTTGAATTAGGCAGAATGACTGAGAAACTACTGCCTTTGCCAAATTCCGATTGAATAGAGATTGTTCCTCCCAACTTTTCAACAGTTTCTTTGACAATAAACAGACCCAGGCCCGATCCCTTGGATGCTTCTGAAGCCCTGAAAAACATGTCAAATATTTTATCATGAAACTCTGGCCGAACACCCTGGCCGTTGTCTTCAACTAAGAAAGTTGTGGCATTTTCAGATGGTAATAAACTTATCCGAACGAATCGTGAAGGTTTTGATCTGTCGTGGTATTTAATCGCGTTGCTGATCAGATTACTCAAAATGCTAGTCAGCCTGGTTTTATCGATATGGAGGAAAGCGTCTTCTTGTATGTTAACCTGAAAGTCTATTCCCTTCGCGTCTTCATCAAACATCAATTGATTGATTATTTCTTCTACGAATGGCTTCGCTTCAATTTTTTCAAACACCAAAGAAACACGGCCATTCCTGGCATAGTCTATAATGTCCTGAATAAAGGAGTCTTGAACTTTTATCCTGTCTCTCATCAGATCGAGACACATTTTAATCTCCTCGGGGTCATTAGATCTCTTGGCCAGTTCAACTAAACCGAGCATGGAGCTTAGTGGAGATCGAAGATCGTGGGAAGCACTGTACACAAATCGATCAAGTTCTTTGTTGGCCTTGGTCAAAAGTTCATTGTTTTTGACCAGATCTTCCTCGGTATGGAAATTGATATTTAACAAAAAGAAAAGCAATGTAGCGGTGGTGGCAATAGACACGATGAAATTTGTAACAAAGGCTATGGTTACATAGGATTCAGGAACCTGCGCATGCGGCATCAATGGGTAGATTTTTAAAACATAAGCCAATAAAAAAAGAATAAGAGACAGGCCTGAAAAGAATAATCCTGTTTTGAGTTGTTCATACCCACAAAGCGTAAGCGCAGTAAGGGCACAGACCATAAAATACATATACACACCAGTTCTATAGGTATCGTTTGAGGCAAATACATAAATCAACAGATTAAGCAGCGTAAGGAATACGAGGTTTGCTGATTTATAATTTCCGCGCCAATTTAATAACAGTGCAAAAGTTGAAAACGCAATGAGAAAAACATAGTAGAGCAGATTAAAATAGATATCATTTGAGTAGTCTATTATAATATAGATAACCCCTACTGACATGGATAACAGCGTAAGCTGCCCACGAAGTATCGCCTTCTTATAAACTCCTCTGGTAGGCGGTTCTTTTGCGTTGAGTAGAAATTCCCAAAATTGCTTTTCTATGGCCATGATTGCGAAAGGTAGTAAATACCGTCTTTCAATACGTAACTTTTAGCTCCATATAAAATAGACCATTTTGAAAAAAATTAAGGGGTGAATTAGACCAAATGTAGCCCCTGGTTCTCCAGATCAAGAGCACTTTGCTGGCAAGGAAATGGTAAATGTTGCTCCCGCACCAGGCTGTGAATCCAAGGAAATTGAACCGGATAG
>JANOQK010000346.1:0-1831 GCA_031414855.1 Bacteroidia bacterium | reverse complement strand
TTGAACCCACACGGTTAACAGGAAAAGTGATGGTATGGAAGAATGTGCGGTTAATCACGCCTTTCGTTAATATTTACGCGTTCATCTTTCTGGTTGGTGGTGCCTGTTATTCAGCTTATCGCTATAGTAAGGACATTGCATTCAAAAGCAGATTTATCGGCAATATTTTTATTGCTTTAGGTGGTTTGTTACCTGGTATTGGTGGATCTTTTACCAAATTTGGCTATACCGAGGTATTGTATGTTACTGAACTCTTGGGAATCATCCTTATTTATACCGGCTATCAAACCATGAAAAACGACCGAACGATTTCAATTTATAAAGCACAAGTAATAGCGCAGCAATAATGAAGAATAGGATTGGATTTTTGAGATTTATAGGAATCACTGAAGGCATTTCGTTCCTTGTTTTGTTGCTTATCGCCATGCCGCTGAAGTATTACTTCGGTATGCCGATGGCAGTAAAGGTTGTCGGTTGGCTGCATGGTGTTTTGTTTATTGCCTATATCGTAATGGTATTTCTTTCCATCAAGGCTATGCAGTGGAATTGGTTCTCTGTTGGTGTAGCATTGGCTGCTTCGCTTATACCTATCGGTACGTTTGTGTTGGATAGATCCTGGAAAAAGAGAGAAATAGAAGTAGCGGCTCTATCTGATTAATATTCAATTTTAGAAGTCAGCGTCAAGCCCGAATTTTTCTTTGAGCTGGTTAAGGAGAGGATTTTTCTCAGCTAAGTGTTCAAACTTATCTTTATTGGTGTAGGCTACCTTTTTGGACTGCCTCTCCTCCATAATACTGTTCACTTGTATGGAGTTGTTGTTTAATTTATGACGCAGGTAATCAACAAGGTCTGATTTGATCAATAACAGCAGAGGCTCTTCGATAGGATTGGTTAACGGAATGGTGATTTGATTTTTGTGAAAAGTAATCTCGCGATTCAGTAAGTGGTATTCTGCTACCTGACCTTTGCGTTCTTCAGCGTATTCAGTCCACGCTGCTTTCACCTGTTTTTCTGTTACCGGTTGATCGTTTGAAATAACGATGCCGTTTTTTTCTTCTGGCTTAGTTTCAGCCGGCTTTTGTGTTGGCTTTAAAATACTGCCAAGATTCAAGGTTGTCTTTGGTCGTGTATTTTCTGTTCGAACGGGTTGAGAAATTTCCGGTTTAGGCTGTTCGGCAAGAATGGGTTTTTCCTGCGGAGGAGTAATTACCTTTTCTACTTTGGATACAGGTTCGGAAACAAAAGAAGCAGAAACTTCAGGTTCTAATTCAATTTTTTTTTTACCGCCTCCGAAGCCAGGGCAGTTCCATTACTTTTAAAAACGGAGTTGACATTCGCCATTTTCATCAAGGCCAACTCCACCAGCAGACGTTGGTTCTTGCTGCTTTTGTAATTGATGTCGCAGTGACTGGCAATGTTAAGCCAGGAGAGGAGCAGGGCAGGGGGAGAAGCCTGCGATTGTTCCAGATATTTTTTCTTGGTGCTGTCAGGCACTTCCATCAGGTTGACGGTTCGCGCATCTTGTGATACCAGGAGATTTCTTAGGTGCTCGCTTAATCCAACTATAAAATTATGGCCGTCAAATCCTTTGCGGAGAATTTCATCTAACAATAAGAGTGGCTGCGTAGCATTTTCAGCTAGCAAGCCGTCTATCACTTTGAAATAATAATCGTAGTCAAGAATGTGAAGGTTGTTGATCACATCTTTGAAGGTGACTTCCTTTCCGGAAGAAAACGTGACCATCAAATCAAAAATGGAAAGACCATCGCGCAAAGCACCGTCTGCTTTTTGAGCGATCAGGTGAAGTGCCTCTTCTTCTACTTTTATTTTT
>JANOQK010000345.1:0-11632 GCA_031414855.1 Bacteroidia bacterium | reverse complement strand
ATTTTGAATTAAATCCAGAAGCTGAGCAACTCCAGGAAGTGGTGGTGATGGCCGATGATGAAAAGGCCGACAAGGTGGGGAATATTGAAATGAGCACCAATAAATTGAGCATCGCTACAATAAGAAAAATTCCTGCTTTTTTAGGTGAAGTAGATGTAATAAAAAGCTTACAGCTATTACCTGGGATTAGCACAGTGGGTGATGGAGCTTCTGGCTTTAACGTACGTGGCGGAAGTGTAGGTCAAAATCTTATTTTGTTGGATGAAGCACCTGTGTATAATTCTTCTCATTTGTTAGGATTCTTTTCAGTCTTTAATCCGGATGCTGTTAAAGACACCAAACTGTATAAAGGGGCAATCCCATCACGATATGGTGGTCGACTTGCTTCACTCCTCGATGTTCGGATGAAAGAGGGGAATATTAAGAAGTTTGAAGTCAATGGTGGCGTGGGAACCATCTTTAGTAGGTTAGCTATAGAAGGTCCAATTGTGAAGAACAAGGGTTCATTCATTGTAGCGGGACGCAGATCGTATATTGATGTGCTGGCAAGGCCGTTTGTTCCATTGCTGCAAGACGGTGGGGCATTGAATTTTTATGATCTCACCATGAAAGCGAATTATAATTTGAATGATAGAAACCGTGTTTACCTATCAGGCTTTTTTGGACGGGATAATTTCATGTTTGACAAGAACCAGGGCTTCAGCTGGGGCAATAAAACTGCAACTTTACGCTGGAACCATATTTATTCAAAACGCCTGTTTGCAAATGTAACGGGAGTATATAGCAGCTACGATTATCAACTTCAGTTCGGAGAGGACAACATCAATAACTTTAAATGGAATTCATCCATCTCAAACTACATCTTTAAACCTGAACTTAGTTATTTCATCGACACAAATAATGAACTTACTTTTGGTGGAGAACTTATTTCGTATTCTTTTCAGCCAGCTAATGCGGTGGGTACATCCAACGGTGATGTGGTAGATGTAAGTTTGGAGAGAAAGTATAATCGTGAAAGCTCGCTTTATATCGGCAACAGTCAAAGAATTAGCTCAGTGTTTGCATTGGAGTACGGGCTTAGGTATTCCTACTTTCAATATTTAGGTGAGGGAGTAGCGTATACATACAATGATACAATTCCAGGGATACGAAAAACACCTATTTCGGAGACAACCTATAAGAAAGGTGAAACGATAGCAAGCTACGGTAACTGGCAACCTCGATTTTCATTAAAGGCTCAATTGAATGAAAAGAGTTCGATTAAGACAAGTTATAACAGAATGGTTCAATACCTGCACTTGATTTCAAACACAACCGCTTCAAATCCGCTGGATGTCTGGACACCAACTTCAAGAAACATTAAGCCCGAGCTTTCCGACCAAATTACGCTCGGTTATTTTAAGAATATTGGAAAGAGTAATCAATGGGAGGCCTCTATAGAAGGATATTATAAAAACACCTATAACCAAATCGATTACATCGATGGTGCGGATATTTTAATTAATAGATATTTGGAAGGTGACTTGTTGAGTGGCAAAGGACGAGCCTATGGATTGGAGTTTTATCTTCAGCGCAAAACAGGCAAGTTTACGGGATGGGTAAGCTATACGCTCGGGCGAACAGAATTACAGGTGGAAGGTATTAACAAAGGATCTTGGTATCCTACCCGATATGATCAGCGTCATAACTTAAAACTTGCAGGTTTTTATGATATCAATAAACGATGGAGTATTTCAGGTGATTTTGTTTTCACAACAGGTACACCCACTACATTCCCTACGTCCCGATATGTTTCGCAAGGGCTTCTCATTCCGTATAACGCAAATGACTCTCGCAACAACGTGAGAATTCCAAGTTATAATAGATTGGATTTGTCTGCACGTTTGGAAGGAAGAACGGTAAAGCGAAATGGCAAGCCACGAAAAAATACGGACTATTGGATTTTTTCAGTGTACAACGTATACGGTCGTAAAAATCCATTCTCTATTTATTTTAACCAGCTTGATAAGCGATATGTAAATGGAGATCCTTTGCAATCTCAGGCCGTGCAATTGTCCATTATCGGAACTGTTGTTCCAGCTGTGTCTTATAATTTTAAATTCTAGAGAATAACCGTTATGAAAATAGGTAGTCAAGTTTTAGTCGCTCTTTTGATGGTATCAGTAGGCCTTACTTCTTGTGAGGACGTCATTAACCCGGACTTGCAGGATGCAAATGCCGAGCTGGTTGTGGAGGCATGGCTCAACAACAAGCCTGGCGATCAGGTGATCAATCTGATGATGACCCAACCCTATTTTGAAAGTACAGCTATACCTATGGTTTCTGGTGCCGTGGTGACCGTTCAGGATTCGGAAGGCGAAGTGATGAACTTTGTAGAAGACCCTAAACAAAAAGGATATTATAAATGGAGTCCATCTACTTCGGGAGGAGTGTTTGGAGTGATTGGCCGTGATTATAAACTTACCGTTTCTTATAAAGGAGAAACGTTTGAGTCGGTATCTACTATGGGTCGTGCTCCTGATATTGATAGCATAAGCGTTATTTTTGAAGAGGAAGCTACCTTTTTTCCAGCCAAATCATATAGTTGTGAATTTTGGGCGAATGATTTTCCTGGAAGTGGAGATGCTTATTGGATCAAAACCTTTAAAAACGATACACTCTTAAATAAACCCTCTGAAATCAGTCTGGCTTTTGACGGTGGCTTTTCGCCAGGCGGAAATTTTGATGGGATAACTTTTCTTCCCCCTATTCGCAGCAGTATCAATCCCTTCAATGAAGATGCAGACGGTAACTTAGTATCACCATATCTGCCGGGTGATTCAATTTATGTGGAGATACAGGCAATAACCTATGCGACATTTACCTATCTCAATCAAGTTGTGATACAGACTAACCGTCCTGGAGGTTTTAGTGAATTATTCTCTTCACCCCTTTCTAATGTGCCTACTAATATTTTCAATGTAAACCCGAAAGGAAGCAAAGTAGTGGGCTACTTCAATGTAGGTGCTGTTTCTGGATTAGGAAGAAAAGTGAAGGCTAAATAAGGAAGGAAAAAAATGGCAAACCGAACATCGCACCGCTACAACTACTTACCCTTGCTGCCTTCCGACCCTGGGGGAGTTCAGCAGGAGCTGGTCGTGCCGATTTGCCGGGGTAAAGATAGAAGATATTTATGATTTCAGATTTCTGATCTCAGAATTTGAAGGATGAAATAAATCTAACCTAACCTCAAGTCTCCAGCATCCCCATTCCATACTTAATAAATTGTAAACTAAGCCGGCTCCTCTCCTCCGGAGAGGCGGGGGTGAGGCGGTCATTTAACTAGCCCCGATAAGTACAAATTAAACTCCAACGGACTCGCGGCTTCAAACCCATCCGCTTTCAAATCCTCAAAAATTTCCTGATCAAAGTCTAATTCTCTTAGCTCTGTATCACCATCTTTAAAAATTGTAATTTCGGTTCCCTTAAAGTGAATTGGATTTACCTTTACTAGAATCTTGGTTCCATCAAATTCTTTTTTAAAGTATTGATTAACAATATTGTTTTCTTTTGCCATGCCTCTAATTTAGCATTCTGATTGAACATCTTTTTATTCCCAAGTTACCCAATGCCTGCCTGCCGAAGCTTTTTAATCAACGAAGCTTTCCTGATTGCCGAAGCTTTAGCGCAGGCAATAGCGTAGTTGATTAGCGCAGGCATGGCCCGACACCTAATGTATGATGCATTTACTGCTACCTGAACAAATTGAAACAAAGCAGTTAGTACTTCAGCGGCTAAAGTACGAAGATGCAGAGGAAATTTTTTACACCTATGCCAGTAAACCTGAAGCAACTAAGTTTGTTTCATGGCCAACACATCAGCGAATTAAGGAGACTCGCGATTATTTGCGATACGCTGTTCAGGGATGGAATTTAGGGATTGATTGCTCTTTTGCAATTCGCTTAAAGGATACTCATCAGTTGATTGGCAGCTTTGGGGTGATGAATGAAATGGGGAAGCTTCAGTTTGGATACATCCTTAGTCCAACGCAATGGGGTCATGGTTATGCAACGGAGGTTTGTCAAATGATGATGCCAATACTGCAAGCTCAACCTAGTGTTTTCAGAATCGGCACTTTTGTGGATGTTGATAACGTTGCTTCTGCCAGAGTTCTCCAAAAAGCTGGACTAATTGAAGAAGCAAGACTCAAGAAATGGTTTCGTTTTGTCAATCAAAACAATGAAGCGAAGGATTGTATTTTGTTTAGGCTACCGTAAGTGGAACAAATTCTGGTAATTCAAACGTGACAGCGCTTACTAGTTCGTCTTCCAATATAGCGACCCATGCCTTCAGGTACTTAACAACATCTTGCTTCGCATTATGATGAAGATTTCGTTCGCTTAATGGAAAGGTCCTTAAAATTTTCGGGTCAGATAGTTTTTCCAGATGCTTTAAATCGTCCGAATCAAAACCGAAGTTAATTAATTCAGAAATGACATCGTCAAACGGAAGCCCATTGATAGGGCAGTAGTCGTTTAGGTGCTCTGTCCAATCGCCATGTCGCTCTAAAGCCCTGCGGTGAATCTCAGCCTTCGTCAGTTTCGTTACTTCCTGCGCCAGAAAGCCACAATTGCAAGCGCCCATGTGACCCCATTGGTAATTGGGACTCTTATCAATATGGAGGGCGGTTTTTTTAAGGACATCGATTAGATCTTCGCTTGCCTGGGCCATATGCGTATTGTTTAGGAAACTAAGTTACATAGCTAACCTCACATGGGGTAATTTTGTTTAGTAAGATCCATCATTTCACGTATTTAGTAAGATTTCTTTTCTTACTGTCAACTAAATTTTACTTTTGGCAACTTCTAAAATTCGTCTTATGAATCGAATCATACTTATTCTCTTGTTGATTGTTGCATTTGCTTGCTCGACTGAGACTAAAAAACAAGAGGAACCTGTCGCGTCTGGCCTGGAGCTAACTAATATGGATTCCACTATTCGCCCACAAGACGATTTCTTTGGGTTTGTAAATGGTAATTGGATAAAGCGCACCGCCATTCCTGCCGACCGCGGAGAATGGGGTTCATTCAATGAACTTAGTGAGTTTAGTAATAATGCTGTTCTGGATGTCTTGAAGAAAGCTGGCGAAAATCCAAAGTATACGGAGGGAACTGATCAACGCAAAGCAGCAGACTTCTTTAGCATCGGAATGGACTCATCTTTGGCGGAGAGCGCAGGACTAAATCCACTGAAGCCAACGTTGGACAAGATCGAATCGATAAAAAACAAGGCCGATCTCCAAACGTATTTAATTGAGCAAGAGTTGGAAGGAGGGGGAGCCTTTTTTGGTTTTCAGGTTTTTCCTGATTTAAAGAATAGCAAAAAGATGGCTGCTTATCTGGGTTCAGGTGGAATTGGTTTGCCTGAGCGTGACTATTACGTAAAGACAGATCCAAAATCAAAAGAGACCCGCGAGAAATATAAAGAACATGTTGCCCGCATGCTTGTGTTAATTGGGGTGGATGCTCCGACTGCTAAAAAATCGGCCGAGCGAATTTTAGCGCTTGAGTCGCAGCTGGCAAAAGCAACCTTAACAAAGGAGGAAAGCCGTGATCCGGTTAAACAATACAATAAAAAATCAATTAGTGAACTGACCACTCTTACTCCTTCTATCAACTGGTCTGCTTATTTTACTTCACTGGGTGTAAAAGAAGATTCAATCATTGTGACTGAACCTGTCTTTATGAAAGAAGTGGAAAAAATTATGAACAGCTATAGTTGGAATGACATGAAGATGTATTTGAAATGGACTGCGCTCCGAGGCGGTGCACCTTTTTTAAATCACGCAGTTGTTCAGGAGTCTTTTGATTTCAATAGCAAGTACATGCGCGGTGTGGATCAGATGCGACCACGATGGAAGCGAGTGCTGGGTACAACGGATGCATTTTTAGGAGAAGCGATTGGGAAACTGTATGTGGATCAAAATTTTCCACCTGAAGCCAAACAAAAGGCGATGGAAATGGTAGAGAACATCAAGCTTGCTTTTGCCGATCGCATCAAGAATGTAGACTGGATGTCGGATTCAACAAAGAAAGCTTCCTTGAAAAAGCTGAGCACCTTTACTGTCAAAATTGGATATCCGGATGAATGGAAAAACTATGCTGGTCTTATTATAGAGAAAGCTCCTGAGAAGGCTTCTTACTACCAGAATGTTGCGAATGCATCAAAGTATGTAGTACAGCAAAATATTGCTAAGCTTGGCAAACCTGTCAATACAAAAGAATGGCAAATGACACCTCAAACAGTTAATGCATATTACAATCCCCTTTTTAATGAGATTGTTTTTCCTGCCGGAATATTACAACCACCATTTTACAATTATAAAGCTGACGAAGCGGTCAATTACGGTGGGATAGGGGCTGTTATTGGACATGAGATTTCACATGGCTTTGATGATCAGGGCAGCCAGTTTGATGCTGAAGGCAACCTCAAGAATTGGTGGCAGGAAGAGGACCTGAAGAAATTCAAAGACAAGGGCAAGGCGTTGGCCGATCAATTCGGAAAGTATGAGCCATTGCCAGGTGTATTGGTGCAGGGGGAGTTTACCCTGGGCGAAAATATTGGTGATTTAGGAGGGCTGAATGTTGCTTATGATGGATTACAGCGCTTCTATCGTGAGCATAAAAAGCCCGGCTTAATCGATGGTTATACCCCTGAACAGAGGTTTTATTTGTCCTGGGCAACCGTTTGGAGGATCAAGTATAAAGATGAAACATTGAGGACACAGGTGAATACCGATCCTCATTCGCCAGGCATGTTCAGGGCTAATGGACCCATATCAAACATCACGGAATTTTATGATGCTTTTGGCGTGAAGCCTGGCGATAAAATGTATCGCGAGGAAAAGGATCGTGTTAAGATTTGGTAGAAAGTAAACCCTTTGCTATACTTGCCAAATAATTCATTAACTCAATCATGGGAAGAGGAGACAAGAAAACGAAAAAAGGAAAAATCTCAATAGGTTCTTTCGGTAACTCAAGAAGAAGAAAATCAGCAAAGAAAACCGTGGTTGCTGCTGCTAAGACAGAAGTTACACAGGGATCTGTAGAGGTAAAGCCAAAGGCAAAACGAGCGCCTAAGAAAAAGGAATCAGCAGAATAGTAGATGAAAAAATTTCAGAACATAGCTTGGTGGTGGCATCTTTCGAATTTCGATCGGTGTACGGCTATGTTTAAATAAAAAGATAATGAACTTTTAAAAGCCCGCCCCGATCAATCGGGGCGGGCTTTTTTTATTTAATAAAATCTTTAGACCGTTTCCCTTCTCCCGTGGGAGAAGGTGGTCCCGATGCATCGGGACCGGATGAGGTGGAAAGGGTCTGGGTAAAGTCATCAAAGCACAAGGAAGAAAGAACTTGGTCAACTAATAATAGAAACGCACCCTCTCCTACGGAGAGGGCCGGGGTGAGGCAAAACGTAACTATGACATACAAACTCAATACAAACTCAAAGAAACTTCTGGCGGATACGCTCACACCAGTAAACATCTATCTAAAGCTGCGCGATGTTTTTGCCGGAAGTCTTTTGCTGGAAAGCTCCGACTATCATGGACATGAGAACAGCTTGTCATTTATTTGCTGTGAGCCACTGGCTTCCTTTCAATTGAAGGACGAGGTAATTGAAATGAGGTTTCCCGATGACACGAAACGTGTTGAGCCAATCTCTTCAAAAGATCAGGTCGTGCAAAAATTGGACGAATTCCGAAAATGCTTTGAGGTGGAGGGAACAAATTCAAAATATAGTGCCAACGGCCTTTTCGGATACATGGCCTATGACACTGTTCGCTACTTTGAGGATGTACCCATTGAACTCACACAAAAATCTATTCCGGATATTCTGTATAAGGTTTACCGCTATGTCATTATTGTAGATCATTTTTCAAACGAGTTGACCTTGTTTGAAAATGTGTTTGATGATCTCTTGCAATCAGGTCTCGAGAAATTAGAGAAGATCATTTACAGCAATCGGTTTTCTACTTTTTCATTTAAGTCAACTGATGAAGAAACATCCAATGTAACGGATAAGGAATATATTGAAAAGGTGAAGTCGGGGATCAAACATTGCCATCGGGGAGATGTCTTTCAAATTGTCTTATCGAGACGTTTTAGCAGTGGTTTTAAAGGAGATGAATTCAACGTGTACCGCGCTTTGCGGTCGATCAATCCATCGCCTTATCTCTTTTATTTCGATTATGGAAGCTTCAAGATATTTGGTTCTTCGCCTGAAGCCCAAATTCAGATCAAGAATGGGGAGGCAAGTATCTATCCGATAGCAGGCACTTTCAGGCGTTCTGGAAATGATAAAGAAGATGCAGCACTTGCGACAAAACTTTCATTGGACGAAAAAGAAAACTCCGAGCATGTGATGTTGGTGGATTTGGCGCGAAATGACTTAAGCCGCGATTCGCAGGAAGTGACAGTGGAGGTGTTTAAAGAAATTCAATATTATTCACATGTCATTCATCTGGTTTCCAAAGTAACAGGCAAACTTCATGAGAATGCTTCTCCTTTGAAATTGGCCGCGGATACGTTTCCAGCAGGCACATTGTCGGGAGCTCCAAAGCCAATGGCCATGAACCTGATCAGTAAATATGAAAATGTGAACCGTAGCTTTTATGGAGGGGCTTTGGGATTCCTTGGCTTTAATGGAGATTTCAATCATGCGATCATGATCCGAACATTTCTCAGTCAGGATAATAAATTGATTTATCAGGCTGGTGCAGGTGTGGTGGCAAAGTCAATTCCTGAGAATGAGCTACAGGAGGTGAACAATAAATTGGAAGCATTAAGGAAGGCTATTGCGATGGCTGAAAAAATATAATTGGTTACCGGTTACCGGTGACTGGAAACCGGCAACTGGTAACTAAAATATAATCCACTAAAGAAATATAGTTCTAAAACTGAAAAATGAAAATACTCGTCCTCGATAATTACGATTCGTTCACCTACAACCTGGTTCATATTATTCGTGAACTGGGTTATGAGATGGATATTTTTAGAAACGATAAGATCAAGTTGGAAGAAGTGGAAAAGTATGATAAGATACTGCTATCACCTGGCCCCGGAGTTCCGGATGAGGCAGGGATAATGAAAGATGTCATCAAGACTTACTCTCCAAGTAAAAGCATTTTAGGTGTATGCCTCGGTCATCAGGGTATTGCGGAAGCATTTGGCGCTAAACTTTTTAATATTCCTAATGTTCTGCATGGTGTAACATCTCAAGCAAGGGTAACGGATAAAAACGAGAAACTTTTTAAAGAACTTCCGGATCAATTCGAAGTTTGTCATTATCATTCATGGGCTGTTGTGGCGGAAAGCATACCATCGGAATTGACAGTCACAGCAACAAATCCAGACGGACTTGTAATGGCAATTGCTCACAAAAAATTTGATGTGCGTGGTGTTCAATTCCATCCGGAATCGATCATGACTCAACATGGAAAGAAGATGATAGAAAACTGGTTAACTAATTGATGAACTTAAATATAGACACCCTCTCCTTGTTCGTCTTTAGGCCACTTCCCTTCTCCTTTGGAGAAGGTGGCCAAAGGCCGGATGAGGTGGAGGGGCGCTAAAGTCATCAACAGCAAATGGAAGAAGAACTTGTCAAATAAATAATAGAAACGCACCCTCTCCTCCGGAGAGGGCCGGGGTGAGGCCATGAAAGAAATACTAAGTGAATTAATTGAACACCGCTCGCTAAGCAAGGACACTGCAAAGCAGGTGTTAGTGGAGTTAGCATCAGGTAAATACAACCCAAGTCAGATGAGTGCCTTCATGACGGTGTACATGATGCGCGCCATTACCATTGATGAGTTACAGGGTTTTCGAGATGCGATGTTGGAACTTTGCATTCCTATTCATTTCGATGAGCCTGTGATGGATGTATGTGGTACAGGCGGTGATGGAAAAAACACATTTAATATTTCTACACTTTCGTCTTTTGTGGTTGCAGCTGCAGGGCAACCAGTTTCCAAACATGGAAATGTGGGCGTATCTTCCGTTTGTGGATCTTCTAACTTGCTTCAGCACTTTGGGGTTGAGTTCACCAATAATGCCGATGAACTAAGAAGAAGTTTAGATCGGGCTAATATTTTCTTTATGCATGCACCGCTGTTTCACCCGGCCATGAAGAATGTGGGTCCCATCAGAAAAGAACTAGGAGTAAAAACATTTTTTAATATGCTGGGCCCGATGGTGAACCCTGCTTTTCCGCCAAGACAGTTAGTAGGTGTGTTCAGTCTGGAACTGGCCAGACAGTATGGTTACTTGTATCAGAGTACAAATAAGGATTTTGTAATTCTACACGACATTCAAGGCTATGATGAAATTTCATTGACCGGACCATTTAAAGTCTATACCAATAGTGGAGAAAAAATCTTAGAGCCAGCTGATTTAGGACTTCCACAAATTAAGGCTTCTGAATTAAAAGGTGGTGAAACAATTGAAGAGTCGGCAAAGATTTTCTTAGCTATTTTAGAAGGCAAGGGAACAGAGGCTCAGAATGCTGTAGTAATTGCTAATGCAGGAATGGCGCTGTATGCCGGACATCAAAAAGAAGGAATCAAATCAGCAATAGAAAAAGCTCGTGAATCATTGACTTCAGGAAAAGCGCTTTTAACATTTAAGAAACTATTAAATAAATCATAGAAGGCTTCGTGTCTTCGTGACTTAGTGGCATAATAAAATAGTATGAAATGAATATCCTAGATCAAATAATTGAATTCAAGCGAAAGGAAGTTACCGAACGCAAGTCGCTTTATCCGGTAAAACTTCTCGAACAAAGTATTTACTTTTCTTCACCAACCGTTTCTCTTAAGAAATACCTTTTAAGGGAGGATAAGAGTGGTATAATCGCTGAAATAAAGAGGAAGTCTCCTTCAAAAGGAATCATCAATCCCCATGTTTCCATTGAGCGCACTTCTATTGGTTATATGCAGGCTGGTGCTTCAGCCCTTTCCATCCTCACCGACAAACAATTCTTTGGTGGTAGTAACGAAGATTTAACAACAGCCCGAAAATTTAATTTTTGTCCCATTCTCCGAAAGGAATTTGTAATTGACGAGTATCAGATTACGGAAGCAAAATCAATCGGAGCGGATGCTATTTTGCTGATTGCTGCGGTTCTTTCATCGGAAGAAGTAGAGAAGTTCACCGCCTTTGCACATTCACTTGGTCTGGAAGTGTTGTTGGAAGTCCATAACGAAATGGAATTGAATAGCAATCTCAATGCGGATGTGGATTTGATTGGAGTGAATAACCGCAATCTCAAAACATTTGAACTGAATATCGAAACGAGCAAGCGGCTGGCATCAATGATTCCTGATCGTGTGATCAAGGTTTCAGAAAGTGGTATTGAATCACCAGAGGCTATTATTGAATTGAAGAAGTATGGATTTAAAGGATTTTTAATCGGACAAACTTTTATGCAAAACAGTCGTCCGGAGCAAGCGGCAATGGAATTTATAAAGGAGCTAAAGAGAGTGGAAAGTTTAAAATAGAAACCTTTACGCTTTAACTTTCAGCTCAGTAATGATGAACAGGAAAATAAAACTCAAAGTGTGCGGCATGCGAGACCCTGAAAACATACTTCAG
>JANOQK010000344.1:0-3890 GCA_031414855.1 Bacteroidia bacterium | reverse complement strand
TGTGAACAAAGCTACTCCTGTTATTACATGGCCAAACCCGGTTGATATAAATTACGGATCAACATTGAGTGCAACCCAGCTTAATGCAGCGGCAAATGTTGCAGGAACATTTGTTTATACTCCTGCCTCTGGCACATTGCTAAACGCAGGTGTCAATCAAACATTAAGTGTAAACTTTACTCCTTCAGATGCATTAAACTATAGCAATGTTAATGCAACTACCGCTCTAGTTACGGTCAAGAAAGCCTTATTGACCATTACTGCTAATAGTCGCACACGGATGTATGCCGATGCCAATCCAATACTGGACATAACCTTTAATGGATTTGTAAACGCTGAAAATTCTGCAGTTTTGGATGCCATACCATCCGTTAACACAGCGGCAACGACAGCCTCACCCGTAGGTACTTATCCCATTACAGTTTCAGGAGGCGATGACAATAACTACTCGTATAATTATGTTTCAGGTACTCTTACTATTACTAAAGCACCACTCATCGTAACAGCCGATGACAAGGGCAAGCTTTATGGAGAGCCCAATCCTGTGTTGACAAGCACGTACGCAGGATTTATTAATGGTGATGATGAAACCGATATTGATGTTAAACCAAGCGGCTCAACCCAAGCGATTGCCTCTTCCCCTGTAGGTGATTATGTGATTACACTCTCGGGTGGGTTGGATAATAATTATGATATGACCAAACAAGAGGGGAAGCTAGTCATTAGCAAAGCAAAGGCTAAGGTTACCGTAACCAATGATGTACTAACGTTTGATGGGTCACCAAAAAGTCCAACAATTTTAACTGAACCGGTAGGATTAGCAATTGCCACAACTTATAACACCAGTGCAACTCAACCTATCAATCCCGGAAAATATGATGTTGTTGCTACCATAAATGAAACTAATTATGAAGGTGCAGGAACAGGTATCATGATCATCAATAGGGTGCCAGTTGTAAAAGGCTTCCAATTGCAGACGGCAGAAGATTCGCAGCTGACCTTTGAACTCACTACCTTCAGTAAAAATTTTTCTGATGATCCAGGCGATAAAATTGTCTCATTAAAAATTTCCAGCTTGCCTTCTAGTGGAAACCTTCAGTGGAAAGGAAAGAAATTAATTCTAAATGACGTAATCACTCTTGATAATGGAATACTCACAGAGTTCCTGTATGTACCAAATCCCGATTTCAATGGTTCTGATGCCTTTCTTTGGAATGCATCGGATGGTTATGCAATGGCAGCATCAGCAGCTACCCTAGAACTTAAAATTGCTAAAGTAAACGACCCACCTGTTTTAAGTACCAACGAAACTACTATTTTGGAATATAGCCCTGGTGATCCCGCTATTAAAGTTGCTAAGGCAATGATCATTAATGACGTAGACGATGCCAGCATTTTCTCAGCAAGTATTGCGTTCACGGAGAATTACGGTTCCGGTGATGAGTTGTCATATAAGACTTCCAATAATCAAAATATTAAATCTTCTTTTGATAAAGCATCCGGTAAATTAACGTTGACAGGGAAAGATCTGAAATCCAATTACGAAACGGCTTTGGCAGAAGTAACCTACAGTAGTTCGCTTACCAACGATGCTTCCTTACTAGTCAAGAAAATTGTTATTTCTGTAAGCGATAGCAGTGCGGCCAGTAATTCTATTCCCCGCGAAATTCAAATCACAGAAGTTCTTCCTGAGTTGAATCTCGTAAATTCATTTACACCAAATGAAGATGGGGTGAATGATTTTTGGGATATCGTTAATTTGTCCTTTTATACGAAAGTGGCCGTTTCTATTTTTGATCAAAATGGTATACGTGTGTTTACGTGCACAACTAGTGATTGTAAATGGGATGGAAAATTGAATGGAAAACTGCTGCCCTCAGGATCTTACTTTTATGTTATCGATTTGAATAATGGCAAGCGAAAATATCAGGGAACGGTAACTATTTTGAAATGAGAGCCCTGCCAATTTTTATCTTTATTCTTTCCATCGGAAATCTATTAGCTCAGGATATTGATTACACGCAATATTACCTCAACCTGGCTGGTTTGAACTCTGGTTTTACAGGCATCGAAGATTTTCTCGATGTGAAATTGGCTACGCGACAAGGTTGGAATAACTTTGGAGAAAAAAATAGCCATGTCTTTGTAAGCGCTTACGGTACTATAAAAAACGCGAACCTATCACCGCTGAAAAATAGTTCGCTGCGCCTGAGCAACCCTGAGTACTACAATCGAATTCTTTCAAAAAAAAATATGAGAAGGAAACAAGGAATAGGGGGGATGATCACCAATCAGGATATTGGCCTTTATAAGTCAGTGCGTATGACCGCCAATTACGCCTACCACCTTCCAATTTCTAAAAAATTAAATTGGAGCTTAGGGGCGAAATTAGGCTATATAAATCAGAAGATAAATTTTGCTGGGTATACCGTTAGGGATGAGATAAATGACACGTTTTACCAACAATTAATCAAGGCAAATCAGGGCACTGAAAATTTGATACTAGCAGATTTTGGATCAGCTTTGTATTCCAATAATTTCTATATCGGAGTTTCTTCTGTGAATTTAATGATGAAACGATTAGGGGGATTTGACTTACTTAGTACCGATCAATCAATTCACTATTCAGTTCAGACTGGCGGGAACATCAGCCTTGGAAATGGACTGCTTTTACAACCTGGCTTTAAATTGACAGTCTCAGAAGATTATCCACTTTACTGGGCAGTTAATGCAAGATTGAAGTATAAAGATTTCATGTATGGAGGAATTGCTTATGAAAATGAAGTAAAGATTTCAGCGCTTTTTGGATTTTTCATAAATAACACATATTCAATCCACTACGCTTATGATAAATATCTAAATACATTAAACAGTTTTAATGTAAGTGTTCATGAAGTAGTTGTGGGCATATCTCTAAGCAACAGGTATGGATTGAAGCCAAAGTTTATTTAAGTCGATTATGCGGTTTCTTTTTATAGTCCTTACCTTATTTACGTGCAAGGCTTACTCACAAAAGTTTGACTTTACCACGCCTATTAAGTTAAGCATGCAAATTAATTCCGCGGCAGAAGAGTTAAGCCCGATTTTGTCTCCAGATGGTAAGACTTTATATTTTGCGAGGGCACTTGATCCGAATAATATTGGAGGTGAGATGGGTGGAACCGACATTTGGATTGTCAAAAAGAATTCCTCTGGAGAATGGCAAAAGGCAACAAACAATGCATATGGTTGGAACAACAAATACAATAATGCGGTCATTGGTATAAATAAGAATGGAACAGTTGTTTACCTATTAAATGCATATGAGAGAGGCAGCGGGATTTCTTTTTCAAAGTTCACAAATGGAAATTGGACTGAACCTGAGCGAATTTCAATACCGGGAATGAATCAGAATGATCTGGCCGGATGTTATATGAATTCAAATTTTGATGTTTTACTTCTTTCCATGAAAAGCAAAAAATCGCTGGGACTGGAGGACTTATTTGTAAGCCTTAAGGATTCGATTGGAAGCTGGAGTGAACCGGCAAATCTTGGATCCAGTATCAATACTGGTGGTTATGAAATCTCACCTTTTTTATCATCAAATGGGAATCAAATTTATTTCTCTAGCAATGGCCATGGAGGATATGGTGATTCTGATATTTTTATGGCAGAGCGCCTTTATGACAGCTGGACTGTTTGGGGTAAGCCTCAAAATTTAGGAAAGGTAATTAATAGCCCAAAATTTGAAGCTTATTTTAGCATCCAAGGTGATTCGATTGTCTTATTCTCAAGCAATCGGGATGGGGATTTAGCGGATATTTATCAAAGCAAGGTCTTGGAAAGGAATGAGGAAATAGTAATAAAGGACTCAGTCAATAGAATAGTAAATCAAACGAAATTACTTTTGG
>JANOQK010000343.1:0-3335 GCA_031414855.1 Bacteroidia bacterium | reverse complement strand
CACGTGACGTTCCGTCAAGTTTAGCTTTGTCAGCTATAGGATTCTTTTTTTGAGAATGGCTTTTCCAGAACCGGTCTTGAAATATTTTTCGAGTTCCCTTGCTTTGGTTTCAGTGCTTACGGCAACGTATGCCGTAATTTCAAAAGGAGCATAGGATTTTGTTGATTGTGATTTGAGGTCGTTGTGTTCTTTCAAACGCCTCTCCAAGTCATTGGTCGACCCGATATAGATAAATTCTGAAGATTTACTTTTAAGTATATAAACAAACCACATATAGAAAGCATTAGCCTGCTAAACGAAGCTATAGCGTGGGCATTTGGGCAAGCAAGCGCAGTTTTGAAAATAGACAAACCACATAGGCGAAAACATCGGCCGGCTAAACGAAGCTATAGCGAGAGCATTTGGGCAAGCAAGCGCAGTTTAGCGGAGAAGGAGGCTGACTGCGCTAAAACTTAACTACACGTGACGTTCCGTCAAGTTTAGCTTTGTCAGCTATAGGATTCTTTTTTTGAGAATGGCTTTTCCAGAACCGGTCTTGAAATATTTTTCGAGTTCCCTTGCTTTGGTTTCAGTGCTTATGGCAACGTATGCCGTAATTTCAAAAGGAGCATAGGATTTTGTTGATTGTGATTTGAGGTCGTTGTGTTCTTTCAAACGCCTCTCCAAGTCATTGGTAGACCCGATATAGATAAATTCTGAAGATTTACTTTTAAGTATATAAACAAACCACATAGAGAAAGTATAAGCCTGCTAAACGAAGCTATAGCGTGGGCATTTGGGCAAGCAAGCGCAGTTTAGCGGAGAGGGAGGGATTCGAACCCTCGTTACCTTGCGGTAAACACGCTTTCCAAGCGTGCTCGATCGGCCACTCTGACACCTCTCCTTTAACTTTATGCTCTATCAATAAAAGAACTCACCCTCGTCATGTGGAGTTTGACTCGACAACGGGAAACCACCACTCCTTTAAAAGGGGGAACAAATAAATGGATTTAATAGTCTGAACGCAAGGAACTCGATTGATTTGATCCATTACTTTTAGAATCGACATCAAACAATAGATAATTTTCCGTGACGAACGGTAGGTTTCCGCATTCTTTGGAGGTTAGCAACTAAAAGCGAATAGAATTCTAGTTTTTTTTTCATTTTCTTGTTTAGGAATCACCAAAACCATTAATTTTGGCCACTTCAAGTTATATAAACCTTAAACCATGAAAAAACTACTTGCTATTCTTGCTTTCGTAGGGGTGCTGGCCTTCGGTTCCTCTGCTGCTTACGCGCAGACGGACTCGGCTGCGACTACAACGGATTCTGTTTCAGCTCAAACTTCTGCAGTCACTGAAGTTGCTTCCGAAGAGGTCGCCTCCGCTGAAGGAGAAAAAACTTTCCACCAGGCTGTAAAAGATTATTTTATTCAAGGAGGTCCTCCTTATATGTGGCCAATCCTTTTCTGTATGGTATTTGGCTTAGCCATTTCTATAGAAAGAATTATTACATTGAACATGGCAACTACCAACACCAAGAAGCTTTTGGTAAAAATTGAGGATGCCCTTGCTAAAGGTGGTGTTGAAGCTGCTAAAGATGTAACTAAAAATACGCGCGGTCCTATTGCTTCTATCTTTACTCAAGGTCTAATGAGACATCACGAAGGTATTGATATGGTTGAAAAATCAATTGTGTCTTACGGTGGTGTTGAAATGGGTCGTTTGGAGAGAGGCCTTATCTGGATTTCTCTTTTCATTTCACTCGGGCCCATGCTTGGTTTCTTTGGAACTGTAATCGGGATGATTTTCGCCTTCGATGCGATTGAAGCAGCGGGTGATATCTCTCCTCAGGTTGTTGCCGGTGGTATGAAAGTGGCCTTGATCACAACCGTTGCTGGTTTGATCGTAGGTATGGTGCTTCAGGTCTGCTACAACTATTTAGTATCAAAAATCGATGGTATCGTAAACGAAATGGAAGATGCTTCCATATCTTTAGTGGATATCCTTGTTAAGCATAAACTCTCTAAATAACAGAGCTATGGAAATAATAGATATTGGGATTTACGCCTGCTATATTCTGCTATTTGTAGCACTTATTGCGGCCGTTGTTTTCCCCTTGATTCATGTAGCTCAAGACCCGAAATCACTTGTAAAGTCAGGTATTGGTGTAGCTGGTTTAGTTGTGCTATTTCTCATCTCCTATTCACTTTCAGGTAATGAGGTGACCGCTAAATACACAACTATGGGTGTTGCTGAGGGAGGCTCCAAAATGATTGGTGCAGGATTGATTATGTTTTACATCATTTTGATAGCTACGGTTATCACCATGGTTTATTCTGAAATAAATAAAGCGTTGAAATAATGGCAAGGACAACACCAGAAATACCGAATGCTTCTATGGCGGACATCGCCTTTCTGTTGCTCACGTTCTTTTTGGTGACAACAACAATTGCGAATGATAAAGGGTTGAGTATTCAGCTTCCCGCGCCATTGGATCCTAATCAACCGCAGGTAGAATTTCAGCAGCATAATTTGTTTACGATTCAGGTCAACTCTTCAGACGCCCTTTTGGTGGAAGGAGAGCCACTGGATGACGTAAGTGGGCTCAAAGAGGATATTAAAAAGTTCATCCTTAATAATGGTTCTGATCCGCTTTTATCGGACAGCCCCACAAAAGCAATTGTCACGTACAAAACGGATAGGGGAACTAGTCATAAACGATTTGTTCAGATTCTTGATATCATCCAAAATGCATATTATGATATCTGGGCAGATCAGGCTGGCGTAACCAATGCCCGTTATCGCGAAGCTGCGTCTGACACCTCAGATCCAACGAACAAAGAGATTTATGATAAGGGAAGAGAGGGTATCCCTATGGCTATTTCTATTGCTGAACCAACTAAAGTAGGAGGGTAAAAACTATGTCAAAGTTTAAGAAAAAAGCTCAGGTTAAGCAGGATATTCCAACTTCCTCCATGCCAGATGTGGTGTTTATGTTGTTATTCTTTTTCATGGTAACTACAGAACTAAGGAAGACGAACATTGATGTCATGCAGCGTATTCCTGAAGCTTCGCAACTTCGGAAACTGCAGCGCAAATCATTGGTGACTGACTTATACATTGGTGAACCGAAAAAAACGGACCAGTTTGGTAAAGAACCTAAGATTCAAGTGGAAGATGCTTACATTGAAATCAATGGTATCATTCTATGGGTAACTCGTCAGAAAGATAAGTTGCCTGAAAATGAACGTGATCAGTTGACCGTCTCCTTGAAAGTGGATAGCGAAGCTAAACGCGGTATCATAGCCGATGTTGAAACTGAACTACGAAAGGCAAATGCCCGTAAAGTGCTTT
>JANOQK010000342.1:0-19122 GCA_031414855.1 Bacteroidia bacterium | reverse complement strand
TTTTACCGATGGATGCTAAATCAGGATTGGCGGTGATGGTTTCTTTGACAACTACTATTGGTTCTTGTTTTTTTGGTTGACAAGAGAAAAAGCAAAAAGCAAAAAGCAGAAAGCGAAAAGCCTTTAGCGGAATAGATTTTTTTCCTTGTCTGTTTCTAATTGCGGTGAGGTTCATCTCAAACTAATTTTTGCGCCTTCGCAGTCAAGTTTCTTCGGATCTTTCGACAAGTCTTTGAAATCATTTGCCGCATCTAGACTCATGACCGTAATGTCTCCGTTTTCTTGCACGCAAATTTGTGCGTCTTTCATTTTTGGATCGAGTATGCCATCATACGCTATATCAGGCGGACTCATAAATGATTTTGTTAAAAACAGCTTTCCCATATCTCCGCTCAGCGAAGGAAACCAATGACTGTTTTCATAGGTGTTGTGATGAATATAGATCTGATATGGATAAGGATTGTAAAGAGGATCCTCTTTGTAGCTATTATTCACTGTTTGCACTCCACCAATAGCGCCTTCTTGCTCCACTTCGCCTTGATTGATGGCGGCTACCAAATCATAACTAATGATGCCTGTGCCCACTGTTTTATTATCGGTAATCTGATTGTCAGTCATCTCGAGATTGTGAGTTGCCAAAATCATCACACCTGTTCCTGGAGGAATGCTGGCTACTACATTTCCTTTAGTAGCAAAGTTTTCGTGGTTGTTATCGTGGATATTGTTTTTGTAAACTTTTGTAGTGTGGCCATATTGAGTTAATCCCGGAAGATCAAATACTAAAAGCCCCCCTGTATTGTCATAAGCTTCATTGCCATAGATTTCTACCCAACGTGAGTTTTCACTTTCAATGCCCGCTACATTCCAATAGGCTTTGTTATTTCGGATGATCACTGAATCAGATTGACCCACATAAATTCCGGCATCGGACGAACCAATTGCCATACTTTCTTCGATAAGCACATGTTTACATAAAACAGGATAAAGTGCATACGCACCGTTCTCATTTTTACCACCTTCCGGCCAGGCCGAACGAACGCGTCTGAAGGTGATGCCGTGCGTATCGTTTACTTTTATATTATCACCTTTGGAATCTTCGACAGAAAAATCTTCAAGGACAATATTTTTTCCGTTGCTGATGTGAAGCCCTTCAGCTCCTTCCGTTTGATTTTTAAAAGACAAGATAGTTTTGTCCATGCCCTTTCCACGAATGTGGATGTTTGACTTTCCATCCATGGTGATGCTTTTGGTAAACATAAAGTTGCCTTCCGGCAGATCGATTGTATCACCATCGGCAACGGTAATCAGTTGGGTTTGCAAATTGGTTTCAATGCTTTGCCAGTTTATGGTTTTTGATTCTTGTTGTGAACAAGCAACCGTGACAAACAATAAAATAACAATAAATAGTGGTTGAAATTTTATAGTCAACATAGGAAGGTTAAAAGGTTGAGCGAAAGTTAGAAAGTAATTTGAGAAAGTCCTTTCGACCGAAGGGAGAAATCTTACTAAACTGCCCTTACTCAAAATAATGAAACGTCTTTGCGAGCACCAGCGAGGATTTGTGCGATGGGGCGAAGCAATCTCCCAATTTTGGAGATTGCTTCGTTCCTCCCACTTTCCATCTCAGGCACTCGCAATGACGTCAAATTGTAAGTTTTGCGTAATATCAAGTGCTTGATATAAATTATCAGTTCCATTGGATAAGATTTCTCGAACTCAGCTTGTGCCAAAAATGAGGATCGCACGCTCGAAAAGACTTTGACTATTTCGTTTTCAACCCAAACAGAAACCGCATTACCTTATTAGTGCGAATGAGCGTGAGATATAGCCCTATGCAAAAGGCAAGTGTAAGCAAACTAATCGTCCAATATTTCGCGGTGATACTCCAATCCAATTGGCAGATGTAAAATCCAATGGCGATGATAACCGTTTGATGAAGAATATAGAAAGGATACAACCCCTCATTGATTTTTGAAAGCCATGGGTGTGGTTTATTAAGATAGTGTTGTCCGAAGGCGATGATTGTTATTACTGTGAACCAGCTTACAAAAAGAGCAGTTACATCAAATATGATTTCGATGGTGCGTTCCTCCAGTGGTATCTCAAACAACTGACGGTAATGAAAGTAGCAGGTATAAAAAGGAATAAGCGAGATGAGCATAGCGGTGAGCAAATATTTTCGGTTGTTACCAATTGTATTCCAAAGACTTGGAATTGAGTAGCAGATAATACCCATCGCAAAGAATACGAAATAGAACGTGAAGAAGGCCCAGTCCTGAATCAGGTCGTGTGTTTCTTCCGGGAAGTAGGGGCGCAATAGAATTTGTGTAAAGAGAATAAAAACAGCTGGAATCAAAAGTATACCTAGTGGATTGGCTAGAAATTTTAAAGCGGTACTCTTAAATTTTTCTGATTTTTCCGATCGGAGGAAATTCAGAAAGGGAAGTGCCAGCAACGAATACAGAAAAAGATAAAGTATAAACCAAAGGTGATGCCAGCTAAAACTTCCTTTAGGGTATGGCACAAAATTGAAAACAGACTTATAGAAATCCCAATAGCCAGTGTACTCGTTTATACGCTCATAATAAATTTGAGGCGGAACGATCACAAACATTCCGAATGCTAATGGAATAAAGAGTCTTCTGAACCGCTCACCCGCAAATGTTTTAGGAGTTCGCTTCCCTAAAGCCATGTACGTGCCTGCCCCGGAAATGAAAAGGAGCAGCGGCATACGGAAATAATGCGACCAAATCATCCAGTATTGAAAGGTGGTGCTGGTTTCATTGTTCTTAACATGCCAGCCCCATTCATTAAACCACATACCGGTATGGAAAAATAGAAGAATGACGATGGCAATAAGTCGCAGCCAGTCCAGATCGTGCCTTCGTTGTTGGTTATCCGTTATTGGTTGGTCGTATTGGACGGTTGTATTGTTCATGAATATTTTCTTTTTTTCAAAGAAACGCGCTTGCTAAGTAAAAGTAGGGCTGTTTTTATAATCAGGAAGGACGATTTTATAAAGTCGAACGGATTCACTCCTTATATTTGAGTCTATGAGTTTTGAAATACTATCGGCTACTGCCAAAGACGCTGCCGAACTAAATGTTCTGGTCAACTCGGCCTACCGCGGGGATTCATCCCGCCAAGGCTGGACTACCGAAGCTGATCTGTTGGATGGCACTCGAACAGACGCAGCCGCAATTGAAGACATTATTAATAACCAGGGCTACACTATATTAAAGTATGTAGAGGACGGAAAAATTCTGGGCTGTGTAGAACTACATAATGAAAATGAAAAACTTTACCTGGGCATGCTCACAGTTCGGCCACATTTGCAAGGCAAGGGGATTGGTAAAGAATTATTGAAGGCTGCGGAAGCAGTAGCTAAAAAGCAAAAATGTAAATCTATATTCATGACCGTGATATCCGTTCGCAAAGAACTGATTGACTGGTATGTTCGACATGGATATGCCCATACGGGTGAGCGTAAACCTTTTGCTTTCAACGATCCTCGTTTTGGACAGCCAAAGAAGCAATTAGAGTTTATGGTTCTGGAAAAAGTGATTTAAAATTTTACCATTCATCCAATCGCGACAGTTTTCAATAAAAAAATTGATTTCTTTACGAAGATTTAATTGTCGCCTATTAATTATTTAGATATGAAATTAGTTCTCGCGTTTGCATTCTTATCGTTAGCATCCATTGGATTTTCGCAAAACCCCGATCTTCCAACTGACTTCCTAACCAAAGATTTCCATACAGGAAGAAGAGAGAAGCTACGCGAAAGCATGCCTGCCAATTCGGTGTCCGTATTTTTTGCGAGTGCGGTGCGCAACCGTGCCAATGATGTGGATTATAGCTATCACCAGGATCCTGACTTTTTTTATTTAACAGGCTATAGGGAACCCGATGCAGTTTTGTTTGTGTTCAAAGACAATCAGACAACTGCCAGTGGAATTAAGTACAATGAAATATTTTTTATCCAACCAAAAAATGCGCTGGGTGAAATGTGGACCGGCAGGAGATTAGGAGAAGCCGGGGTTAAAGAGGTGTTGGGATTTCAACAGGCATTTAACAACAGTGAGTTCAAACGCTACAATGTTGACTTTAATAAATTTGATAAGATATTATTTTTTGATTTTAAAAATGATGTTCGTGATATGCCTCGTGATTCTTCTGATCTGTATGATCTTATTGCCCAGTTTAAAGTAAAAGTCAACTATCCTGATAAAAATAATGTCACGCTTAACATTGAGCCACAAAAAAACAATCTGGATACCAAAGGCCTTGCCGATTTGATGGCCAATCTGCGAGGCATTAAAACAAAAGAAGAAATTGACCTTGTAAGGACAGCAGTGAACATTTCCTGTGCCGGCCAGGTAGAAGTAATGAAGGCGATGAAACCAGGTATGTCTGAGCGGGAGATACAGGGCATTCATGAATTTGTGTTTAAGAAATATCAAGCTGAAGATTTAGGCTATCCTTCCATTGTAGGAGCTGGCCACAATGGATGTATACTCCATTACACCGAAAACTATAAGCCAAATATCACTTCTAAAGAAATGATCCTGATGGATTTGGGTGCAGAGTTTCATGGCTACACAGCAGACATTACGCGTACTATTCCTATCAACGGAAAATTTTCACAAGAGCAAAAGCAGATTTATGAGTTGGTGTTAAAGGCACAAGAAGAGGCAATGAAGATTTGTAAGCCCGGCACGCCAAGACAGCAACTCACGGTGGTTTGTCGTGAAGTAATAAATAAAGGGTTAGCAGAGTTGGGCGTCATCAAATCAGAGACAGAAAAACACATGTACTTTCCGCATGGTGTTAGCCATCACATTGGGTTAAATGTGCATGACCAAGGCGGCCCAAATCTGGAAGAAAACAACACCGTTACCATTGAGCCCGGCATTTATATACCGGATAATTCTAATTGCGATAAGAAGTGGTGGGGCATTGCCGTTCGCATTGAAGATGATTATTTGATCACGAAAGATGGATACGAACTTCTATCAGCCTCTGCACCGCGCACGGTAAAAGACATAGAGGCCATGATGAAGTTACCAAGTGCGTTGGATGATTTTATTTTACCTAATCTGGAGAAGAATTGATGGTTATTTGTTGATGGTTATTGTTTGTTCGTAGTCTGTTCAACTTATTAAAGACCGAACAACCATTAACAAACAACCATCAACGAAATAGTTACTTCGTCTCCAGTTTCACCGGCTTGATTTCGTCTTGCTTCCTGCAATACTCATTGAACCAATTGATCACGCGTTCACCAATGTCCTCGATGAACTTAGGTTCTTGTGGGCCATGTGGTGTGCGTGGGTACGTAACCATTTGAGTTTTTACATTTAGTCTTTTCAAGGCGCCATATAGTTCCTGTCCTTGTGAGATGGGAACACGCAAATCTTTTTCTCCATGAATGATTAGTGTTGGTGTTTTTACATTCTTTACACCAAACATGGCCGAGTGTTTCATATATACATCGGTGCGATCCCAAAATTCTCCTCCAAAATAATCGGGAAGAAAACCAGGTATGTCGGCTGTGCCATTGAAGCTGATCAGGTTGGTAACACCAGCCCCTACCATAGATGCTTTAAAGCGATTGGTTTTTGTAATGATCATAGATGTCATGTAGCCACCATAACTCCAACCCGTTACACATAAACTGTCGGGGTGGGCAATACCATCGGCAATTAATTTATCTACTCCACCCATGATGTCGTCATAATCACCAAAGCCCCAGTCGTTGAGGTTTGCTTGGCGGAAGTCAGCGCCATAACCAGAACTTCCCCGTGGGTTTGCGCGCAACACGGCATATCCCTGCTGCGCAAACGCCTGGATGGGATAAACAGAGCCTGCACCTGTATAAGTTTGAGAGAATACTCCTGCAGGGCCTCCGTGAATATTTAATATCATCGGATATTTTTTTCCTTTCTCATAGTTGGCTGGATACGTAACCAATCCTTCAATATCATATTTTCCATCTTTCGATTTCCATGAAACGATTTCGGTTTTGGCTGGCGTCATTTTTGAAAACTCTTCATTGACCTTTGAAAGTTTCCTCGACTTCATGTCTTTCATGTCCATCAGCATTACATCAGGTGGTGCGGATGCATTTTGATAGATGTATGCCATCGCATCGCCACTTTTGGTAAATGAGGCACTGCCATAAACACCATCAGCAGGAGTGATCATTTTTGGTTTGCCATCCAACGGGAGAGAATAAATAACACGGCTGGTCTTATAAGTTTCCGAAAAGAAAATGTTCTTGCTATCGCGCGACCAATCCAGAATCTGAAAACTCTGGTCAAATGAAGACGAGAGTTTTTTTGCTGCACCTCCCGCAGTTGGCATAATATAAATATCATCGCGTCCTGCCCATTTTATCGTTCCCCCATCCGAAGCATAGGCGAGCCACTGTCCATCGTATGAATATTTGGGATTTGAATCTGATCCTTTGCCGGCCACAACAGATTTAATTGCGCCACTGTCTGCAGGAATAGTTGAAATATCAGATGTCGTCCACAAATCTAATGATGGATTGATCTGATGTGTGAAAGCTACCGTCCTGCTATCAGGTGACCAGGTAAGATCAGTTACATGAAAATCTCCTGATGTTAATCGCTTTATGGGATAAATTCCTTTATCATTTTTTTGCAGCGACACTGTGTATAGATGCGCGTTTTGATAATCATCTACAACTACCATATCGCGTTTCTCTTTGTTGTCTTTTTCTTCTTCTTCAGAAAGCGGATCAACCATAATAAAAGCTATTCTCTTTCCGTCAGGTGACCATGCGTACCCCGTAACACTGTTTTTTGCTTTAGTGATTTGCTGTGCTTCACCGCCAACCATTGACATGAGATAGAGTTGGCTTTTATCTTCTTTGCGTGCCGAAGTAAAAGATAACCATTTGCTATCCGGTGAGAATTGAGGATTGGTACATGACTTATCTCCAAAAGTAAATTGATGATTGTTGCTGCCATCAGTTGATGCTACCCAGATATGCGTCAGAAATTCAGACTTTTCGCCTTCCATCTGTGGAGTGGAAACAGTGTAGGCAACATTTTTAGCATCGGGCGAAATGATTGCTCCTGTTAGCCGATTGAACTTGATCATGTTGGCAGGTGTCCATTTTGTTTGTGCCAATGCTAAAAATGTAACGGCACTTAACAGAACAATGGCAAATATCTTTTTCATAAGTTGGTATTTAATTGGAAGATAAATTTTAAATATGAACTTCCAAAGTGATCTTATATGACAAGTGCTCTTTGAGAATGTGACTTATGCTTTACAGCTGCCTTTTAAAAAATTCCCAGGCTTCAACATGTACATCAATATCGTTGGGATAATCGTGTTTGCCACCAATTACTTTCAGCAAAACAACTTCAGGCTTATCTTTCTGCTTATACGTGTATCGCTCAATGGTTTTTCCGTCAACAGGATCTTTGTCGGGAACAAGTTCTTTTTTGGGTTCACCGGTATATCCCGCAAGGGAAGCCCAGTATTGAAAAGTGCGATCCGTAGAACGTACATTTCCCATAATAAAAGTTCCGGATTGCATCATGCCTCCATTGTATGGATTGAGCGGATCGGCTGTGCCGTTTACAATCATAATAGATATAGGCACCTTTGCTTCGGTGCAATCAAAATTGTCAACATCGGGTAAGTTGGCGATGAGAGCTGTTACTGCCCTAAATTTTCCAGGCATAGTCATAGCCAGTTTGTAACACATGTGCCCTCCCCCGGAAGTACCAACAGCAAAAACCTTTTGTTCGCTTATGGCATATTTTGTTTTGAAGTATTGGATCATTGAATTAAAAAAAGTCGCTTCATCAATGTTCTCCTGATTGGCCAGTGAACTTGCCACCTTGCGACACTCGTTCCAATATTTTTTATATCCATCTGGATAGACCAGCAAGACATTTTCCGTGGCTGATGTCTCAGCTAGTTTTCCTGCCCGGCTCATCATGTCCATTCCATTTCCACCGGAGCCATGAAGAATAAATACTAAACTGCCTTCGGCTTTGTTGGCAGATGGTTTTGCAAAATGAAATGTTCTGTAGTGGCCATCTATCAGAACAGAGTCACTTGTGACTTGAGCATGTAAACTGACAGAGCAGAATAAACATGATATCAATAAAAGAGGAAAGAGGTTTCTCATGCAATGAAGGTAGGGATGATGAGTTAGGTTTCAAAATCAAATGATAAATATGAATACCCTTCGATCAACGAATAACCATAGACGATCAACCGATTCTAACCAGCCCGATATTCAGAAGGCGTCTTCCCTGTTATTTTCTTAAAGGCTGTATTGAAAGAAGATTTGGAGTTGTAGCCCACTTGTTCAGCAATCTCTTCTATTTTAATATTCGGCTGGTCTTTTAAAAGTTGTTTCGCTTCTTCAACACGGTATTCAGCCACCATTTCAAAAAAACTTTTCCCCAGACTATCGTTGATCACCTGGGATAGTATGTGGACAGAAACATTTAAACTCTGAGCAAGATCGGGTAACGAAAAATTTGAGCTCAAAAATGGTTTATTAATGTTCATCAACTTTTGCAGCCTTAGTAAGGTTGTCTGCTTTTGTTCTGATGTTAATGTGGAGCCTTTGTATTTCTGAGATTCGTTTAATGGAGTTTGTCTAAACGTTGAAGAATTGGCGATCACTGAAAAACTTGTGAGATAGATGGTCAAAGCAATATAGGTGGCAAAGATATGATCGCCCGTATCATTCTTGTTAGTCAGCTTGACGAGAACGATTGCAACGAATACAGATAGAATTATCAAAGCCTGTGTCTTTAGTGTTTTTAAAGCAGGCGTGAACGGTTTCCAGAAGGACTCTTTCTTCCTCTGAAAGGCTTTTATGGTTTCAATCAAACCCATGAGCGCATAACCTAGTATGGAAAGTAAAGTCAACTCCGTAATTCTGTCGCGAATAGAGAGTGGATCGGTGTCATATGGATATTCACATTCCCGAAGCGAAAGGTCGGGTCGATAGGCACCAACCCATGCATTATATTTTGCGTCTTCCGGAAGTAACAAGAAGAGCATCAGATAAAAAGAATAAAACACAAAGGGTACTAGATGGAGATAATGGAATTGTTTTATCTTCCCTTGAATCAAACTAATCACTGTAAAATAAAACAAGGGCCCGATCAATAGTGCCAGAGATTCTGAAAAATCAACAAGAAAAAAAGCATGAACGATATACCCCGAATACATCAGGAATATTTCAAAAATGCAGCTGGCAATAACAATCAGCAGAAGCCCTCGAAAGACATTGGATTGACTCTTACGGTTTTCTTGGGAGAGAAAAAAGAACGAGAGAAATATTGCCTGAATGATTCCCAGGAAAATGAAAACGGCAAAGAGGTCGATGCGATATGGCAATGTGATTTAAGAATTAGATTTAGAGTATCGTATGTCAACTTGGGCAGACAAGTTTACGGTTTTGGCTGGTGATCAACAAAAGTTGCTGCCTGGCCTCACCCTATCCGAACTTTCCTCCTTTGAATTATTTTTCTGCGTGCTGTCAGGTCTTCCGACCTGACACATCAGGAAAAATTATACTTTCGGGAAATTTTAGCTGGTGGTCGGTGTTATCACCGAACCACTTTACCTAGATACTAATTGAATGCCTCAGGTCGGAAGACCTGACGCCACTACCACCAATATTGATTTCGCGGAAAAGCAACAGGAAGAACTCCACTCATCACAAACTGCATTGAATAAAAGTAGATAGCGGTTATCTTTACATGTTAATCCATTCAAACGAGAAGGCGAAGAACCCATGACGCGTAAGATCAATCTATTGCTTATCGCTTCGCTGTTAGCAATTTCATCCCTCGCTCAAACGAAAACTGTTACATTGTCAGGAATGGTGAGAGACAAAGGTAATCATGCACCTCTGTCTTATGTAAACATTGTATTGGCGGCTGAGAAAGACAGCGCTTTTGTATCAGGAACAATAAGCAATGAAGAGGGAAGATTTTCCATTTCCAATATTAATCCTGGCGCTTATTATTTAGAATTTTCTTTCATTGGTTATCGCACGACACGGCAACCACTGTATGTGGGCACCCTTTCAGATTTCCTAAACATAGCAATTGTTGAGTTAACCGAAGATGCGAAGCTGCTAAGCGAAGTAGTTATATCGGCAACTCAAGATGCCGTTGGTGAAAAGCTGGATAAGAAAACATTTATCGTAGCTGAAAATATCAGTCAAAGTGGTGGCTCCGTTTTGCAAGCCATGCAAAATTTACCGGGTGTAACAGTTCAAGATGGTAAAATTCTACTTCGCGGCAATGATAAAGTAGCCGTATTGATGGATGGTAAGCAAACTGCTTTAACAGGATTTGGGAACCAGTCCGGGTTAGATAATTTACCATCTTCGGCTATTGATAAAATTGAAATTATTAATAACCCTTCTGCTAAATACGATGCCAACGGCAACGCGGGTATCATCAATATTATTTACAAGAAGAATAAGCAAGAGGGCTTCAATGGCAAAGCCGGACTTGCTGTTGGCCTTGGTGCGCTATGGGTAAGGAAAGAAAACCTGCCTACTATTCGACCGCAATATCGGGCTACGCCAAAAATAAATCCATCCCTATCCCTTAATTATCGAAAGAATAAGCTAAATACTTTTTTTCAAGGTGATTATCTGTATACGGAAACACTGAATAAAAACGAATTTGTAACACGTACTTATGATGATGGCACATTTATCCATCAGCAAACCAAGCGAAACAGGGACACCGGTTTCACGACCTTAAAGTCAGGAATAGACTGGAATATTAATGAGGCTAACTCGATAACTATTTCTGGTTTGTTTGGAAGGGAAAAGATTATCGACCGAGGTGACGAACCTTTTTTCAATGCCGACTTTTCTGAGCGAATCAGGCTTTGGCAATTTCTGGAGGATGAATTGAAAACCACTGTGATGGCAACGGCTGCTTATCAACACAAATTTAAGGAGGCTGGCCACTTGTTGAATATTGGATTTAATTACACCTTCCATCGCGAAGACGAAAAATATTTCTTTGAAAATATTTTGCCCACCTATGCCGGATTGGATGCCTTCAAGTTACTTTCGGATGAATCAGTTTATGACTTCACCTTAGATTATATAAAGCCACTAAGATACGGGCGTTTGGAAACAGGTCTTAAATTGCGCAAGAGAGACATTCCCACCAACATGCAGTTTTTTCCAGGCATCAACTCGCCAATAGATGTTAATGCTGGTGGATGGGCAACTTACAAAGAATTAATTCCTGCTGTGTATGGCAATTATGTTTTTGAAAGTAGGAAACTGGAGACCGAAATAGGATTGCGAGTAGAGTATGTGGATATAAAATATGAAGTTAACCCAAATCACATTACTTATAAGAGTGATGGGTATCAGTATTCACAGCCATTTCCAAATGCTCGTGTTGCCTATAAGTTCAATGACCAAAATAAATTGTCCTTATTCTTTAATCGCAGAGTAGACCGACCCAACGAAGTGGACATTCGGATTTTTCCAAAATATGATGACGTAGAAATAATAAAAGTGGGAAACCCCGGACTTCGTCCTCAATTTACCAACGTAGCGGAGCTAGGTTATAAAACCAGTTGGGAGCGCGGCTATTTTTATCTCGCAGCTTATCATCGTTTTGCGGATGGCACTATTACACGTATTTCAAGCACCGTAGGCAATAGCAAATTGATTTACGCTATTTTTCAAAATGCCGGTAAGAGTTACAACACCGGCCTGGAAACAATTCTCAATCAGGAAGTGGCACCTTGGTATTCATTTAATTTAAATATCACCGCCTACCATAATCAGATTGATGCTTTTACAGTTGAGAATAAATATCCCGCTCCGAATACTTTTTCGGCTGATAAGCAGGAAATATTTTCCGGTAACGCGAAGTTGAACAACCTATTCCATTTACCTAAAAACTTTGAGGCACAAATCACAGCTGTTTATTTGGCTAAGGATATTATTCCTCAAGGAAAAATTGCAGCACGTTATTCCGTTGATATGGGCTTGAAAAAGGTGATACAAAAAGATAAAGGAGAATTGTTTCTCAATGCCACAGACATATTTAATACCTTAGTAATTAAAAAAGAAATTCAGGGCGATGGCTTTAGTTACACTAGCCAGGACTACTATGAAACGCAAGTGATTAGATTGGGATACAGTTATAAATTCTAAGATATATATGGAACTACTCTCCCCTGGCACAGGACTTATCATATGGCAATTATTTGCTTTTGGTTGTGCCTTATTATTTATAACAGCATGGGTTGTTATTTTAAGAGCTAAGCTTGACCCAACAACAAAACTCATTTGGATGGTGGGCACGTTGTTTTTCCCCTTCATAGGCCCCGTGCTGTTTTTTCTTTCACGTTCATCTTTAAAAAAGTCGTAATGAAACTTCCTGATTTGCTTCTTAGAGGACTGATATTTGTTTTCATTATATCACAAGTCTCCTGTTTGGATTCTAAAAGGAAAACAGTGGTGTCTATAACTGGTGATCAGTTTTATATTAATGGAGAGTTGACCTACAAGGGAAGGCAGTGGCAGGGAAATAAAGTAGAAGGATTGCTATTCAATTCGCGTATGGTGCAAGGAACGTTTGATGATTTGAATCCAGAAACAGAAAATATTTTTATATATCCTGATACAAAAGTGTGGGATGCTAATAGAAATACTGATGAGTTTGTTGCAGCAATGAATGAATGGCATAGCTATGGTTTGCTTGCCATTACGCTAAATATGCAAGGGGGCAGCCCGATGGGTTATGGTAATCAACGAGGATGGATAAATTCGGCATTTGATAAAACCGGAAATTTGTTGCCGGACTATATGAATCGCCTTGAACGGATACTGAACAAAGCAGACGAGCTTGGTATGGTGGTCATCTTAGGATACTTTTATTTTGGACAAGACCAATTGTTGCAAAATGAGGAGGCTGTGGTTCGGGCAGTAGACACTATTTCGAATTGGATTTTGAATAAAGGATACAGAAATATTATTATTGAAATCAATAACGAATGTAATATTTCATATGATCACGAAATTTTACAACCGCAGCGAGTACATGAATTAATTGAACGGGTTAAGAGCATTGAAAAAGATGCATACCATTTACTCGTTAGTACAAGCTATGGAGGTGGATTTGTACCCTTGCCAAATGTGGTGAAAGCAGCCGACTATATTTTGTTGCATGGAAATGGCATAAAAAATTCTTCAGATATCACTAAGTTAGTTGATAACACAAGACAGGTGGAGGGTTACAAGCCAACACCAATTGTCTTTAATGAAGATGATCACTTTAATTTTGAATCGGATACTAGCAATTTTGCTACTGCAATTCAATCGTATTCGTCATGGGGGTATTTTGATTATCGAATGAATGGTGAGGGATTTGAATCCGGTTATCAAAGCGTTCCGGTAGACTGGGGAATCAACTCTGAAAGAAAGAAGGGATTCTTCAAGAAGTTAAAAGAGATTGTTGGAGAACAGCTAAACTAGTAAGCGGACGTTAATGGCAATACTCAACGCATCTATCTTTTTTGGGCTTAGCTTACTTCATTTTTATTGGCTACTAGGTGGAAAGTGGGGAATGAATTCAGTTATACCCACGACTGAAAAAACTTCAGAGAATGCTTTTGTTCCATCTGCTTTTTCAACGCTTGTGGTGGCAATAGGTTTATTACTATTTGGTTTAATCGAAATTGGAAACACAAATGTATTTTCAAATTGGATAAAGTTAACCTACTTTCGATGGGGTAATCTCCTTATTGCTTTCATCTTCTTTGCCAGGGCAGTGGGAGATTTTAATTATGTTGGTATTTTTAAACGAGCAAGAAATACTGTCTTTGCGAGAAACGATACTTGGTATTACTCACCCCTCTGTTTGTTCATAGCGATTACAAGTTTATTAATTGTGTTGTCGGAGTAAACATCGGAATGGTTTAGCCAGAATCACTACTTTAATAGGCTAGTAGCTCGCAGCTAATAGCTGATAACTATTTCCTCAGCATCCACTTCATTAACGGTCCGCTGCTCATACTGGTTACTAGTGCCATGATCACAAGCGAAACAAAAACCTTTTCGTTGATCAATCCATTTTCCAGTGCTACAATCCCTAAGATGATTTCCATGGCGCCTCTGGCATTCATTCCAAATCCAGCTGCAAAGGATTCTCGCCAGGTAAAGCCTCCCAGCTTAGTTCCAATTCCACTTCCAATAATTTTTCCCGCAAAGGCAATGACAATAATGATAAGCGTGAGCAAAGGATCAAAATTGGTAATGAAGTTTACACGCAAACCAATGGAAACAAAAAATAATGGTGCGAAAATGTTATTAATAAACTGGTGAACAATTTCTTTGGCACGTTCGCTGAAATGTTCTGAGTCGCCTAGTGCCACGCCCACAATGAAGGCACCGAAGACCGCATGTATGCCAATGTATTCTGTAAAGGCTGCGCCAAGGAAACACAAGGCGAGTGAAAGAGAGAGCACACCACCAGGCCAAGCCATTTTTTTATTTACCCATGGAAGTACGCGGTTGAGCAGACCGCGCCCAATAGTGAGCATAAAAAGAACAAACCCAATGGTGAGTATGATGGTGTAATAAACAGACATCGTGCCGCCATGCTGGCCAATCATGCCAAGGATGACTGAAAATACCAGCCAGCCGACCACATCGTCAACCATGGCCGAAGCCACAATCAACATGCCCATTCGCGACTTGAAAATATTTAAGTCCATAAGAATGCGCACAATAACAGGCAATGCCGTAATGGCCATGGCAGTACCCATAAAAAGCGCGAAGATCAATCGCTGCTGACCTTCAGCAATGCCAAAGAACTCAGGAAAATAGAAGGGGAAAATGAATCCAATAAAAAAAGGAATGATCAGACCTAATAGGCTTGTGAAAACCGCCTGTCTTCCTTGCTGCCATACAATGTGCAGATCCACTTCTAGACCCGCAATAAAGAGTAACATGATTACCGCTACTTGAACAAATCCAGTAAGCACAGTGGCACTGCTGCTTGGAACTGGAAATAAAGCTTGAAACCAATCTGGGTTCACCATTCCCAATACAGTGGGCCCAAGTAAAAGGCCTGCAATAATTTCTCCAATCACAGCAGGTTGTTTAAACTTTCGGGCAGCTTCTGCCAGCAGCCTTCCCATCAGCAGCATGATGCTGAGTTGAACAAGTAAGTGCACTACATCAACATGACTGAGTTTACCCACGTCCGGCCTCCTTTCTTTCTAGTTCAGATTTAGGATGGATAACCAGCAAGTTGCACGGCATATCGCCAAAAATATATTCGAGGTCGTGCGGGAATACACGATCAAAAATAGAGAACCTTCTGCGCGGTGCACCCACTATTAATAAATCGGCATTTTTGCGTTGTGCGAATTTTGAGAGTTCAAATCCTGCTTTGCCTGAAACCATTTTGATATTTACTTTCAACTTGTCGTGCGGAATTCTACTGAGGATTTCTTCCACCTTATCAATTTCATCTTTCACCAGATGCTGACGCATATCATCGTATTCTTCTTCCGTACACTGATCAGCAGTGGCCATGGTCAGTCCATACATTTTTAACTCGCGCACAATGTGCACCCAGTTCGATTGCTCTTTCATGCCCAACTGGCAAGCCGCAGAAATAGCCTCAGTTACATAAGGACTGTCTTCCGCATTGACCACAATATTTTTATAGGGCACAGGTTTTGTTGTAGGATTTGTTACCATTAAAAAAGAACAATCAGCTTTGCGCATAATTTTGCGCGCAATGGTGCCGATGTAATAGTGAACCAGGTTCTCTTTTTTCAACGCACCCGCTATCAGCAGATCTATTTTTTCGCGCTGGCATACATTTAATATGCCGTTGGCAGCACTGCCTTTTTCCCAGCAAATTTTTACGGCTGATTGTTGCAGCCCAGTCTTTTCCAATAAATTATTCATCAACTGATCTTCTTGGGAACCATGATCACCTACATGAATCAAAACAAGACTTGACTGGTAGAGCGAGGTTAGTCGCGCAGCCTCGGCTAACATTGCCTCGGAGGTTGGAGAAAAGCCAATGGCAAGGGCTATTTTGTGAAAGGCTAGATTCATGCGTTTAAAATAGCGAATCGGACTCACTTATTAGAATCATGAATATCAAAAGGCATAAAATTGGTTCAGGAATACACTCCTTCAATTGTTATATTTGAGAAACCGCATTTCCCTGATGTCGATCCAGAATTTGATTATAGGCAATCAACTCGTTAATACCGAAGCGCAAAGACGGAAGATTCTGTTGGGTGGTTATTTGATTCTCATCTACATCGGCATAGGGCTGTTTTTCTTTGTGGTGAGTTTATTTAATCCCGCGGGCGATCCTACCAGCACTTTCGTTGGGTTTTTTGTGTCCATAGTTTGTTTGATTCTGCTTCGTAGGGGGAACACGGACATTGCTTTGGTAATTCACTTTATCAGGGCAAACGGTATGGCCTTTTACTTTGCCTTAAAGGATGATAATGTTTTACTAACAGGCACCTATATGCTCTTTCTTCCGGCCAGTCTGGGGGCGCTTGCTGTTTTTGGTTATACGGAACGGTGGAAGGGGATTGGTTTTGCCTTCGTTAGTTTAGCTCTTTTTTTAATTGCCTTACTCCAACCCGATAAGTTCTCTCCAGGAAACGCTCATTTTTATTTTATTATGTATTTCTTGATTGTGCTTCTGATCGGAATATTACTCATGTTTTTTTTCGATCAGTTGGTGGTAACGGGTGAGCAAAAAATACTTGATCAGAACAAAGAGCTGATCAAAACAAATGCAGAGCTGGATAGGTTTGTGTACAGTGCCTCGCATGATTTACGAGCTCCGCTAAGTTCGCTTCTGGGACTTATCAATATTTCAAAACAAGCTGGCAAGCCGGAGGAAATAACCCAGTATTTGACTCTGATGGAAGGCAGAGTGAAGCACCTGGATAGTTTTATTAAGGAGATTATCGATTACTCGCGCAATTCCCGCCTGAAAGTAGAAGTTGGATCGATACCTGTGAACAAACTGATAAGTGACGTAATTGAAAGCTTGAGATTTTCTGAAAAAGCATCACACATAGAAATCCAGGTTCATGCACCTGGGGATATGCACATCGTTTCAGATGCCAGTCGTTTGAAAGTTGTCCTCGCTAACCTTATATCTAACTCCATCCGTTATTCTGACCAAACGAAAGAAAAACCTTTCGTTTCTATTCAAGCTATAGCAGAAGAGGATAAAACTAAGTTTGTGGTGCGTGATAATGGGCAGGGCATAGCAACAGAACACCACTCTAAATTATTCGAAATGTTTTATAGGGCATCTGAGAGATCAAGTGGTTCTGGATTGGGTTTATATATTGTGAAAGAAATAGTGGCTCGCCTGGGTGGTTCTATTGAAATGAAATCAGAAGTAGGGAAGGGTTCTGTTTTTACGGTAATACTGCCACCGGCTAACGTCAAGCCGTTGTAAGAGCCACAACAATGATGATTCGTTTTATTCAATTCCGATTAGAAACTTGCATGAATGGTTTACCATGTGGTAATTCGCAATCTTACTCCATTATAGTCGCTTTTTTTGCGTAAAGCTTTTGAATAAAGGCATAAAATGAAACTTAGGAAGGCATTAAGAAATTTGATTATTGGCGAAAATCGATACATCGAGTCGGTTATTGAATACAAGAAAGTAATGCTATCAGGTCAGGTTGCCATGATTGCAATAGCCATCTTAATCCTTAATTGCTCTTTTGAAAAAAGCATTGGCTTAACAGTTTTAACATATTTGCTTTCCATAACCTTGCTGGCATTTTCTATTATACTTCATAGGCTGTCAAAGCATATCCTGGCAAATTATGTTATGTTGATAACGGTAAACTTTACAACATACTTGTTCGCTTCCAGCGAATCTATGAGTACTGGAATATGCGTGTTTTTCGTTGTCGTTCCTATTGGGTCATTTATCATCATGAATGCGAACAGATTGCAGGCTTACCTTTTTGGAGGTTTAAGTTTTATTTTGTTCTACCTCTCCTACTTTGTCAATTTTAGAATTCTGCCATGGAGGGAATATACCAACGAGGAAGTCATTCTTATTGCACTTGTGAATATGTCTGTAGCAATCATTTCTACAGGCATGGGAGTTTCCCTTTTGATAAGGCTAAATAGTGAAAGTGCTAGTCAACTATTTGAAAGCAATAAATTATTGGTAAAGACAAATACGGAATTAGACCGATTTGTGTACAGTACTTCGCACGATTTGCGTGCACCACTTACTTCTATGATGGGCCTTATCAACATCGCTTCTAGTGAAGAGGACATCCATGAACTAAAACGATATTTGGCTTTGATGAAAGGCCGCGTTGACTCATTAGATGCCTTCATCAAAGACATTACAGACTATTCGCGCAACAACAGAAGTGAAGTGGGAAATGAGAATGTAAATGTGAAGGAATTAGCAATGGATGTTTGGGAGGATTTGCGATTTGTGCCTGAAGCTTCACGCATATCTTTTGACGTTCAAATACCCGAAACCGCCAATGTGATTTCAGATAAGAGTCGTCTTAAGGTTATACTTAGCAATCTCATTTCAAATGCTGTGCGTTATCACGATACTCGAAAAGAATCTCAGTTTATTCGTTTAGTGTATGAATGCAACGAACAAGGGTTCAGATTAAAGATTACAGATAACGGACAGGGTATTTCAAAGGAATATCATCAAAAAATATTCGACATGTTTTTTCGAGGCAATGAAACCTCAAAAGGTTCAGGTCTTGGACTTTATATCGTGAAAGAAGTATTAACGAAACTATCCGGTTCAATTTCCTTGGATTCACAGCCTGGTGCGGGAGCAACATTTACCATTTCCTTGCCAGCAAAGTGCTCTTGATCGGAAGCTCTAATGAATTAATCTTGGCTTGGTTTATCGCGACCCTGCGTTTTAATTTTCAAATCCTCAAAATTTCAAATTACTTTTGCGCCTTATGGCGAACCAAGACGACAACCTTTTGAAGAAAGTAATTGCCCATGCCAAGGAGTATGGGTTTGTTTTTCAGTCCAGTGAGATTTATGATGGCCTC
>JANOQK010000341.1:0-3487 GCA_031414855.1 Bacteroidia bacterium | reverse complement strand
GAACTGACAAAGGAATTGTTTCTATACTTAGTGGATACCCTGCTCAACCGCTTACATCCATTATTAAATTTCCATCTAAAACGGAATCGCTCCCCTTCTTGCCAAGGATCGCAAATTCAATGGGCTATCATACTTCCTTTGTCTATGGTGGTGACATCAGTTTCGCCAACATGGAATCGTATGTAACCAGTGCTGGCTTCAGTCATATCACTGAAGACGATGATTTCGATAATAACCTGAATGAATCAAAATGGGGCGTTCATGATCAATATGTGTTCGATCGCCTGCTAAATGAATGCGATACGGCAGCAAGTCCGTTTTTTAAAGTCATGCTTTCGCTGAGCAGCCACGAACCGTTTGATGTGCCTATGAAACCGATATTCCAGGGTAAAGATGAGGGGTCTCTATTTCTTAACTCTTGCATTTATGCTGATAAAAGCTTAGGCGATTTTATTGAACAAGCTAAGAAAAAAGCGTGGTGGAAAAACACCTGGGTCATTATCACCGCAGACCACGGACATCGTCATCCTAATCAGGAGGAATTAAAAGAAAAGGAACGCTTTAAGATACCGATGTTGTGGTTGGGGGGCGCTATTTCCAAAAAAGATACCGTGATTAAAACCTTTGCGGGACAGACCGATATTGCCAAAACCGTATTAGCTCAATTACATAACACTACTGATGAGTTTCGTTTTAGCAAAAATATTCTATCAAAAGATGTGAAGCCATTTAGTATGTATGTTTTTCATAATGGTTATGGCTACATCGATCCTGAAAATGAATTCATTTACGATTTTGATTTCAAACAATTTATAAAACAACAAGGGCGAGAAGAAAACCTCAACTGGGGCAAAGCTTACATGCAGGTCTTGTTTACTGATTACAACAAACGCTGATCTAATTTCAATTCTTCTAAATTTTAACGATTATGAAAAGATTCTTCCTTCTGATCTCCGTTGGTTTGTGTTTCGTTCTATCAGCCTCCGGACAAAATGTTGGCTTGTCATTCTCTTATTTCATTCCGAAAAACGGATACTTCTCTACTCCCATTAGCCCATTCTCCATTCGCGGAGTTGGAGTAGATTTAAACAGATTCATCGCTCTGGAAACGGGTGCTTCTCTATACCGCATGTCTGGTTTAAATATGAAGGGTCTCCCGTTTGAATCGAAAGAACCATTGCTGGGCCCAAATTTTACCATCCTCGTTCCAGGGGAACTTGTATTTCAACTCAAAGGCAATGGTGTGGAACTAGACTTGAAAGGAGGAGGTTTTTTCTTCTATGGATTTGACCAAAAATTAAATTATGGAAACATTGATCGCGCTTTGCGGAAATATGAAAACTGGGATGTAGCTAACTCCGAATTGATATATACCAATCATCCTGGTTTTGGATTTCTGTTTGGAGCTGAGCTTACGGTGTTTGTAACCAATCAGGTTGGCATTTCATTAGAGACCAACTACCTATCCAGTCAGGCCAAGTTTCCACTTACCGGCACCTACTCTGGTGGCACGCTAAACGGAACTAATCAAACTTTGCCAGCCAATTTCCAAGATGCCAAAGTTGATTTTACCGGACTTGAATTTTCTATTGGATTGATCTTCACAAGCGGAGGTGGAAAGCAAGGAGGAGGAAAACAAGGTGGTGGTAAGAAGAGAAGACGGTAGGTTAGAAGTTTAAAGTTCAAACCTTAAAGCTGAAAGTTTAAAGTTTAACATTTAGAGTTTAATGGTTGAGCAATTTTAAATCGTCTACATTGAGATTATGCTTCTTAAAAAGTCCTCTTGAATCATCCAGAAATAATTGAAAGGCTTTCTTATCGGCCACAGGTAATAATAGCTCTGGCGATTCAGAATCAACTTCCGTTTCAGAAAGTATTCTTTCAAATTCGCTTGCAGGAAGCATAACATATTTTTTGTTCTTTCCCGAGGTTCGATACACCCACTCCAACTGATAGCCTGAGTTGGTGATATGAGTTGCTGAGCTACTATCAGATTGAGTAATTTTTTCCAGATCAATATTTAGCATTACTCCGCCATCTGTATATCGTTTGCGCTGCCCCGAAACAAAATTGCCTAGCGAATAGGCAACAAACTGATCCGTCTCTTTTCTCCATTCCATAGGTTGTAACACATGGGGATGTGAGCCAATCACCAGCTTTGCGCCATGCAAAAAGCAAAAATCAGTAATCTCTTTCTGAAACTTCGAAGGCAAACTCTGATACTCTGCTCCCCAATGCATGAAAACAATGATTGCATCTGGATCGGACTCGTTCGCTTTTAACAAATCCATTCTGATAGCAGCCGTATCTATAAGGTTAACCATATTAGGTTTCACAACTGGCATACCATTGGTTCCGTAAGTGTAATTGAGTATGGAGAGAATGAAATTATTCTTCTGGATTATGAGCGGATAATCGTTCAACCGATTTACGGTATCAACAAATGTACCTGTGTGAGAAATACCCACACTATCTAACATCATGATTGTTCGTTCCAAACCATTCCTTCCCCGATCCACGCAATGATTATTGGCTGTGACCAGCACATCAAAGCCAACATCTCTAAGCGTTTTTACAAGCTCATCCGGTGCACTAAACTGCGGATAACCTTTGTATGGAAGACCTGCAAGCGTTACTTCCAAATTTCCGATGGCAACATCAGCCGAATCCAAGTAAGGTTTTACATACTGGAAACAAGATGCGTAATCATATCCTTTAGTCAGTGTGTCATAGGCGGCAGCTATTTGAGAATCATGCTGCATGATGTCGCCAACAAATATGATTGACAAACGGGTAGTGTCTTGCGAGAATACCGTTGAGGTTATAAAAAGTAATCCAAAGAAATATTTTACCATAATCAAGTATTCAAAATTCAAAAATTACATGGATTCAATTTTGAATTTTACCATCCACTCTTAAAATTTTACCATCCGCTATCACAAATATCCGATCATTTTTTTTGGGGGTGATCTTAGCTAGTCCTGTAAACGAACCAAATGCAGGCATAATACCCTGACGCTCGCCAAAATAAAAGCAAGGTAGTGTCAATGACTGTCTTCCTTTGCCAGATAAGTGAACCCCCGGATGAATGTGACCTGCCAGATTATAATAATCATCGCGAGTATTTTCCAAGGGCACATGAGTAAGTATAAAGGGGCCAATTTTCAACGCCTCTTCATGAACTTTCATTCGATGTCTTTCATATTGAAGTTTGCTCATGATGTCATGATTCCCTTTCACCAATTCAAAACTACACGATGAAAAATGTTGGAGTACCTGGCCCAACACCTCCCATTCTTCATTGTAGTGGCTGTGAAACAAATCCCCTAAAAAAATCACACGCTCCGGCTTCACCTGATTGAGTAAATCAATTAGATATTCCGAATTTCTATCATTCGCTTTTGAAGGAACGGGTATTCCAGACCTTCTAAAATGGTTGATCTTGCCAAAATGTAAGTCTGCTAACAATAAGGTCTTATGAGATATG
>JANOQK010000340.1:0-11133 GCA_031414855.1 Bacteroidia bacterium | reverse complement strand
CGCTAATGCTATACGGAGGAGTTGGGGTTGGAAAAACCCACTTGGTTCAGGCTATCGGAAATGAAATTAAAAAGAACCTGCCCGAAAAAATTGTTTTGTATGTAGATCAAAATGATTTTACTAACCAGTTTTTAAATGCCCTTCAAAATCACAAAATGCAGGAGTTCCAGAACTTTTACCTGCAGGTAGATCTTTTGATCCTAGATGATGTGCAGTTTTTGGCTGGCCGTGAAAAGACCCAGGAGATCTTCTTTCATATTTTTAATCAGCTTCATCAGTCGGGCAAGCAGATTATAATGACCAGTGATTGCCCTCCTCGCGATCTGAAAGGATTCCAGGAGAGATTACTGTCGCGTTTTAAATGGGGTCTTACCGCGGATTTACAAGAACCTGATTTTGAGACCAAACTGGCCATCATTCACAATAAAATGGAGTCGGATGGTATAGAAATTCCGACCGAAGTAGCCGAATATCTTGCCTATTCCGTAGACACGAATCTGCGTGACATGGAAGGCGTGTTGAACTCCATGATTTTTCATGCCACCCTGCTGAAAAAGGAAATTGACCTTGAACTCGCCAAAGAAGTTCTTAAAAACATCGTCAAGGAAATTCAATCCGATGTCAGTGTGGATTTTATCCAAAAGACAGTTGGTGAATATTTCAAAGTTGACCTGGAGTTGATGAAGGGGAAATTGAAAAAACGTGAAATCGTTATTCCGCGCCAGGTAGCTATGTATTTTTGCAAACGCTATACCCAACTTACACTTGCCCTCATCGGAGAAAATTTTGGTGGCCGAGACCATAGCACAGTAATCCACGCGCTGGAATCTGTTGAGGACATGATGAAAACAGATGCCAACTTCAAAAACTCAGTGGATGAGTTGAACAAGAAGTTGAAGATGCGTATTTCGGGTAGCCATTAGTATCTCTTTTTATTTTTCCCTCTAATTCGGAAAGCCTTTTTAACTTTACAGCCTTTAATTTAAGGCTATGGCGGACGAAAAGAGTTTAAACTTCCTGGAAGAAATTGTAGAAAACGATCTGAAGAGCGGCAAGTACCAGAGCATTGTTACGCGCTTTCCTCCTGAGCCCAATGGCTATCTGCATTTGGGGCATGCCAAAAGTATTTGTCTCAACTTTGGGTTGGCGTTGAAATATGGCGGCAAGACCAACCTGCGCTTTGATGATACCAACCCCATTACGGAGGAAACTGAATATGTTGATAGTATCAAGAATGATGTTCAATGGCTTGGTTTTAACTGGAGCAATGAATTTTATGCTTCCGACTATTTTGGTCACCTCTATGAGTTTGCCGTTTCCCTTATTAAAAAAGGACTAGCCTACGTGGATGATAGCACAAGCGATGAGATCGCTCAGCAAAAAGGAACTCCAACAAAACCGGGATCGGCCAATGTGTATCGAAGCAGAAGCATAGATGAGAATTTGCGATTGTTTGTCGAGATGAAGGAGGGAAAGTATAGGGATGGAGAGAAAGTACTACGGGCAAAAGCTGACTTGGCAAGTCCCAATATGCACATGCGCGACCCTATTATTTACAGGATCAAGCATGCTCATCATCATCGCACTGGAGATGCGTGGTGTATCTACCCGATGTATGATTTTGCACATGGACAAAGCGATGCCATTGAAAATATAACGCATAGTATTTGTACGCTTGAATTTATTCCGCATCGTGAATTGTACGATTGGTTTATTGCCAACCTTGATATCTATCCCTCACATCAATATGAGTTTGCTCGGCTTAACTTGACCTACACAGTTATGAGTAAGCGTAAGTTATTGCAACTCGTGCAGGATAAGAATGTAAGCGGATGGGATGATCCACGCATGCCTACCATCACGGCCATGCGCAGAAGAGGTTATACTCCTGAAAGTATCCGCGAATTTTGTGATAAGATTGGTGTGGCGAAAAGGGAAAATTTGATTGATATTGGTTTGCTTGAATTTTGTGTGCGCGAAGACCTCAATAAGACTGCTTTGCGAAGAATGGTAGTTGCCGATCCACTGAAAGTGGTTATCACGAATTACCCGGAAGGCAAATCGGAAATGTTGCCAAGTGAAAATAATCCTGAGGATCAGGCTACAGGCTCCCGTGAAATGCCATTCAGTCGCGAGCTATTCATCGAGCGCGAAGATTTCATGGAAGTACCGGCAAAAAAGTACTTTCGTCTGGCACCAGGCCAAATGGTGAGATTAAAGAGTGCTTACATCATTAAGTGTGAAGAAGTAATAAAAGACAACTCAGGAAAGATAACGGAACTTCGCTGCACCTACGTTCCTGAAAGCAAAAGTGGGTCAGATGTTTCAGGTATTGCAGTAAAAGGAGTTATTCACTGGGTGAGTGTTCCGCAGGCATTGGAAATTGAAGTGCGATTGTACGATCGTCTCTTCAAAGTGGAAGACCTCAACCAAATTGAAGATGATTTTAAAAACCATCTCAATCCGGAATCACTTAAAGTGTTGCCAAAGATTTACGCAGAGCCTGCATTGGCTCATGCAAAACTGGAAGATCGATTTCAATTCATCCGCACCGGATACTTTTGTATGGACTCCGATTCGAAAGGAGGTAAGCTGATATTCAATCGCACTGTTACGCTTAGAGACATGTGGGCAAAAGCGAATAAGTAAGATACTGGGTTCTTGATACTGGATGCTAGCATCAAGTATCAAGCTTTTGTTTTCCCAACCATCCCAAATGGGTGTGCTTGAAGTGATCTTCAAACTTTAGGCCATAGCCAAAAATCCTGTCGAATGAACTGTGACCGAATAAGACCACACCCACCAAGGTAAGTTCATGAATGATGAGTAAATAACCGGTGAGGTATACAGCAATGGCAATTCCTTTGTGATGAAGTATATTATAGGTGAAGGCACCAATTTTCGGATTGACCAGATACCCTAGCATTCCAATGTCTGGCAGCAGGAACAAAGCCCAAAACACCCATCCAGCAAATGGTAAATAAGAATTGAGATAGAGTGCGAGGCCAAGCATAAAAGCTTCTTCGATGCGCAGTAGATTTTTCATTTAGTTAAATTCTAAATTCTAAATTCTAAATTCTAAATATATTTCTTCCACCACCATTGAAATACAATTAACCCCCAAATGCGAGCGTGAATGTCTTCGGGATTGGAAGAGAAAAGCTTTTGCTTTAATTTTTTGATCTCGATGTAGTTAAAGATGTTTTGTTCGGTGATGAATTTTTCCGAAAGTAAGTCGTCCATGATGAGTGATTTCATTTCTTTTTGAAACCATTTTAGCAGCGGTACTTCAAATCCCTTCTTGGGTCGATTGTAAAGTTGAACAGGTAGAATATCTTTATAGGTGTCTTGCAATATTCTTTTTCGAAGACTTGAATTGATTTTGAAATCAGAGGGAAGAGTGAAAAGGAAATTAACTACTTCGAAATCCAGAAAGGGAACGCGCACTTCTAAACTGTTAGCCATGCTCATCAAATCCACTTTGGTCAACATGTCGTTTGATAAAACCAATTCCATGTCTGTCAGAAGAATATGGTTGATGGTTTCCTTATTAGGAATAGTGTGTAGCAAGTCTGCTTTAAAGGCATTGTATTCTGATTCCGCAAACTGCTGAAGAGACGTTTCTGAAAACAATCCTAAAGCCTTACTTTCATTGGCAAATCCTGCCCAGTTCCAATAGCGATCTTTAGAAGAAAGCTTAACTCCTTCTGCAAACCGCTGAAGTTGTCTGGCTTTATTCGCCAATGGGTTGTTTCTGGATTTTGGCAGAAGCTTCCATAGTGGAAGTAATGAACCGACTGCGTTTTCCTTCCATCCTCTGTTTAGGATGCGATGGAATGCTTTATGTTTGTTATAGCCTGCTAATAGTTCATCTGCACCATCGCCCGAAAGCGCCACAGTAGCATGCTTGCGAGTTTCTTTACTTAAGATATAAACATTGATAGCGGAGGAATCAGCAAAGGGTTCATCGATATAATCTAATATGGAATGGACGTGTTCATATAGATTGTCATTCGATAGAGAGAAAACGGTATGATCTGTTTTGAAATGATTGGCTACCAATCGGGCATATTCTGTCTCATCAAAAAATTTTTCATCGCGAAAGCCAATGGAAAAGGTATGAAGGTCTGGCTTGTGCTTGCTCGCCAATGCAGTAATCACCGAAGAATCAATTCCTCCACTTAAAAATGCACCAAGCGGAACATCCGCGACTAGTCTTCTTTGAACGGAGGCTTCCAGCAACGAAGAAAGTTTAAGCTTTGCATTTTCGTAAGAGATTGGCTCTTCTTGTTTATAATCCGAACGGGTATAAGGTATCTGATAATACTTTCTGACTTCTAACTTCTGACTTCTAACTTCTATATAGTGTCCGGGTAATAATTTTTTTACTTTTTTAAAAATGGTGCGAGGTGCTGGAATATAATTGAGTTGAAGGTAGGTATGAAGGGAAGTATAATCGAGTTCTTTTTCTATACCATATGCCAGAATGGATTTCATTTCGGATGCAAATAGAAATTTGTCATCATCCATTACATAAAGTAGTGGTTTAATGCCGTATCTGTCTCTGGCTAAAAAAAATGTTTGATCTTGCTTGTCGTAAACGCAAAAGGCGAAAAAGCCATTGAGTTGATGAAGGCACTTTTCCTTTTCATGAATATAAAGCTTCAGTAAAACTTCTGTATCGGAGTGGGTAGCAAAGGAAAAGCCTTTACGTTCCAAGTCTTTCCTTAGTTCATGAAAATTGAATATCTCACCGTTAAAGATAATGCAATATCGTCCGGTCTCATCCCACATAGGCTGATTTGCCGATGCGCTGGTATCAATGATGGATAGCCTCCTATGTCCTAATCCTATGTATTGATCTGAATATAAGCCCTGATGATCAGGACCTCGTTTCTCCAGCGCCATGGTGGCGGTCGCGAGATTGATCATGTTGAATTTACCGACTAAGTTAAATGCAAAGATCCCTGTTATGCCACACATTTGATTAGTCGATCGATTTAATAGTCAAAGGTATCTAAAGTTGAGGGGCAAAAAAATAAAGCCTATTTATTCATTCTTGCCTTACGATGCCCAAAAAATTTATATTATCAAACAATAATTACATTGATCTTACACCCTCGTCATTTTGGATAAACTTTCATTTTAGCTTTGGTTACTTTCTGAACAATAATTTTAATTAAGAAAAAAAAATTATATGAAATCAAAGATGTCTTGGATTATCGCGTCAACTCTTTTAATAATTGGATTGCAAGCTCACGCCTAGGTACACGTAGGTATTACGACAGCCTATAATGCAACTTTTGTGTTGGATAAAGGGCTAAGTGAAGATCCTCGTTACAAATGGCACGTATACCTATCAAACATCTCCAATAGGTTTTAATTATGGAGTGGATATCGGAAAAAAATTTGGTCTTCAGCTTGAATCTATACTCTCTAATCAGGGGCAAATTTATGCGGTTATAAATACAGCCAAGGAGGTATCAGGTACAAGAAAAATTGACATGCAGTATATTAATCTTCCCCTTTTGATGAAGTTTTCAGGTGGAGGATCAGGAAAGGCCAGAGGTAACTTTAATTTTGGTCCTCAATTATCTATTCTGAATAAAGGTGTGGAGAGCCTCGTGACCGAAGCTGGGAATTTTGAAATGCCTTCCGGAGTGGATTTTGAAACCATCAAACAAGATTATCCTACGGCCGTTGACAATGGCAATGGAACGTATAAGATACCTGCTGATATTCCTTCACGTGACTTGCTCACCAAACAAGCTGGTGATTTTAAGGCCAAAGAATTTCAGTTGGTTGCAGCTTTCGGATTGGATATTGATCTGTCAAAGCATTTGTACTTGTCAACGCAAGTTAGAGTCAACTATAGCTTGACAGACATGCGAAATGAGGATGTTATTAGTTCGCTTAAATCAGGAGATTTTTCGGAGATATTTGGTGGTAGGGCAAACTGCCTGGTGGGTGTGCAAATGGGCTTGCATTATTATTTTGGCTCTCTCCGTTCCTTTAAGGAATAATGGAAGCTCAGGAAAATGAAAAGAGAGACGTAATATTGCGTCTCTCTTTTTATTTAGTGCGTTTCCAGCCCGAAGAAGAATGAGTTTTTCTGGGTTGTGATTCCGATTGGATCAATATTGATTTCTAGGTTTCCTATTTTTTCCTACGAATGATTTCAATGATAGGTGGTAGTATTGAAATGAAAATGATGGCAAATATGACGAGGGTAAAATTCTCTTTGATAACAGGAAACCCACCAAAGAAGTATCCCAGAAATAGAAAACTACTTATCCATGCAATTCCTCCAACCACATTAAAGGATGCAAATTTTGCATAGCTCATGCTACCAACTCCTGCCACAAAGGGAGCAAAGGTTCTGATGATTGGCACAAAACGGGCATAGATTATGGTTTTACCACCATGCTTTTCATAAAATTCATGTGTCTTAAGCAGGTATTCTTTTTTAAGAAGTTTGTAGTTTCCGCTAAACGCCTTGACGCCAATGAATTTCCCAATATGATAATTCACCAAATCTCCTAATACAGCTGCGATAGCGAGCAGGCCACACATTAGGACGATACTTAATCCTGATTCAGGTTTTGCAACAACGGCACCAGTCGCAAAAAGTAGTGAATCTCCAGGTAGAATAGGAGTGACTACTAAACCAGTTTCAGCGAAGATGATCAAGAATAGTATTAGATATGTCCACATTTGATAGTCGTGCACGATTTCGATGAGGTGTTGATCAATATGCAGAACAAAATCAATTAGAGATTTAAGTAATTCCATGAAGTCTGGTTAAGAAGGAAGTAATTGGAAATTGGTTAATTGTTTTCTTTAAAATATTTTGCCGGGATTCAAAATGCCATTTGGGTCAAACACTTTCTTTATTCCACGCATGAGGTTCAAGTTCACTTCACTCATCGCAATTGGCATGTATGGACGTTTTGCAATTCCAATGCCGTGTTCTCCGGAAAGAGTTCCGCCAAGGCTAACGGTTAGTTTAAATATTTCGCCAATGCCTTCGGGGATTTTTGTTTCCCAATCTTCTTCGCTAATGTTCTCTTTCAAAATATTCACGTGAAGATTACCATCTCCTAAGTGACCAAAGCAAACTGTATTGAATCCGTATTGTTTTCCGATTTCCTTTATACCTGAAATTAGTTTGGGCATGTTAGCTCTTGGAACAACAACATCATCGGACTTAGTAAGTGTGTACCAATTTACTGCGGGCGAAATATTTTTTCGGATTTTCCACAGTTCTTCTTTTTGGGCCGTGCTTTCAGCAAAAAGAACTTCTCCTACTTCAAATTTTTCGACTACAGCCATCACACGTTCGGCATCGCGCATCAATACCTCTTCATCATTGCCATCCAATTCACAAAGCACATAGGCATTCATGTTTTCTGATAGCGTTGTAGTCACAGGACTGTTTAAAACTTTCGCGCAATATTCAAATGTTTTTGCAGCCGCCTCGCGTTCAAAAAATTCCATTCCGGATGGAGTTAAGCCAGCTACAAAAATGGCTGATATCGCCTTACACGCCTCTTCATTCGTGCTGAATGGAATCATCATTAATACGTTCTTCTGCGGAAAGCCGCGTAGTTTGAAAACAATTTTGGTGATGATACCCAAAGTGCCTTCGCTGCCACACATGAGTTGTGTGAGATTATACCCTGTTGAGTTTTTTAAAACATTCGCTGCTGTCCAGATAATTTCTCCGGTAGGCAAGACCACCTGCATATTGATCACGTAATCGCGGGTCACTCCATACTTCACCGCTTTCGGGCCACCGGAATTATTGGCTAGGTTACCTCCTAAAAAACAAGAACCGCGACTGGCTGGATCGGGAGGATAGAACAAACCTTTTTCCTTTACGGCATTTTGAAATACTTCGGTGATCACACCTGGCTCCACAGTAGCCTGCAGGTTCAATTCATCGATATGCAAAATCTTGTTGAATCGCTCCATAGAGATAACGACTCCTTTCTTTACGGGCAGCGCCCCACCGCTTAATCCAGTTCCTGCTCCACGTGGAGTAGCTGGTAATTTGTAGGTGTTGCAAACTTTAAGGATACCACTGATTTCCTCCGGGGTGCAGGGCTTCAAAACCACATCTGGCATGAAGGAATAGTCTTCCGTCTTATCATGTGAATATTCATGACGAGCCTCTTCTTCCAGAATCAGATTTTCTTTGCCAACAATGGCCTGAAATTGGCTGATAATCTCCTCACGGATACCAATAGAAGTAGCAGTTTCCATCTCTTTAGTGTGTGCCATCAATAATGTAGCTTTGTCTCGATTATGAGTTATACGTTCGGCCGCAAAATTACGCAATTCCATGTACTACGTAGCTTTAGCGCAGTAGTAACTTTTTACAGGCTCGGACTTTTCATCTTCATTTTAATTCTATTCAGCGATTGCGCCTCGCGCAAAGCCAAGATAAGAGAGCAACAAGTAAAAGAGGTTATTAAGGCTGCGCGAACGTTTACGGGAACTCCTTATAAATATGGTGGTACTACGCGTTCCGGAATGGACTGTTCCGGATTAACCGGAAATGCCTTTCAGGCGGTTAACCTCACCCTGCCACGAACAGCGGATGCGCAGGCTGAAGTTGGCGAAAAAGTGAAAAAGAAGGATGTGAAACCAGGCGACTTGGTTTTTTTTGCTACCGGCAAGAAAAGACGGGAGATCACACACGTGGGCATTATTACTGAAGTGAAAGGAAAAGACAACGTGAAATTCATTCATGCTTCTACTTCGTTAGGCGTTGTAGAGACTAATCTGTATTCAGAGTACTATGAAACACGCTTTCGTACCGCCAGAAGAATTATTGATTAATTAAGATTCTGATTTAGTTATAATTGAGGGTATTTACGCCTAGCCCCTTATTCAATTAATAGCTCACTTATTTAAGATTAACAATTCTCCATTAACCGTTAACAGCATGACAACACGCAGAAAATTTCTCCAGCTTGGAACGTTTGCTTCTCTGGCGCCAGTAACCAAACTGTTTGCAGGATTTAAATCAACGAAAGCCACAAAGCCTGTTGTTGTTTCCACCTGGAACTTCGGTGTAGGTGCCAATGCAGAAGCATGGAAAATACTAGCAGCCGGTGGAAGATCATTGGATGCGGTGGAAGCTGGCGCCCGAGTTCCTGAAGGCGATCCAAAAGAAACTTCTGTTGGGTTAGGTGGCTTACCCGATCGTGATGGTCGTGTGACGCTAGATGCGTGCATCATGGATGAGTTTGCCAATTGTGGTGCTGTGGCTTGTCTCGAGCACATCGTTCATCCTATCTCTGTTGCGAGAAAGGTGATGGAGAAAACACCGCACGTTTTTTTGGTGGGTGAGGGAGCGCTGCAATTTGCATTGGCGAATGGGTTTAAAAAAGAAAAATTATTGACGCCTGAATCTGAGAAAGCCTGGAAAGAGTGGTTGAAGACAGCTCAATATAAGCCTGTAGCGAATATTGAAAATCATGATACGATTGGTATTGTGGCATTGGACGGAAAACAAAATCTATCCGGTGCTTGCACGACTAGTGGCATGGCCTATAAGATGCATGGAAGGGTAGGAGACTCACCTATTATTGGCGCGGCAGTATATGTGGATAATGAAATTGGCGCTGCCACCTCAACTGGTGTTGGTGAGGAAGTAATTCGCATTGTAGGTTCTCATTTAGTGGTAGAGTTGATGCGCCAGGGAAACTCTCCACAAGAAGCTTGCGAAAAGGCAGTGGCTCGTATTGTTAAGAATCAGCCTGTTAAATCCAAAGAAATACAAGTAGGATTTTTAGCCTTAAATAAAAACGGAGAGCATGGCGCGTTTGCCTTGCAAAAGGGATTTACATTTGCTGTGAAGTCTAGCGAAATAGATAATAAACTATTTGAAGCAAAAAGTTATTATTGATCACCTCTATGCTCTTTGTGTTCTCTGTGGTTTATATTTTCAACCACAAAGGTCGTGAAGAAAAGGTGCAAAGATCACAAAGAAGAAAGTATGACAATTGAGATTGTAGTATATAACATTGAATCCGCCCTTAAAGCGCAGGAAGGCGGAGCTGACCGTATTGAACTTTGTGATAATCCTGGAGAAGGTGGAACAACACCATCTTATGGAACAATTGAAGCGGTAAGACAAAATGTAAATCTGGATGTGTATGTGATGATTCGTCCGCGTGGCGGAGATTTCCATTATACTAATTATGAATTTCATTCCATGAAGCGCGATATCTCCCAATGTCAAAAGTTAAGTGTGGATGGAGTGGTGTTTGGAATTCTAAATCCTGATGGCACAATTGATAAAAAGCGATGCAAGGAATTAATTGACAAGGCTCGGCCTTTAAAGGTTACATGCCATCGCGCCTTTGATATGACACGCGATCCTTTCGAAGCACTTGAAGATTGCATTGAAGTAGGGTTTGATAGAATACTTACAGCAGGTCAGCAGGCGCAAGCTTTGAAAGGCGCAGACCTTATTGGTGAATTGATCAAGAAAGCCAATGGACGTATTGCCATCATGCCTGGTTCCGGTGTGAATGAAAATACCGTTCAGCAAATTTTAATAAAATCTAAGGCCACCGAAATTCATTTCTCAGGCACCTCATCCCGCGAAAGCGGTATGACCTATCGAAATCCCCAGATTGCTGGAATGGGTTCTGATGAGGGCTCTGAATTTAAAGTCAGAACTGTTGATCCAGAACGCGTGAGAGCCATGAGGAAATTGGCTGAGAAGAAATGATCCAAGTTGTGAAGTCCACGCAATTTGCTGTCACAAGATTTTGAATATATTTGCACCCCTTGGGGGATTAGCTCAGCTGGCTAGAGCGCTTCCATGGCATGGAAGAGGTCATCGGTTCGACTCCGATATTCTCCACTAAAGCTGATTCCAACGAATCAGCTTTTTTATTTTGAACTTATTCGTATCCATTTTCTATTCGGAGAAATGAACCAAATATTAGGTTGGTCACCTCGCTATCCAAACATTTAAACCCAGATTATGCAATAGCCCCGACCTTTAGGTCGGGGAAATATATAAAGGAAAATATTTGGCTTCAGCCAAAATTATATTGGGCTAAAGCCCCTATTAATTTGTTTTCATTTGTTCCACGACCTGAAGGTCGTGGC
>JANOQK010000339.1:0-3972 GCA_031414855.1 Bacteroidia bacterium | reverse complement strand
TGGATCACGCCACCGCCTGCAGGTGCAGTTAGTCAAGCAAGAGAATTACTTACTGAACTGGAAGCCCTGCAAAATAATAAGATCACAGCTCGTGGAAAGGAGATGCTGAGGTTGCCAACGCATCCACGCATTGGGCATATGCTATTGTCACCTGCTCTCATAAAAAGTGAAGTTGTTCTTGCAACAGACATTGCAGCATTGTTGGAAGAACGTGATCCGTTGGCAAAGGAATCAGGCGCTGATTTATCACTGCGAGTAGAGGTATTACGCAAATGGAGAAGTGGAGAACGAGTTTCTGCAGAGCGAAATACACTTGAGAGAATTGAACGACTGGCTTCATCGTGGCGAAAGCATTTTAAACTTCAGGTCGATAACTCAACGGTGATTGATTCGGTTGTAGGAAAACTATTGGCAGAAGCATATCCTGAACGCATAGCCAGGCAAATGGAAAAGCATAGTGTACGTTATAAACTCACCAGTGGACGAGTTGTTCGTTTGCCAGAGCATGATCCTTTGTTGCGTGAGAGTTGGTTAGTTGCGGCTCAATTAGATAGTGGAGGAGGAGAAGGAAAAATCTTTTTGGGTGCACCTGTTCATGAGGAAGATTTGGTAAGCAGAGCTAAAGAACATAAGAATATTAAATGGGATACAGAACGCGGCATGATTGCAGCTTCATTGGAAAAACGAATTGGAAATGTTGTTCTATCGTCTAAACCGGTAACAACTATTCCAGAAGAACTGCGTATTAAAATTTTATGTGATGCTGTTCGTGAAGAGGGTTTGAAGCTTTTTAATTGGGGTGAAGCACAAGAGGAGTGGCAAGCCCGGGTATTGAGCCTGCGCGCCTGGAGATCAGATGAAGGATGGCCTGATGTAACCGATGAAAATTTAATATTGACAGTCGAAGATTGGTTATCACCTTATCTGATTAATGTTTCGAAGCGAATTGATTTTCAGCGATTAGAGTTGCAACCCATTTTAAATGGAATACTTTCATGGGAGTTAAACACTAGGCTTGATAAGCTTGCACCATCACGGTTATCAGTTCCTAGCGGTTCTCAGATAAAGCTAACTTACTTAAATGATGGAGGCTTGCCCATTATGGAGGTGCGACTACAAGAGCTGTTTGGTTTACTGGAAACTCCAACTATAAATGAAGGCAGGATAAAAATTTTATTGCATTTGCTCTCACCGGGTTATAAGCCTGTTCAAGTAACCCAAGACTTAAAGAGTTTTTGGCATACGATCTACCATGAGGTGCGAAGTGAATTACGAAGGCGCTACCCAAAACATTCCTGGCCCGATGATCCCTGGACAGCAGAGGCTGTGAGAGGCGCAATCAGAAAGAGGTAGTCCTTCCTATTAAGGAAAAAGCAGTCTTTACTATTGAAAATATCATTAATTTGGCACCCTTCAATACCTTTTGTGCGGCTCTTTCTTAGTCTACTATTTATTTACCTCTCCTTCGTGGCCCCAGGTCAAACTGTTAAAACAGATAGCCTGCAACGTCTTATTGATAAGGAAGGAGATACAAAAAAGAAGGTAGAACTTCTGAATCAATTGTCATTTAGCTTTTTTGGTTTTGATGTGGATAAGGCAGGAGCCTCAACCCAACTTGCTTTGGAACTCTCTCGTAAAATTGGAGACCGGCCAGGGGAAGGATGGGCAACAGCCTACCGCGGAGTTTATTTTTTGTTTAGCGGGGAATTGGGTAATGCGCGCGAAAAATTTAACGAGTCCCTTAAGCGGGGCATCGAATTAAAAGATAATAATCTACAAGCTTACTCTTTCATCCAGTTAGGAAATGTTTTTCGGGATAAAGGAGTGTTTGACTCGTCTTATAATTTCTACCAGCAAGCAGAAAAAGTTATTCTTCAAAAGCCAAACGTATTTTATCAATCCATTGTGAAAATGAACATGGGTCGGTATTACTTGATCCTGAATAAACCAGATTCTGCCTTGCTTGAAATAAAAGAAGCACTTCGATTACGCGAATCAATGAACGACCCAGGTGTGTTGCCAGACGTTTGGATTTTAATGGGAAGTTGTTATAGCCAAATATATGATTACGAAAAGGCTGAAAATTATTATAACATGGCGCTGAAGGCCTCCTCATCGGCAAGCTCGGTTAATGTACAATATGTCCTTAACATGGGAGAGATTTATTACAACAGGGGAGACTTGCAAAATGCTTTGAAGAATTGGACTGAGGTATTGGGCTATAATCGAAAATTAAATTATAGATATGAACTAGCCCGGTTATTATACCGGATGGGAGAGGCATATGAAGAGCAAGGTTATTATGTTCTTGCGATGGAGTCGCTATCAAAATCGTTGGCAATTGCCGAAAAGTCATCTTACCAGTATTTGGCAGCACAGGTTTATTATGAACTGGCGTGGGTATTTTATAGGATGAACAATTGGATGCTAGCCGGACAATACATTGAGAAAGCTCAAGTAGTTTTTAAACGCGAGAAGCAGGATCTGAGGCTGGCAGGTTGTTTAAATGTAAGAGGCCTTATTCAAATGAAAAAGGGTAACTATGACTCCTCACTTTATTATCACCAGATGAGTCTTAAAGAACGCTTCCGCATTGGAGATAAGGTGGAGGTATCTTCAAGTTTATATAATATAGGAGAATTGTTTACGAACAGAAAGGAGTATTCTAAAGCTTTGCCATTTTTGTGGGAAGGAGCAAAAATTGATGAATCAATAGGAGACAATATCGGAAGAAGCAGTTATTATTACCAGCTCGGGAGGACCTATAATCTGCAAGGGAATCTTGATTCCACGAAATTTTATTTGGACAAGGCTTTAACATTTGCGATTCCGTCAACAGCCAGTGATGTGTTACGAAAAAGCTATTTTGAAATGGCCGACTTTCTTCAAAAAACGGGTAAACCAAGTGAGGCCATTGGCTATTATAAAAAATTTATTGAGCTGTCGGATTCTATTTCAGGCAAGCAAACTTCTCAGAATTTTGCATCATTTCAAACCTTATATGAGGTGGAGAAAAAAGAGCAGGAAATAACTTTATTAAATAAGGACAATCTTTTAGCAAAAGCCCAGGCGCAAAAACAAAAAATTCTCTTTTATGTGGTGGTTGCTGGTTTAATAATTCTAATAGGGATGGCTATCTTCTATTACAGGTTTGGCAAACGTTTGAAAAAAATGAATTTCGAAATTCAGGAAAAGAATGAGGAAGTACAAACCCAATCTGAGGAGCTCGCAGAAAGCAATGACGTACTATCCGGTTTGAATCAAGAACTCAAAAAGAGTAATGATCATTTGAAAGATGCTTTGAACGATCTTCAGAGGGCTCAATATCAACTTGTGCAGGCAGAGAAGATGGCATCACTTGGGGTGCTTTCATCCGGAGTTGCTCATGAACTTAACAATCCATTAAACTTTATTAAAGGTGGAGTTAATGCTTTAGAGATGCAATTGCAACATCTGCCCGATAAGGAAAAGATCGAGGTAAAACCCTTTATAGAAATTATTAATGAAGGTGTTAATCGGGCATCTGTTATCTTAAAAGGGTTAAGTCATTTCAGCAGACAAAGTGAGTTGCAAAATGAGTCTTGCGACATTCATAAAATTCTTGACAACTGTTTGGTGATACTGGGTAACAAACTGAAACATCATATCGAGCTTCACAAAGAGTATTGTCCGACCGCCCCAATTATATTGGGAAATGAAGGCAAGTTGCATCAAGCCTTTCTTAACATTCTGGCAAATGCTGAGCAAGCTATTTCCGGGAATGGTATCATTCGTATTAAAACTACTATTGACGAGGGAAACTTTTCGGTTTCAATTTCGGATACGGGATGTGGTATTTCAAAGGAGAATCTTCTTAAAATAAGTGATCCTTTTTTTACCACAAAGCCGCCCGGTGAAGGAACAGGTTTGGGGCTTTCCATCACGTATAAGATAATTGAAAATCATGGTGGCAAAATTTCGGTAACCTCCGAG
>JANOQK010000338.1:0-25985 GCA_031414855.1 Bacteroidia bacterium | reverse complement strand
AAGTTAATAGACCAGAACAAATACTGGATAGTGAATGCGCTGGCCAGCACACTCATAAAATTAATCCAATAAGCAACCTTGGTAACATCGCCAAGAGCCAGAAAGGAGAAAATGCGACCCATCAACATGAACAAAGGAGCTCCTGGAGGGTGTGAAACCATGAGTTTATAAGAAACAGCAATGAACTCGCCTACATCCCAATAACTGGCGGTTTCTTCGAAGGTGATGCAGTAGGTAATCAACGCGATGCCAAATACAAGCCAACCCGTGATGTTATTGAATTTCTGAAAGTTCATGCAGTTTTAATCGAATTTGAGGGGCGAAAATAGGGAAAATAGTCCGAAGTCCGGAAGTTAGAAAGACGGAAGTGCGAAGTGCTAAACCCCTGACTTTCGGACTTTTCCGTCTTTTGGACTATTTGTAAACAACGATATAGAACAGTATCCAAAGTAAAAAGATTAACACGTAAGAGCACAGCACAATGATCCAGGCTTGTTTCTTTTCCTTGCGGGAAAAAAAATGAACACCTGTCACCAACAATATCCAGTAGAAAATCTCAAAGAGATTAAGGGCTTTAAGAGGATATACATACTGCGGGCTCACTTCTGAGTAGTCCGCAAAGTTCATCATAGAAAATGGATAGAATGCCCGAATGTCCAACAGATTAGGATCGGTTTCAATGAAAAGGAACCATCCGATCTTCAGCAATTCCGGAATGATGAAAACAAATTCAGAAACAACGGTAATTCCCCAGCACTGGCTGTAGGTAACGCGGTAGCCAAACATGAAACACCCTACCCAAATCACGAAAGCAATGACCGTAAATTTCCAAAGATAGATGAACGGTATGGTGAGAAACTGAAGAGCACTTATGATCTGAAGAATGCCACCTTCCGGGCGGTCTTGCAGAAATTCAAAAGCGGCAGTCTCGTTTTCAATAAAAGTCTTTTTAACATAGAGAAGGAGAAAAGTAATCAGACACAGTAAAATAAAAGTCAGCCTTTTATTGGCTGCGAATAACGATTTTGACTCTTCGAACGTTTGCATGGGGTATTTAACTCAGTGATTTATTGCAGTATTTAAAAAATGTTACTTAGATTTTTAATTATCAACTTTGTGGGAATTCGTGAACAACAAAAATAGTTATTTTATTATCTGTGAACCTGCCTTGCCTGCCCTCCGTGCGACTTCGGGAGGCGGGCCGATAGGCTGGTCTGTGGCCAATTTAAAGCCTGCTCAATATCTTTTAATTCTATTACTATTTCTGGTTTTCTTTTCCAGTGTCTCCCAAGCACAAGTCAAGAAGGATACAACCATTATTCTCATATCTGACATTACCATGCAGATTGAAACCACACAGGCTTTGAACGATCTCTATAACTTTAAGTTTGAGAAAGCGGAGCAGCAATTCAGATGGTTTAAGCAAAAGTATGCCTGGCACCCGCTTCCCTATTTTTTGCTGGGCCTTAGTGAGTGGTGGAAGATTATGCCTAATACAAAAAGCACCCAATATGATGATCGCTTCCTGTCTTATATGGATAGCACAATAATGGTAGCGGAAAACCTGCATAAGAAATATCCGGAGTACAGAATTGAAGCTGCATTTTTCATGGCCGCAGCATATGGCTTTAAAGGAAGATTGTATGCCGATGAGGAACGCAAAAATTGGGGCAAAGCAGCCTCGGATGGAAAAACTGCGCTAAACTACCTGGAAGAGTGCAAAGCAAAGAATTATTTAAGTCCTGAATTATTATTTGGTGATGCACTGTACAATTATTTCTCGGTATGGGTGCCAGAGAATTATGCAATGCTCAAGCCTTTACTTTGGTTTTTTCCCAAAGGCGACAAGCAACTGGGTTTGAAACAATTGAAAGAAGTCTCCTACAATGCTTTTTACACACGCACGGAGGCCATGGTTTGGCTGATGAGGATTTCAAATAGCTATGAGAATAATCAGACACAAGCGTTTCAACTGGCAGAGTATCTTTATCAAACCTATCCGGATAATCCTTACTTTCATCGCTATTATGCCCGCATGCTCTATTCGCGCGGCATGTATACAGAGTTGGACAAGGAAGGGAAAGAAATTCTTCTTCGGATTGATAGCGGTCAAACAGGTTACGAAGCTACCAGCGGCCGCTATGCTGCTTTTTATTTAGGTCAACTATATGAAGCCCGCAGAAAGCTGGATGAAGCCAAAAAGTATTACTTACTTGCTGTGAAATATGCGGAAGAGATTGAAGCAACGGAATCGGGCTATTATCTCTTTTCATTAATTGCTCTAGGCGAGATAAGCGATAAGCAAGGGGACAAGGCAGCAGCGAAGAACTATTTTAAAGAAGTGAAGAAACTTTCCGGGCGCAAAGATGAAGCCTATAAAGATGCCAAGAAGAGGCTGAAGAAATTGGAAAAGGGAGATTGATGCATAAATAATTAATGTAAACTGTGGAACTCCGCGATCTTATTGTTACACCAGTTGTGCTAATGCTCGTTTTCTTCGTGGCCTACCTGATCCGCCCTCATGTTACCGATGCTATAAACCGAAAATATTTCTTTCCCGCACTTGCTGTCAAGATTATTGGAGCAATTGCATTGGGTGTTATCTATCAGTTTTATTATAGTGGGGGTGACACGTATAATTATCATACCCACGGTAGTCGCCATATTTGGGAGGCCTTTGTCGATTCTCCAGGAGCAGGTTTAGACATGATGTTTTCAGACGGAAAGCATGACGGCAGTTTTTACAAGTATTCGAGTCAAATACCTTTCTTTACAGATCCAGCTGCTTTTTTCATCATTAGATTGGCCGCTTTTTTTGACTTGTTTACTTTTTCAACTTATTCCGCTACGGCAATTTGTTTTGCTGTTCTCAGCTTCATAGGAATGTGGATGTTTTTTCTGACTTTTTACAGGAAGTATCCGGAACTTCATCGGCAAATCGCATTAGCCGCATTTTTTATTCCATCTGTTTTCTTTTGGGGATCAGGCCTTCTGAAGGACACACTCATGATGGCTTGTTTAGGAGTAGTAACATATGAGATTGACCAACTTTTCTTTCGAAAAAAAATATCTATAATCCACATAGCACTATTGGTTGTTTCTCTTTGGTGCATCTTTTCTGTCAAAAAATTTATACTTCAAGCTTTCCTTCCATCCGCTTTAATCTGGATTTACTTAGGTAATTTAAAACAGATCCCCTCTTTGGTGGTGCGAATATTGATTTTCCCCATACTTTTAGCTGCAGGAATATTTTCTGCTTACTACTCGGTAACAAAAGTTGGAGAAGGAGATAGGCGTTATGCTGTTGAGAATATTGCAAAGACTGCAAAAATCACTGCTTATGATATTCGCTTTCAGACGGGGCGTGATGCCGGTTCGGGATATACGTTAGGGGAGCTTGATGGAACGTTTGGGTCAATGTTAAAATTGGCACCTCAGGCCATAAATGTTTCCTTATTTCGTCCTTACTTATGGGAAGTAAACAATCCACTTATGTTTCTATCGGCACTTGAAAGTCTTACTTTTTTGGTATTGGCTTTGCGACTCGTTTTAAAGTACCGATTATCACTTTTAAGGTCATTTAACAATCCAAACATAAGTTTCTCCTTGGTCTTTTCATTGATCTATGCTTTTGCGGTGGGTGTTTCTGCGTTCAATTTTGGAACGCTCGTAAGGTATAAAATTCCGTTAATGCCATTTTTTGCATTAGCCATTATTCTAATGATCTATGAAAACAAGCCTAAAAATGTTGAAGAGTTGGATGTTACCGAGTAGCTAGCCATTACTTTTTTCCGGCCCGACAAACCCATTTCTTTCCTTCGTTCAGAGTTAGTTATAAGTTTTTCCAGTGAATGAATCCAGTCTGCTTCTGTGGCGCACCAATATCCGTTTAAACCATCCTCTACAATTTCAGTGTTCACTCCAACAGGAGTTACAAGGGCTGGTATCTCAAGCGCCATATATTGTAAGGCTTTGAATCCGCACTTACCTTTGGCCCAGATGTCATTCGGCAGAGGCATAATGCCAATGTCTATTTTTAAGAGATCTTCTATTTCCGTTTGTTTCGACCAAAGAATGAAGTCGATAAAGTTAAGTTGAAGCCTAGGATCTTTATTGGCAATAATCAATAGGCGAACTTTGCCGGGAAACTTTGCCTCAAGTTTTTTAAGGGTGCCTACGATGGGTTCAAGGTAAGGCAGAGTCGATTGTGAGCCTGTCCAACCAATAACAATCGCGCTTGATTTTTTATTAACAGAAAACAGAGCCGGGTTATGGAAATTAGCCGTGTCAATAGTCGTGGGATTTACGATCACATTTTTATTGAATTGACGAGCGTAGTTAGCGAGAAAGGAATTACCGGTGCTTACTTTGTAACTCCACGAACAAATTGATGCCACCTTGCTGTGCCATTTCAGAAATGCCACCACGCGATTTTCTTCAGAGGTATTGGGCAACCAAATGGCGTCATCAAAATCATATATAATTTTCTTTTTTAAAACTTTGGCGAGTATCCACTCCACGATGGGCGGTCCAAGAGGCAGGCATTCGCGGTGCATAAAAATAAAATCGATTTCTGAAAGCTGGAAAAGTATTACCGTCCTTCTGATCACCCCTTTGCAAAAGCCTATGAACTTCCCAAGTGTATTGCCGGGCTGATATAAGATGGCCCAGGTGCGTTCATCCCAGAAGGATTGGCATGAAATATCGAAACCTGCTTGTCGAAGTAATTGAAAATATTGTTCGAAACGAAAGCGCTGAGATGGGGCTTTTTTAAGCGGATACGGAGTTAAGAACTGAATTTTCATCGTAACTTTACCCAAAAATGGGTAATAAACCACAAATCTCCTTCTCGTTACCTAATCAGAAAAGACGATGACCGAACCTGAGGAGCACACTATTGATTCCAGTCACCGCGGCTTTTTTAACTGGAAAGAACTTTGGCTCTACCGCGAATTGTTTTATTTTTTTACTTGGCGCGACATCAAAATTAAATACAAGCAAACTGTGTTGGGTTTTTTGTGGGCGATTCTTCAGCCGCTTCTCATGATGATTATTTTTACTCTTTTTTTTGGGCGCGTACTCAACGTGCCTTCGCAAAATATTCCTTACCCCGTTTTTGTTTTGTCGGGTCTGTTGTTATGGAATTTATTTTCAACAGGATTGACGAATTCGGCTAATAGCATGGTCAGTAATTCTACGATCATAAAAAAAATATATTTTCCTCGCCTGATTGTGCCAACGTCCTCCATTCTCGTCTCTCTTTTTGATTTTCTGATGGCCTTTGCTCTTTTTATTTTATTATTAATTTACTATCAACAACCCGTGGGTTGGAACGCGTTGCTGTACTGGCCACTCGCATTATGGATAAGCGTGATTGCCACACTGGGGCCTGGTTGTTTGTTGGCTGCCCTTAATGTGAAGTATCGTGATTTCCGGTACGTTATTCCCTTTCTTATACAGATTTTATTTTTTCTTACGCCAATAATATACCCGGTGTCGATGTTGAAATATCCTTTGCTTCAATATGTGCTGGTCATGTCGCCCATGTATGCGGCCGTGGAGTTATTTCGGTTTCCTCTCACAAGTGAAGAAATGAATCTTACCTTTCTCTTCATAAGTCTTGCCTCTGGATTTCTCTTTCTAATTTTAGGCATTCTATACTTTAAGAGGACAGAGGACTTCTTTGCCGATTTTGCTTAAGCATGATGAAGCCGATTTTGGAGATACAAGACGTTGGCAAAAAGTACCGCATCCAACACATGGCAGGAGGTTACCTAAGTTTGCGCGAACGCATGTTATCCACGCTAAAATTTGCACGGAATGAAGTCGAAGATTTCTGGGCATTAAAAGACGTTTCATTTAACGTGCAACCGGGCGAATCTATTGGCATCATTGGCCGGAACGGAGCAGGTAAGTCAACATTGTTAAAGATACTTTCAAAAATCACTCCGCCTACAACTGGCAAGATTATAAGTAGAGGAAGGATTGCAAGCCTATTAGAAGTAGGTACAGGTTTTCACCCCGAATTGACCGGGCGAGAAAATGTTTTTTTAAACGGCTCGTTGCTTGGGATGAAGCGAAAGGAAATTGAGGCGCAATTTGATGAGATCGTTGATTTTAGCGGGGTCGAGAAATTTTTGGACACGCCACTCAAGCACTACTCAAGCGGAATGCAATTGAGATTGGCATTTGCCGTAGCTGCATTTCTGGAACCGGAGATATTAATAATTGATGAGGTGCTAGCGGTGGGCGATGCTGAATTTCAGAAGAAGTGTTTGGGCAAAATGGAGAATGTAAGTAAAAGCGGAAGGACGATATTGTTTGTTAGTCATCAGTTGGGTATGGTTGGACAATTGTGTAAAACAGCAATTCTTTTAGACAAAGGAGAAATTTTGACACAAGGAAAAGTAGATGTCGTTATAAACCAGTACACACAATACTTAAGCAATGGTAATGAATATGTCAATCAAGATGCCACACAAAAGACGGCTTATTTTTTTCAAAGCATTAAGTCATTGAGTTCAAATTTAAAAGCGGTATCTGCGTTTGCCCACAACGAGGAAATCGTTCTTGAAATTAATTTTATGGCAATGCAGCGTTTGAAAAATACACATCTTCTCGTGGCAATTAACAACAAAAACGGGCAGAGAATTTTTTCCTCAGACATTTCCCTGGACGACTATGATATCAAGGTGAACGCGGTCAATTTTGCATACGTAACCTTACCAGCCGAAACTATTACTCCTGGTAACTATTCTTTTTTTACGGCCATTCATTCACCCAACGCGATCGGATATGATGTAAAGGATAACGTGTGCCCCATTTCAGTTTATGATAATGGCTCAGCCTTTACACAATATGAGAACAAGTGGTTTTATGGTGATGTATTTGTTAAATGTAGTTGGAGAATTAAATAATGTGGAATGCACCTGAATAGTGAATTGCTCTTTAAAAAATATGCAAGTGGCTATTTTAAAGATAACCTCAAAGTGCTGGAAATTGGTCCAACAGGAGTTCCCTCTGCTTTTCAAAAGGTTGTAAACAATCCAACAATTATTTGGCACACCTTAGATCTTTATAAATCCGCTCCGGGCATCACCTATGTATCAGATGAGGAATATGATTACCCCGTAGAAAGTGAGTCCTATGATTTGATTCTTAGCGGGCAAGTGATCGAGCACGTAAAAAAAATTTGGCTTTGGCTGGACGAATTGAAGAGGATCGTGAAGCACGAAGGCACGATTGTAATTATCAACCCTGTTAGTTGGCCCTACCATGCTTATCCGGTTGATTGCTGGCGTATTTTCCCCGATGGGATGATTGCACTTTGCGATCATTGCAATCTCATCGTTTCCCTTTGCGAGTTTGAATCCATCGAAGCAACGCATTTTTTAGCGACTAAAACACCTACACTTCCAGGGATATCATACACTTTCTTAGATCAGGAGAAAAAAATCTTCTTCGTAAAACTCTGGAACGCTGCTATTCATTACGTTCCCGTGGTAAGAAAACTCAAAATCCCAGTGGAGGTTGCCTATGACACCATAACAATTGCAAAGAAAAAATTATTACCATAGTGCCGACTGTCGGAAAGTAAATTTATGAGGCTTCTATTTTTTTTAAATGCCTATTCTGGATCACGTAAGTTAACATTCGTTCTGCTGCTCTTATTAGAAAAGGTGCTTCCGGATTCTCTCCGGAAATTGTATTTCAATAAATCTTTAATTGAATCAAGATCGATCCTGGGCTTTATCTACGATCGCGAAGGTGTAGTTACATCTACCCTGGAGACCATGCAGATCCGCTTCAGGTTTCGCGAGCGTTTTGTTATATTCAAATTAAGATGGCACAGCTCAGACTTCGTAGTATTTGAACAAATTTTTATTAGGGAGGAATATCAATTTGCAACGCAACAGCATTTTGATTCGCCTTGCATAGTAGATGCCGGAGCAAACATTGGTTGCACAACTGTATACTTTAAAGCTATTTACCCATTCGCCAAAATTCTAGCCGTTGAGGCAGACCCAGACAACTACAGTGCGCTTCAGGAGAACCTTAGGTTAAATAATTTACATGATGTTCAATGTGCAGCTGTCGCGTTATGGTTTGAAAATGGCACGGTAGCCATCAGTAGGAATTTCAAAGATGGGCGAGACTGGTCTGCTCATGTCGATACGCAAGGACAAACACCCGTTACATCTAGAACTCTTGGTACCCTTTTAGAAAGTTACGGTATAAACTCAATCGATATTTTGAAAATGGATATTGAGGGTTCTGAACGTCCCATTTTTATAAAGGATGAAACCATAAATGAGTCATTGGTCAAGATCAGATGCATCGCTATCGAAGTACATACCGAAGACGATCTTATTGAGAAAAGATTGAGAGGACTAGGTTTTCGTATGTTTAAGAAAGGTGAAACACTATTTGCACAAAAGGACTGAGATGGACAACGGCATATCGGTAATTATTTGTTGCTTCAACAGCGCATCGCGGATTAGCGAAACATTGCATGCTGTATTTAAGTTTACGGTACCAGACGGGATGGCTTGTGAATTGATTGTTGTTAACAACAAATCGAATGATAATACAGTAGAAATAGTAAATCAATTGGTTATGTCATTCAACCGCCAGTCTTTTCTATTTAAGTTAGTGAATGAGGAAAACCCAGGTCTTTCATTTGCCAGAATGGCTGGCATAAAATCGTCAACTTTTGATACGATTATTTTTTGCGATGATGATAATCATTTGAATCAGGACTACTTACTTAAAACAATCGAGATCTTAAAACGGGATGCGCAAATTGGTATCATCGGAGGCTGGGCAAAGCCAAAATTTTCAATCACACCAGGAAAATGGATAGTTGATTTTTATACCTCAATGGCGATTGGTCCTCAAGCGAACGGGGATGGTTATGTATCCTGGGTGTATGGGGCAGGAATGGTTTTAAAAAAAGAAATTTTTGCAAGGCTTGAAGAAAAGAAAATCAAGCTTTTGTTAAGTGATCGTTCAGGCAATGTCCTCACCTCTGGAGGAGACTCGGAAATTTGTAGCTTAGCCTTGTTTATTGGCTTTAAAATATATTATTCGTCAGAATTAGTTCTGATGCATGCCATCCCCGTCCATAGGTTGAAAAAGAACCACTACATGAAAGCGCGTTTAAATACGATTTATCCTTCTCTTTATTTATTTCTGTTAGATGAAGTAATTCACGGGAATGAGGAATTTAAATGGCGAAAGCTGTATTCAAAGAAGCTATTTAATTCATTGTGTGATATGCTTTATTTTGCACCCAGAATGTTTTTAGGCAGTCACCAATTTTATAGTTTTTTTATGTTTTATAGAACTGGACAGACAGTCGTGTGGCTTCTTTTGAATAAGCAGGCATTTGAAACTACATTCCATTTTATTTTAGCGAATCTATCTTTAGACAAGAAATAATATTCTTCATTATGTTTAATACAGGTCTGGTTGTAAAGGCAAAGGGTTTTATTGATGAAATAAGATACAAGGAGATCAATTATGTGCCGACAAAATTAGTGACTCCCGCCAGATTGATTCGGTCCAAGTCGCAGGCCTGGGTGGGCCTTGAAAAAATAATTTTAGACATTATAGAATTTTCTAAAATTAATACGGACAGTGCCCTGGAATTTGGTGTCGAATTTGGATACTCCACCGCAGCCCTCGCGAATTATTTCAAGAAGGTAACAGGCGTAGATATTTTCACTGGAGACATACACGCAGGTCATCATGGAGATATTTATAAACTTACACAGGGCAACCTGAGAGACTTTTCCAACATCAATTTAATTAAATCAGATTATCGAGATTTTATATCATCATGCACCGATCGCTTTGATCTGATCCATGTTGATATTATTCATACCTACGAGGATACCTATGCTTGCGGTTTGTGGAGCGCCCAACACTCCAAGTGTACCATTTTCCACGATACGCAGAGTTTCCCCGAAGTAAAAAAGGCCGTGGCAGATGTAGCCCGCTCCACGAAAAAGAAATTCTATAATTACAGGAAATGTAATGGTTTGGGGATTGTGATTTAGGGTAGACAAAGAGCATTATTTTAAATTATGATTTCGCCTAAAGTTTCCATTCTCATACCTAGCTATAATCACGATCAGTATTTACGTCAACGAATCGAAACTGTACTAAATCAAACCTACAAGAACTTTGAAGTAATTATTCTAGATGATTGCTCTACAGATAATAGTAGAGCGATTATTAGTTCTTATAGTTCACATCGGTCAGTAAGTCACATAATTTTCAATGAGATTAATTCGGGCAACCCATTCAAACAATGGCAGAAGGGTGTAAGTCTTACAAATGGAGAATGGATTTGGATTGCCGAAAGTGATGATTACGCTGATGAAACATTTCTGGAAACCTTGTTGAAAGCAGGGGATCATCCCAATGTTGGACTGATTTATTGTGATTCAAAAATCGTTAGTAATGAGGTTGTGTCAAGTGAGACTTTTGCAATCATTAAAAACAAACGCTTTAGAACCAAACGATGGAGCGAAAATTATTATAATAACGGTGCTAACGAGATAGAAAATTACGTTTTGCCCGGAGGTACCATTAATAATACTAGTGCGGTGCTGTTTAATAAAAAAGTTTTCTTCGATGCCGACCCTTTTGATGTTAGCTTTAGGTACATTGGAGATAAGTATACATTTATTAAGGTATTAGCCAAAACAGATGTAGTGTACATCAAAGAAAGCTTAAACTATTATCGAGACCCGTTTAATTCCAAGCATGCCGATAAATTTATCTTTTATTTCTACGAGCAATTTTTGGTATTTGATTGGGCGAAACGGAATCTAAAGATTGTTGACAAAACAAAATTCCTGGAAGGCTTTTACTGGAATACCCGTAATTCATTGTTTCGTGATTGGGACATGACAAAGTTTAACTTGTATCGCAAATTATTCGTATTGAATCCGGTGTTATTAGGCAAAAACATTCTTCATAATCTCTTTCAAGCTATCCGTTCTATCTTTGTGAGAATGAAACGGGCTACTTCGACATAAATTAAATCAGAAAATTTGTGATTTTAACAAGCCTAAATTATCTCCATCAAAAAGGTTTTTACAAAGCCTTGGCATTTTTTTGCCAGTTGATGTACTTCTTGAAAGGATTCGGTTATGTCAAGGTAAGATATCATTCAGCTTTTCGGGCTTATGAATATCGGGTAAGGGGTGTAGTTTATCTGAGTAGAGGTGCTGGTTGGGCCTATAGTTTTGAATATTTGAAGAATTTACTAATTGACAACTATTGCTATCACTACCTTCCAAAGCAAGGAGATTGCGTTGTTGACATTGGCTCTGGATTGGGGGAAGAAGTAGTGATCTACGCAGTGCTGGTCAGCAAACAAGGGTCTGTGCATGCGCTTGAGGCAAATCCCTCGACTCAGGCCGGATTAAAATATATGTGTGAGGAAAATAAGTTCAGTTGGGTAACCCCACATCACATTGCCATTTATAATGAAGATAGCGAGGTGACCATTGAGGATGATGAAGAGAATTACTTGACAAATACAATCAACATAAGAGACTCACAACAACGTGGCTTTCCCGTCAAGGCTAAAACACTCGATACTCTAGTCAGGGAAAACAATATTGAAAAGATAGATTTCCTTAAAGCAAACATTGAAGGGGCAGAACAATACCTTATCCAGGGAATGCAGAAGTCGTTTCCGATTATTAGAAATATCTGCATCTCTTGTCATGATTTTCGGCATGTTTATCATAACCACGGAGAATTTTATGTGACCAAACAAAAAGTAAAAAATTTCTTAGAAGAAAACGGATTTGAGATTATGGTCCGCAACACTGGGAATGTAGTTGTTGATGATTTTATTCACGCAAAGAATACTCGAAGTTTGTAAATTGATGTCACGAATTCTTTTCTATTCTCCATTTGATCAACGATCACGAGACACCGAATCTCTTATGGTTGCGTTTCGTCAGCAAGGCCATCGGGTCTTTTCCGTTAGCCAGCAAGAAGGTTATCTGATCAACGATTTTCTAAATGCCAATGGAGTAATAGCTTCTTCCTACGTTTTGGGAGGTGAGCGGAGTGGCTGGTGGTATTATTTTCGTCACCTGATTTATTTTATCGGCTTTACCTGGCGGAACAAAATTGATATTGTTTATAGTCATTTGGAACCGGCAAACTTTGTAGCTTCTGTTGGCCAATATTTTATCAAAGCAAAGACTTATCTGTGCCGCCACCATATTGATGAGGGCCTCTTGTATCGTTTTGACAAGGATTTATATTATAAGGCTACTTATGAGTTGGCCAGGAAAGTTATTGTGGTGTCAAACCATGCCAAACAGTACATGATAGCCAACGAGGGGATTCCAGAAAAAAAAATTATTCATATCAACCTAGCTTACGATTTTAAACTTTACGAAATCCCAAACGAACAAAAAGTTAAAGAAATAAGAAATCATTTTAAGTCAGAAATTCTGCTTGTGGCAGCTTGCCGGTTAACAGCATATAAACGTCCAGACGTAATTATTAAGACCGCTAAAAGATTAGTTGATTTGGGACTTGATGTTAAATTGGTATTGCTAGGAAAGGGAGAGATGAATGACCAACTTAAAACACTTGTTGCAGATCTTAACCTGACCGACAGAGTTTTCATACCAGGTTATGTAAGTAATGTGCTTGAGTTTATGAAAGCAGCAGATTTTTTTCTGCACCCATCGTTACTCGATTCCAGTTGCGTTGCCATCAAGGAGGCAGGACTCGTAAACTTGCCTGTGATCGTATGCCATGGTGTTGGTGATTTTGAAGAGTATGTCATTCACGAAGAAAATGGATTTTTAGTGAACGCGGATGACTATATAGAAGAATCTTCCTTGATTGTTAGTCGAACTTACCAGAATAAAGACCTGCTTGAAAAGATTGGGAAAAATCTTAGAAAATCTGTACTTGATCTTTTTAGTATTGAAAACGTAGTAGGCCAATATGATTCTTTAAACATAAAATAGTGACTTCAGATTCACCTAAATTCTCAATCGTAATTCCAACCTATAATCGAGCGTATTTAATTGGCAAAACAATTGAATCGGTGATACGGCAGGAGTTTATGGATTTTGAAGTGATTGTAGTTGATGATGGCAGTAAAGACAACACCGAAGAGGTAGTAAAAAAATTTACCGACCAACGCGTCCGTTACTTTAGAAAAGAAAACGGAGAGCGTGGCGCGGCACGTAACTTCGGGCAGCAACTGGCACGAGGTGCCTACATCAATTTTTTTGACTCAGATGACTTAATGTATTCCCGACATCTGACGACAGCCTGGGAGTTGATCAAAACCAATCATAATCCGGAACTATTTCACTTAGGCTATGACTTTCAATCCACCGATGGAAATATAACGAAGACAGTTGATCAACTGAGAGACGATATCATGGAGAAGGCATTGTTTGACAATTTCTTAAGTTGCAACGGTGTGTTCGTCAGAAAGGACATCGCGGAGAGATTTCAGTTTGAAGAAAATCGTGTGCTGGCGTCAGCTGAAGATTGGGAACTTTGGATACGATTAATCAGTCGCTATAGGTTACATTACTCGAATATCATCACAACCTCTGTCGTTGGGCACGATCAACGCAGCCTTAGGACTATTGCAACGGAAAAAATAATTGATCGAGATTTATTTCTCATCAACTGTCTAAAAAAGGACAGTCAGGTGCAACTTGTCTACGGGGAACGATTTAGTCGATTTGTGGCAGAACGGTACACATTTTTTATGCTATGTCTGGCGGAAGACAAAAGACGAACAGATGTTCTTTTGTGGGCTTTTAAAGCATTTAGAGTTTATCCCTTAATTTTGGCGTCAAGAAGGTTTTTAGCATCATTAAAAAAATCGATTTAAATGATAAGAATTCTTGTAACGGGCGCTGCAGGTAATATTGGAAGCGCCCTGGTTGAGCGATTGTTGACTCATAACGATTATGTGGTTGTTGGGGTTGACAATTTCATATCAGGTGTCCAACATAAGCTACCGAAGAATAGCCCTTCTAATTTTTCATTTGTAAAAGCAGACGTAAATAACTACTATGAAATTAGTAGCGTCATGCTTTCCAGCAAATTTGATTATGTGTTTCATTATGCAGCATTGGTTGGAGTTCAACGTACATTAGCCAACCCGGTAATGGTGTTGAATGATATACAAGGCATTAAGAATATCCTTGACTTGTCAAAGAATACGGGCGTGAAGCGAGTATTCTATTCTTCCTCTTCAGAAGTTTATGGAGAGCCGGTGGAGCTCCCCCAAAATGAAGAAACAACACCGCTTAACAGCAGGCTGCCATATGCAATTGTTAAAAATGTGGGGGAGGCCTTTCTCCGATCCTACCATAAAGAGTTTGGACTTAACTATACCATTTTTAGATTTTTCAATACCTACGGTCCAAGGCAGAGTGACGATTTTGTCGTGGCAAAATTCCTGAAGCAAGCTTTGACGAAAGAAGAGATAACCATTTATGGTACAGGGCTACAAACCCGAACATTTTGTTACATCGATGATAATATTGATGTCACCATTAAGTGCCTTACAGATGAAATGTGCTTAAATGACGTAATGAATGTTGGTAATGACGAAGAATTTTCCGTCAAGGAATTGGCGCAGCGGATAATTGACATTACTGGCTCCACATCAAAAATTTCTTTTTTGCCGGCCCTGACAGAGGGTGATATGACGAGACGTAAACCGGACATATCTAAAATGATGATTATTTTGAAAAGGTCTTTGACTTCCCTTGAGGACGGCATCAATCGAACGATAGAGAAACGCATGTTTTGAAATGATGGAAGACTTCATTCAAAAAATTAAACATGTTTTGTATCGTATCAAGACTTTTGTTTTTCATCAATCCTCAACGGCTCGTTGGGTCAAAGCCCAAATCTGGAAGGTTCCCTCACCCGGTACAATTGAAATTGTTTTTCGAGAAGAACAAAATATTTCACGCTATTTCAATTGGAACGATCTGGAGGATAATATCTCCAAAGAGAAACTTAAAAATTTTACAGAAAGGTATGCAAATGAGCCCAACATCGTTTACCGGGCATCCGGTGATATTGTTATTGAGCCTGAGTTTGGATTAGCAATAAAAAAAGGCAGGCAGTTCATACCTCAATCCGGCACATTATCACACTTGTATTTGAAACCTCGCCTCATAAAATATTTAATTCATTCCTATTTCAAAAGGAACTTTACCCACTATGATACGGTCATCCATTGCGATGGATTTGCCGGTATTAATTTGTGCCATTTTGTATACGATACGATAAACCCGATACTTTTTTTGATTGATCGGAGCATGATTTCGAAAACATCACCTTTGCTAGTAAGTGAGAAGGTCTACTCGCGTCCCTATTTTAAATATGTTTTGAATACTACATTTCTGGGCGAGTATAACTGGGTTGTTCAAAAGAATAACGAATGGATTAAGGTTAATTCTTTTGAAAAAGCTTTTGTATCAATGGAAATATTCAAATCAACTTATCAGATTTTTGAGGGTATGAAGAATCCGCACAGAAAAATATTCCTTAACCGTAAAAACTATTTCCAACGAAATATTAAGAATATCGGCCGTCTGACTGATATACTAAATAAGTATGGGTTTGAATTTATTTTTGCTGAAGATCTTTCCTATGCGGATCAGGTAAAGTTGTTTCGTGAAGTAAAATATTTTGTAGGTATTCATGGTGCAGGTCTTACGAATCTTATGTTTTCCGAAATTTCGTCATTACGTGTACTGGAGATTTTTTCAGAGAGTTATGTGCATGCCAGCTTTTACCGATTTCTTAAAATCCTTGGAATTAAATACTATGATGCGCTAGCTGGAAGTAAATTTGATGTGAACTGGAATTTCACGGTCGATGAGAAGGCTTTTGAGCAAAGGGTTCAAAAGTTGATGATTCAGTAAACCGTTGCCCGTTACATGAAAGCAACCATACTGCTTATTATTCCGAACTTAGGACGAGGAGGAGCGCAGGTAGTCTTCAGAGACCAACTGCGATATTATTCCGAACAATATCACGCAGTTGGCTGTGTCTTCAATTGGGACGATTCTTTTGCAGAAGATCGTAAATTGAATATTGTTTCACTGGATATCCCAGCTGGTGGCAACGTCCTCACCAAGATATATTTTTTCTTCAAGCGTATTTTACGTTTGAAGAGAATGAAAAAGCAGCTGGACGTGGCCATTTCCATTAGTCACCTGGAGGGAGCTGATTACGTCAATATTCTCTCGCGCAGAGAAGAAAGGGTTATTGCCTGGATTCATGGGACGAAGCAATTTGATGAGAATATCACTGGTGTTTTAGGGGTGTTGAGAAAAAAAATACTGATACCTATTTTGTACAAGCAGTATGACAATATAGTTACTGTTAGTAGAGGTATAAAGGAGGAATTAACTCACCATTTCAAGTTGAGGACGGAAAAGGTAAGCACAATAAACAACGGTATCTCTCTACCGGATATTTTAGCCAACTCAGAGAAGGAAGTTTCTTCAGACTTCTTAAAGTTGGCCGACCGCAATTTGATTTTGATTACGCATTGCCGTCTTGCAAAGCAGAAGAACCTAGCCGCTCTGCTCGATATCATGGCATTGCTAAGGGAGAATTCCAATATCAAGCTAGTTATTCTGGGTGATGGAGAACAGCGCGGCATGCTACTGAAAAGGTGTGCATTCCTAAATATTGGTGTATTTTCAATTTGGAACAATGAACCTTGGAACGAGAATTCGAATATCTATTTTCTGGGACATCAGCATAATCCATATCCGTTTCTGAAACGAGCAAGCTTGTATATCATGACCTCGCAATGGGAAGGGTTCCCCTTATCACTTTGTGAGGCGCTGACTTGTGGTCTTCCTTTGATGGCAGCCGACTGTCGTACGGGGCCTCGGGAAATCTTGTGTCCGGAACTTTCCGCAGGAGGGCCGGTTTTGGTTCCCCACAAATCGTTGTACGGAGTACTAATGCCTATTCCAAATTCAGAAAGTCAAATTAACGTCTGGTCGAAAACTATTGTAGCCACCATCAATGATCGAGAATTGAGATCGGAAGCATCGGTTGCCGCTTTGAAGCGTGCTCGTGATTTTGATAAAAGTAATGTAGAAGATCAATGGGGTAAACTTTTATCGCAATGAGACCAAAGATTTTGATTATTGAAAACTCAATAGATGTTACGGGAGCGTTGAGGGCAATTCTTGGAAGTAGTTCCTACCTGAGAAATGATTTCGACTTTGTGTTTATTATACCTACCAAAAGCAAAGTAAAAAAACTGATTGAAAGAGCAGGGTTTGCAGTATATGAACTTCCCCTAAAAGAAATCAGAAAAAAGATTTCATCACTATTCCTCTATTTGCCTTATCTTATATTCAACGTATTTAGGCTAAAGAAGATAATTAATGCGGAACGAATTGACTTGGTGGTCAACAATGATTGTTACAATCTACTTCCGCCATTTTATAGATTGTTAGGAGGACAAATACCGTATATTAGCTTTGTTCGATTTATTCCTGCAAGATTCCCAAAGACATTGGTGAACTTCTGGACAAAGGCTCATTTAAGATTTTCGAATAAACTCATACCGGTATCTGAAGCAGTAAAGATGACGTTGCCCGTTCATAGTAAAATTATTAGACATCATGAAGGAATTGATTGTACTGAGGTGATTCATCTAAACAGACAATCGAAGAAAATACTTTACTTGGCTAACTATATTCAAGGAAAAGGGCAAGAGTACGCTCTTGTCAGTTTTGCAACTATTTGTAAATCATTCCCCGAATGGAAGCTTCGGTTTGTGGGTGGAGACATGGGTTTGCAAAAGAATATAGAATTCAAAAGGATACTCGCTTCTACGTCAAAACAACTCGGTTGTAGTGAACAGGTTGAATTTGCTGCCTTTGAAGAAAATGTTTCAAAGGAGTTTGGGGACGCCTCTATTGTTCTAAATTTCTCAAATTCTGAGTCTTTTTCGTTTACTTGCATTGAAGCCATGCAAGCTGGTCTTCCTGTAATTGCTACGCGAAGCGGTGGCCCTCAGGAATTCATTGAGCACAACAAGAATGGCTTGCTCGTTCCTGTTGGTGGAATTGATGAAATGGCAAAGGAACTTGAGATGCTGATGAGTAACGCGGAACGCAGAAATCAGATGGGCATGGAAGCCCATCGCACGATTGAGAGGAACTTTAATATACTGCATACGAGTAAAGACCTGTCGAAAATCTATAAAGAAGTTTTAGAAGAGACAACGCTTAATAGAGACCCACATTATTTATAATTTTAGGAAAACAATACTCATGTCAAAAAGTCACCCTTCCATTTCTTTCGTGGTACCCCTGTTCAACGAGGAAGAAGTTGTTGATGCACTTTTGAAGAGGTTGTCAAAATTCTCAGAGAGTCTTTCCATTAGTCACGAGATCATTTTGGTTGATGATGGTAGTTTAGATGGCACCCCCTCACTCCTGAAATCAATTGCTCTGGAGAATTCGAAATTCCAATGCGTGTTCCTCTCCCGAAATTTTGGTCATCAACATGCCGTTAGTGCAGGTCTTAAGTTTGCCAGAGCCCTAGAAGGTGTGATGATTTTGGATGGCGATCTTCAAGATCCACCGGAGCTTTTTACGGAATTTTATAAGCATTTTAAAAAAGGGTATGACGTTGTCTATGGAATTCGAAAAAAGCGGAAGGAAAATATTTTCAAGAGATTGAGCTATTATTTATTCTATCGGCTTCTTAAGAAAATTTCAATTACGCCTGTATTTGTCGATTCCGGAGATTTTTCATTCTTGAGTAAACGAGTTGTTGACATTATTAATGGGATGCCAGAAGATAGCCGTTTTTTAAGAGGAATGCGCAGTTGGGTTGGATTTAAACAGATTGGGGTCGAGTATGATCGAGATAAAAGAGCTGGAGGTGAGCCTAAGTACACGCTCAATAAGTTGATTAAACTTGCCTACGATGGAATATTTAATTTCAGTTCTTTTCCAATAAAACTTTTAACCTATTCTGGAATTCTCTGCTTTGTTTCCTCTCTGCTTTATTTTTTAGTAACCGTTGTAAGAAATTTTATTTATGACGATGTGCCTGTTGGTTTTACTGGTTTGCTATTTATGATCATTTTTTTTGGAGGCATACAGTTGATATCCATTGGAATCATTGGAGAGTACGTATTTAGGATTTTCCTACAGGTTAAGAACAGACCCTTGTTTATTGTTAAAGAGCGAATTGAAGAAGGTAAAATAATCGATGAGTAACATAATTGTATTATCCTCGGCCGAACAAGTTAGTATGGCTGATGAGTGGTTTGATATTGCCACGGCAGATCATTTTTGGATGGAATGGAGATTCCGGGTGATTGAACAGAACCTTATTCGAGAATCAATTATGGGCAGTGACAAACAATTTTTCGAAATAGGTTGTGGGCATGGTCAATTTATGAAGCAAGGCGAAAGTCGTCTGAAAATGGCCATTGATGGATGTGATTTGAATGTGTTCGCATTAGATAAAATAAATAGTATTTCGGGTCATGCTTATATGTATAACATTTTTGACAAGCACCCTGACATGCTGAATAAGTACGATGGCATTTTCTTGTTGGATGTCATTGAGCACATTGACGATGACGCTGCATTTTTGCGCACCGCCCTGGATCATGCAAAGGAATCAGGAATCGTGATAATTAATGTGCCGGCATTGTCATTGCTTTTTAGCAAGTACGATACTGCAGCAGGACATAAGCGGAGGTATTCGAAAGAGTCGTTACAAGCGCTGCTCTTACAGGTAGGTATTGAACCAATTAGAATTCAATATTGGGGCCTTTCGTTGCTTCCTGTAGTGTGGGTCAGGAAAATTTATCTCAAGTTTGTTTCCGCGCACGAGGTAATTGAAAAAGGATTTAAGCCGGGAAACACATTGATCAACAAGATTTTCAAACTACTAATGAAGATTGAGTTACGTGTGTTCGCTAACCCTATACTGGGTACCTCATTGATAGCAATTGGTAGAAAGCGGTCAAAGCTTTAGAATTGTGTCAGGTACGTCCACGTTTTACAACAACAAAAATCACATGGCTTGTACAAACCAGCAGGAGGGGATATAGCGGTATCAGGTAACGATATTCGATGTGTCCAAGCAGAGGATAAATAAGAATAAGATATATACTCAGTGCCGGGAAAATCAAAAAGCCCGTTGGTAATTTAGATCGTTGAACAAGGGAAATCAGAATTCCTGTGCTGCCCACAATTAAAACGACATAGTAAAGGAAGGTGTAAAAAACTTTTACCAGTTTGTGAAATGGCCGGAGGTCGGAATATTTTGTCTTAAATAACCACGGTGTGCCGGAATGAAAGACAAACTTATTAAACAGATGAAGCCTTGAAGTAACGTAGTAAAGGAGAGGTTTCTCTTCGCGAATGGATGACGTGAATTTTTTTAACTTTTTTCTTACAACAATAGAGGTGGTTGCCTTTGTCAACGAATCTGTAGTTGGATTTTCGATCTGAATAATCATGCTGCGGATATGGAGCAGACTATCTCTGGTAAAAGCACTCGTGTAAATGTATTCTGGTAGTTCTTTAGTGTAAGGACCAAATAGTTTTTCATTGTCTATGAACCACCTAATCTCTGCCACCGGATTCCACCAAGATCTATCACCGCCCCACGAAATAACAAATCCCATTAGTTCATTTAAATATGTATTCTCAAGGTCGAGCGGATAGTAGGTAGTTGTTAAAGGAGCAAATTTATTGTGGTGGATATAATTGCGCACAGTCCACAAGGTGTCGCATATAAGGAAGGGTAGGCATAAACTAAACACACAGGTAGCGATAAGATTGATTTTTGTTTGAGTTTGTAACAGATATGTAACAATGATGACTATGAAGATTCCTAAAATGGGTAAAAGAACAGGGCGCATAAAAATGCCCCAGCAGATGAAGGACCCAGATATGAATAGTAATATTTTCTTGTGCTCGTTTAAGTATCTGCCAAAATAATAGCACGAAAAAATGAGTGCCGATGTAGTGAAGCTCTCTGTTAATAAATAGTAGTCCAGTACGTTTGTTGATGTGCTGATCAGATACAGGAAAAGGGTGATATAGAAAAGAAATTTTTCTTTTGTGATTAACAGAACACTTTTGGCCAGATAATAGACGGATAAGGAAGATAATGTCCACTGAAGGAGGATTATAATATTGTACGACATGGTGGTGTCGAAGACAAGCCGCAGAAGCAAGTAGATCCAACCGTAACCGGGCATTCGGTACTCTGGAGAGTATTGCCCAGATTTTAATAGAGTTTCTATTGGCAAAAAATAGCTACTCGTATCACCACCTATTAACCCGATCATTTTGGGTTCGATGATTTCATATGGAAAGAAAAAAATAAAGAAAATGCCTTTTATCAGGAAGATTGTTGATATCCAAGTAAATTTACTTCCAGGATCAAAGTATTTCGTGGTTAAGCTTTGATTGAAAAGGAACATGTTAAGTTTGTTGTCGAAGTTTTGCTACGTGGTTACTTTTTTTTCAAAAGAACTTATTAATTGCAATTTATTGTTGCACCATTCAACTATCTAATATTTTTGCATGAATTTTAGAAATTGTTTAGTCATCCTTTTCGTAGGATTCCAATTTCAAATAGCTCATGCACAATGCACTGCCGTCAATTTTAATTTACCCGCCAAAGGCTGCCTTTCTCAAAAGATCAAGATTACATCAAATGTTGTTCTTCCGAATTATGAATGGGATTTTTGTACTGGTGATTTTGACCAGATTCCTACTGCCTCTGTTTTTTTGAATGCAGCAGGTGCTGCCTTTAAAGTCGAACTGATCGAACAGGATGGACAATACTATGGGTTTTATGTTAGCCGCTCAAATCGGAAACTATATAGACTTGATTTTGGCGCCAATATAAAAAGCACGCCTGCACCAGTTGATTTGGGTGACTTGGGATTAACATCGGTATCTCCACTGGGTTGGTTGACCATTGAAATTGTAAAAGAAGGACATACTTATTACGGTTTTATAATTGATTATTACAATCGGGTGTATCGATTTAGTTTGGGGGCATTTCTGACAAATTTCCCGTCAGCGGCAGAGGTATTATATGAAAATGCTCTCTTGTCTACTCCGATAGATTTGGCGATAGTCGAAGATGAGTCAGGAAAGTATGCGTTTGTCGCGAACAACGGTAGTGATAAACTTACAAGATTTTCATTCAGTACTTCCTTTGGTGAATCAAGCGGGCTAATAAACGTAGCCAATGTAACCGTAGCTGGTTCGGTAGGCTTTTCAGGTATTTCTTTTATTCGTGAATGCGATTTGTGGTATGCCGTAACAACTTCAATTGGCGGAGGTCAGATCACCAGAATATTTTTTGATGAAGGATTAAGTGATAATACATTGACGAGTTCTTTGATTACTGGATTACCGTTTGCGCCAGCAGCCCCGGGTGGAGTTGCCCTTGCTTTCGAGAATAACAAATACTACGCATTTATTCAATCGCAGCAATCTTCATCCAAATTATATAAGATTGCGTTTGAAAATTCGATGTCAAATTCACCCTCCGTCAACAGTGCAGACTTAGGAAACCTGGGAATACTTTCTAATGTTTTTGGATTCGCCATGTATAAAGTAAAAAGTGATTGGTTGGTTCTGGCCAGTGAGAATACGGGATCAAATATTTATAGAATAAATTTTCCAAATATTTGTTTCTCTGACGCGGAGTACTCAACGACAAAAGACAACATAACATCTGTAACAAATGTTGCCGGAACTTACCATGTATCGTTGTCTACAACAAATGCTGGGGGATATTTTGTTAGCACTTCAAAATCAATCAATATTTTATCAGACGTGGCTCCTGACATTGCTCTATCAATCCAAAATATTTGTGTCGACAACGATGCTTTTTTTTCGGTGAATAGCTCTGCCAACATAGTGAGTTATAGCTGGGATTTCGGTGATTCCCAAAGTTCCACCGATCAAGACGCTACTCACCAATACAACGCTGCAGGAGAGTATACTGTGAAAGTCGAAGTAACATCAAACAATACATGCACTAATCTGGAGGAAAGGAAAATAAAAATGTACACTTCTCCGAGTGCCGTATTTACGCTACCCTCCGTGGCTCCAATCTGCACCAACAATAAATTTACCTTTGCAAACAACACTATTGATAGCTTTGAAGGGAATCTTACATATCAATGGTTTGTGGATAACAACCAAACTGCATCAACGCGGGATTTGCAGTATGCATTTTTATTAATAGGCGATAAAGATATTAAATTGATAGCTTCCATTCCAGGTTGTTCGAGTGAATCAATCCAGACCCTTACCAATATCCAATCGGGTCCAACAGTTGGATTCGACTATACGGGTCAGTGCCAGGGTGAGTCAGTGCAATTTACTAACAATTCACAGGGTGTTATTTCTGATTACCTGTGGGATTTGGGTAATGGGCAGGTAAATACAACCAGAGATGTATCCGTAATTTATTCCGAACCTGATCAATACACCGTGTCCTTGCAGACCACAGGAAATAATGGATGCATAAGTTCCACCAGTAAAATCGTCACGATCTACACCAAGCCCCAACCCAATTTCTCTCTTGACCTCCCACCATTTTCATGTGCTGGTACACCTTCACAATTTAATGACCTCACATCTGCCCCAACGGATAGTAATGTTTCATCCTGGAACTGGAGTTTTGGTGATCCATTAAATGGAACCGCTATTACAAAAAACCCAACCTATGTCTATTCGGTAGCTGGTAGTTACGATGTGTCACTTACAACCACTACCAATTTTGGATGTTCAGCATCGATCATAAAATCAGTTCAAATTGCAGATCCACCAAAGGCAGCTTTTACAACAAGTGCTACTTGCCTTAATCAAGCGGCTTATTTTACCGATACTTCTTCTGGAACTAACAAGCTTTGGCTCTGGAAAATCGGAAATAGTTCTTACACCTTGCAGAACCCAGCCCATGTGTTTAGCAGCACAGGCAATTACACCGCTCAACTTACGGTTACGGGAAATAATGATTGTATTTCAGTTTTGTCGAAGCCCATTAATGTTCCTGTTCCTCCGGCTTTAGATTTTTCAGTTCAGAATAATTGCGCGGGCCTTATTACCGTATTTGAAGATGTTACTGTTCAAAATGCAGATCCTGCTGTTTCAAGAGTTTGGGATTTTGGAGGAAAGGGCAGCGGAAGTGGTGCATCAACTCAATTTTCCTTTCCAACACCAGGAGCCTACAATGTGAAACTTACAGTAACCAATCAGTCGGGCTGTAATTATAAGCTTTCTAAGAATACTCCTATTGTAGTAGCACCGATTGCCAACTTTACAACTTCAGTCGAAAGCGGTCCGCCTCCGCTTGGTGTTCAATTTAAGAATGCCTCTTCAAACGCAACTACTTTTAAATGGGAGTTTAATGATATGAATAATTCGACCAGCGTAGAAGTGTCTCCATCATTTACATATACTTCATTAGGAGATTTTGTTGTTGACTTAACAGCAAGTAACGCACAGGGATGCATTGATATCGAAAGTAAAATAATCAATGTCATTATCCCTTACACAGAAATAGAACTTGAGCAATTTACTTTGCTTCGTGATGCGGCAACTGGTTCTGTAAGGCCTGTACTTAAAATTAAGAACAATAGTAACTATACCATTAGTAATGTTACTGTTGTGCTCGATATAGCTGGCAAAGCTTCTGTAAGAGAAAAAATAAATACTACTATTTTGCCCAATGCATCATCCTCACAAATACTGAATTATGAGTTGTTGCCTGGTGAATCTCAGCTTAATTATCTGTGCGCTGAACTTCAGTTGACTGACGATGTAGATCTCGTGAATAACAGTGAGTGCATCAGTCTTGAATCCGAGGAAATAGTGTTTTCACCCTATCCAAATCCGGTACAGGAACAGCTAAGCGTGGATTGGATTGCAGCCACTGCCGATCCCATAAAAATTACTATTATGACTCAGATGGGTCAAATAGCATACTCGAAGAATGTGGGGAATGTGGGAGTGGGGTTAAATCAAATAGTTCTGGATCTTTCTCAATTAAATTCCGGCAATTATATATTTCTTTTTGAAAGCTCGGATATCAAGAAAACCTTTCCCATTGTAATCGTGAATTGAACATCCGCAAATAATGATTTTTCTGGAATATTATTTTTTGACCTAGTTTCATACCAAATAATATTCTGCTAATTTCCCTTTTTAATAACCCTAGGCTGTTTTACAAGAAGTATTTTGACCGGCAACCGATTGCTTCCTGGATGACAAGGCCTCAACCCAAATACCCACATGAAAGTAAAACTAGATGCAATTGACAGGAAGATTTTGGAAATCCTACAGACAAATTCAAACATTACAAATGCTCAACTAGCGCAAGAAATTGGCCTGTCTCCAGCCCCAACACTGGAACGTGTTAAAAAATTGGAAAACCAGAAGGTGCTTCGCAGCTATCATGCGGTGGTTGATACAGCTCAGGTAGGGCTTGGGGTAAGCACCTTTGTAATGGTTTCCTTAAAAGGCCACAACAAAGAAAATATTGATAAATTCATGAAAGCTATTGCTAAGATTGACGAAGTAATAGAATGTCATCACGTGCTTGGTCAAGCTGATTTTATCTTAAAGATTATTTGTACGGATATTCCGGCATATCAAAACCTCATGCTTGAAAAAGTATCTAATATTGAAGTAGTGGACACACTGCAGTCAATGGTAATTCTTTCTACCTTTAAAGACAGTAAGGTTGTTCCAATCCCATGAATGAAATGATATCGGATAATTCATTGATTCTAAATCATGAGCAGGTAAATCAGAAAATAAGGAGAATGGCCTATGAGATTTATGAGAATAATTTCAAAGAAACTGCGATTATCCTAGCTGGCGTTGATGGACAGGGATATTTATTTGCCCAGC
>JANOQK010000337.1:0-12498 GCA_031414855.1 Bacteroidia bacterium | reverse complement strand
AAGCGAATCGCGTCACTTTGATGTGGTATTTTTGGATGAGCACATGCCAGGTATGTCAGGGCTTGAGGCTTTAAGTCTAATTAAAAATAATAAGCCTAACCTGCCGGTGGTTATGATCACCAAGAATGAAGAAGAGCTTATCATGGAGGAGGCCATTGGCGCCAAGATCGATGACTATCTCATTAAACCGATTAACCCGAGCCAGATACTTCTTTCTGTTAAGAAGATATTGGAGAAAAAAGGGTTGGTGATCGAAAAGACCAATCTCACCTATCAACAGGAGTTCAGAAAAATCAGCATGGCATTCTTGGATGACATGAACTTCGAGCAATGGGCTGATATTTACAAGAAACTAGTTTATTGGGAGCTTCAGTTGGACGAGGCGGATAACCAGAATATGGCCGAAGTACTGGACATGCAAAAGGTGGAGGCCAACACAAATTTTTGCCGTTACATTAAACGCAATTACGAAAGCTGGCTTAATGATCCCAATGTAGAAAAGCCATTATTGTCGCATCAGTTGATGAAGAAGAAGGTATTTCCAGAATTAAAGCCAGACAAATCAACTTTCGTGATTGTAATTGACAACTTAAGGTTTGATCAATGGAAATCCATAGAGCCGATTTTGCAGGAATACTTTGTTATCAATCGTGAAGAGACTTATTATTCTATTCTGCCCACCACTACAGCTTATGCACGGAATTCGATTTTCTCAGGCCTACTTCCATCGGATATGGCCAAAACATACCCTGAGCTTTGGGTAGGTGAAGATGTGGATGATGGTAAAAATAATTTTGAAGATGAATTCCTGGCTCGTCAGTTGAAGCGCAATAATCTCACTATTAAATTCTCATATAACAAAATTAAAAAACTGGAGGAAGGACGAGAGCTGGCAGATACGGTAACCAATCTATTTAATAATCAGCTAAATGTTATTGTTTATAATTTTGTTGATATGCTTTCCCATGCTCGCACGGATATGGCGATGGTCAGAGAGCTTGCCCCAGATGAGGCTGCTTATCGTTCGATTACAAAGTCTTGGTTCTTGCATTCGCCTCTTTGGGATATCTTAAAAAAAATTGCGGAGAAGAAAGGGAAAGTAATTATCACTACGGATCATGGTACGATACGTGTAAAACGACCTTTTAAAATAATTGGCGACCGTAGCGTAAATTCAAATCTTCGATACAAACAAGGTAAGAACCTCAACTATGAAGGTGACAAAGTGATGGAGACTCTTAAACCCGAGAAGTTTTTTCTGCCTAAGTCAAATGTTTCTACTTCTTATGTCTTTGCAATTGAGGACCAGTTTTTCGCGTATCCCAACAACTACAATTATTATGTCAATTTTTATAAAGATACTTTTCAGCATGGCGGGGTAAGTTTGGAAGAAATGATCATTCCTTTAATTTTCTTAACTTCGAAAAATGGCTGAGGTGAGCACCCCAATAGTATTGGGAACATCGATGAAGTTGGAGCAATTGGACTCGGTGGCGGATCAACTTTTGAAAGTAGGCTATCCAGGTGTTTGGTGTTTTCATGGCGAAATGGGCTCGGGTAAAACAACCTTAATAAAAAGTATCTGTAAGAAACTGGGTGTTACTTCGGCCATGACAAGTCCAACGTTTTCTATTGTGAATGAATATGTCAACCATAAAAAAGAGAGGATTTATCATTTTGATTTTTACCGACTGAAAAAAGAAACTGAAGCATATGATATTGGTGTGGAGGAATATTTTGATTCTGGGCGATACTGTTTTGTAGAGTGGCCAGAAGTTATCCCATCACTGATACCACAGAAGCATATTGATATTTGGATTACGGAGGCAGGTTTGGATACGAGAACGTTAGCGTACGCAAAGTATGAGTGAAAAGAAAAAAACAGGGTTTGAGACATTGGCTAAGTCGAGCCTTTACACACAAGAGGAAATGTTAAAAGTAAAAAAGGGTAAACATTCCTTTTTTATTGGTCTGCCAAGAGAAGTTTCCTTACAAGAGAACAGGATAAGCCTTACCCCAGATGCGGTTGCTTTGTTAGTGAATAATGGACATGAGGTGTATGTGGAAACGAAAGCGGGGGAAGGTTCCAAGTTTACCGATAAATCATATAGTGATGCAGGCGCCAAGATTGTGTACACCCCTCAAGAGGTATACAAGGCCGACATTATTTTGAAAATTGAACCCCCGACCCTCGAGGAACTTGAATACTTTCATGCAGGTCAAACATTGATTTCTGCTTTACAGCTTGGACATTTACAACAGGAAAGTATTCAGGCCATGTTGCGAAAAAAAATTACCGCCCTTGCCTGGGAGTTTATTGAAGATAAAGTTGGCGGTATGCCCATTATCCGGGCGATGAGCGAGATTGCAGGAAGCACTGTAATGTTGGTTGCAGCCGAATATTTAAGCACGATCAATAAAGGAAAGGGAATAATCCTTGGAGGAATTACGGGAGTTCCACCTACCAAAGTTGTAATTATTGGAGCTGGCACAGTAGCGGAGTATGGAGCGCGTGCAGCACTGAGCCTTGGAGCTGAGATCCAGGTTTTCGATAATCATTTGTACAAGTTGAGACGGATCAAACACACGCTAAGTCAGCAATTTTATACATCCACCATTGACACAATCACCCTGAGTGAAAGCCTAAAAACCGCAGATGTTGTGATTGGCGCACTGCGCGCGGAAAAAGGCCGTGCTCGCCATGTGGTAAGCGAGGAAATGGTGAGTCAAATGAAACCGGATTCACTTATTATTGATCTGAGCATTGATCAGGGCGGCTGCATTGCCACCTCCGAAATCACGACACATGCAAAGCCAACTTTTAGAAAACATGGAGTTATTCACTATTGCGTTCCCAACATTGCTTCCAGGGTAGCCCATACGGCTACAACAGCTCTGAGCAACATTTTTACCCCAACTATCCTGCGAGCCTCCGAAGAAGGGGGGGTGGATGAGATGATTTTTTCCCATAAATGGTTCATGAGGGGCGTATATACCTTCAAAGGGGGGTTGACAAATGAATCCATAGGGCGCAAATTTGGCTTGAAGTATAAGAACATTGAGTTGCTGATAGCAGCGAGGGTATAAGTTTTTTATTCAAGTATGTTTAAAGGAGTGTTAAGAGCAAGTCTGTTTCTGCTGTTTGTTTTGATCTGTAATACCCAAAGTTATGGGCAATGGGCCATTCCGTGGCAAATGAGGGGTGAAACTACTCTGGATCACCTCCTAAATGGAAACGGACTTACAAAGACCGATATATTAAATGCTACCCTTGCCTTAAATAGCATTCCTTCTGTTGATTCCTATATAGATCAAAAATGGAATAACTGCTCTTTTCTTTTGTTTGAAAGTGAGAAACTGATAGAAGGTTATTTGGCGAAATATGACCTCAGAGCAAATACACTAATCCTAAAGTCAAAGAATGGAATTCGTTTGATTGAAGTCAAAAAAATAAAAAGCATTATTTGGTTAGATTCTCTAACGCACACTCCGCGTTATTTTATCAATGCAAAAGATTATAAAGAAGAAAGCACACCGCTTACCGGGCTTTTGGAAGTGCTGGTAGACGGGCAAATGCCATTACTTGCACAAGGTTATCTGGTGGAAGAAGAGATTGGTTTTTTTGCCAATTTGTGGTCTTTGTTTGAAAAAAGGGAGCGCGAAAAAAAATACAATTTGAATAAGATGTTCTACACGGGTAACGGCAACACGCTTACAAAAATTACTAGTAAGAGAGATTTACTTCTTTCCTTTGGAGATTTTTATTGGGAGATGGAAGCGTATATTCAGAAGAACAAACTAGATATTGCTATACAAAGCGGATTACAGAAAGTATTTGAGTATTATAATACCAAGTTTGAGAGGTTGCCAGATTACTAGTTTCCTTTCACCGGCTATCCTACAACTTTTTCAAGATTTCTTCTAGTGCTTTTATTTTTGCTTCCGCGTCTGCTTTCTTTTTTCGTTCTATTTCTATAACAGCCGGTGGTGCACCGCTTACAAATTTTTCGTTGGATAATTTTTTGTCCACTGACGCTAGGAACCCTTGCTGGTATTCAATATCTTTTTGAATAGCCTCACGCTCTTTGACCGCATCAATTTTCCCTTCCAAGGGAATAAAAAACTCTGTTGTTTGAACATGAAAGTTGGTGCCGTTGGCTAACTTGTCTTGAGAAAATGAAACCTCGCTTAGGTTGGAAAGTTTTTTAATAATTGGCCAGAAGGCTTGCACACCAGAGTTTTCGCCCTTCACCACCAGTTTCAATGCATCTTTCGGAGAAATATTTTTCGTGTTCCGCGTATTGCGAATTTCAGTTATGATCTCAAATGAAGTATTTGCCTCTGTGAGAATAGGGGATTTGATTGCCCCCGGCTTTGGCCAGGCAGCAATGATGACACACTCTTTCTCTTTTCTTATTCCAAGTTCATGCCACAGTTCTTCTGTAATGAAAGGCATAAATGGATGAAGAATTTTTAAAAGTGTTTCAAAAAAATCAACTGTCTTTGCATGTGTGGTAGTGTCAATGGGTTTACCAAATTCAGGTTTAATGATTTCCAGGTACCAAGCACAGAAATCGTCCCACACAAGTTTGTAGGCGGTCATTAGTGCATCCGACATCCTGAATTTCTTGAAATGATCATCAAGCTCTTCCAATGATTGATTGAGGCGCGATTCAAACCACTCAATTGCTGTTTTGTTTTCTGGAGGTTGTGTTGAGCTGATTGTTTCCCAGCCTTTTACCAAACGGAAGGCATTCCAGATTTTATTGGCAAAATTTCTCCCTTGTTCGCAAAGACGTTCGTCAAATAATAAATCATTACCTGCAGGAGAGCTGAATAGCATACCTGTCCGCACGCCATCGGCACCGTATGTTTCAATCAGATCAAGCGGATTAGGAGAGTTACCAAGTGACTTAGACATTTTACGTCCCTGCTTATCGCGTACAATTCCCGTGAGGTATACATTTTTAAAAGGCATTTCTCCACGATACTCGTAACCAGCAATAATCATTCGGGCAACCCAGAAGAAGAGAATTTCAGGCGCAGTAACTAAATCATTGGTTGGATAGTAATACTGAATGTCCTTATTATTGGGATCTTTGAAACCATCAAATACTGAAATGGGCCAGAGCCAACTGGAGAACCAGGTGTCCAAAACATCTTCGTCTTGACGAATATCCTGAATTTTGAATTTTGAGTTTTGAATTAGGAATTGAGAATGAGCTTCCTCCAATGTCTTTGCAACGACATAGGTTCCATCAGGAGCATACCAGGCAGGAATGCGTTGTCCCCACCACAATTGACGTGAGATGCACCAATCGCGCACATTCTCCATCCAATGACGATACGTATTTTTAAATTTTGATGGAATGAGTTGGATATTATCGTTCATCACATTCTCCAATGCAGGTTTGGTAATTTCCTTCATCTTCACAAACCATTGCAAGGAAAGGCGTGGCTCAATTACCGCATCGGTGCGTTCGGAATGACCTACACTGCTTTTATAATCTTCCACCTTTACCAAAAACTCTTTTGCTTCCAGTTCTTTGGCTATCTTCTTGCGCGCGATAAAACGATCTTCTCCAATATAAATCTTGGCTTTCTCATTCAACGTTCCATCCTCGTTTAAAATATCAATGACTTCAAGTTTATGCTTCTTGCCTAACTCGTAATCATTCATATCGTGCGCGGGTGTTACTTTCAAACAGCCTGTACCAAAGTCCATGGTTACATAGTCATCCTCGATAATTGGAATGGCACGATTAATCAACGGGATTAGCACCTTTTTTCCTTTGAGATGTTTGTATCGCTCATCATTTGGATTAATACAAATCGCTGAATCGGCCATGATGGTTTCAGGTCGAACCGTAGCAATGGTAACAAACTCATTTGCCGATCCTTCAATCGGATATTTGATGTAGTATAATTTCGACTGAACGTCTTTGTGGTTCACCTCATCATCTGAAAGTGCCGTCTTACCAACCGGATCCCAGTTCACCATCCTCAGCCCTCGATAGATGTTTCCCTTTTTATAAAGATCTATAAACACTTCTGTTACGGCATCGGATAACTCTGGCTCCATAGTGAAGCGCGTACGCTGCCAATCACAGGATGCTCCTAATTTTTTTAGTTGTTCCAGGATAATGCCACCGTATTTTTCTTTCCATTCCCAAGCATATGTGAGAAATTCTTCCCGCGTGAGGTCAGACTTTTTAATTCCTTTCTCGCGCAGCATGCCCACCACCCTTGCTTCTGTCGCAATTGAAGCATGATCGGTTCCTGGCACCCAGCATGCTTCTTTTCCTTCCATGCGTGCTTTTCTGACCAATATATCCTGAATGGTGTTATTCAACATATGCCCCATGTGCAAGACACCTGTAACATTAGGGGGAGGTATGACAATACAGTATGGCTCCTTATCCGGATTGGGCTCCGAATGAAAGAAGCCCTTGTCCATCCAGTACTGATACCATTTGTTTTCTACTTCTGTAGGGCTGTATTTAGTTGAAAGCATCGTTAATAAGTTAATCGTTATCCGTCAAAAGTTACTCGTTATCCGATTAACAGATAACGAGTACGGATAACGGTTTTCAAGCGCAAAAATAGAAAAAGGAAGTGAAATTGGGTGAAGGTTTTCAACCAGTCATCCGTATTCTCCAATCAGACGGATAAAGATTGTTGATTCGATTATCCAGAACGTTGACCCAACCGAGAGGTGTGTTTTGAAAGGACATGAGGGAGAATCCTTTCTTGTTACCATGAACGGCTAATGTTTCTTTCCTTAAATATCTTAACGCATCGCTTACATCAAGTTCTATACTGTTGAAATTTGATTTGTTTAGTTCTATTGACGTTGCCAAAGCATGTTCAGGTATTAATTTGTCGTGCTTAGCAGTTGCCATGACTGTGCCTGCGGATAACAAGTAAAGGTTCTTTGCAAGAAACTCAATTTCATATAGTTTATCTTTTGGAAAGAATTGGAATTGATCATTGCGATTGATAAAGCTTTTTTCTTCTGGGGTACTTACCCACTCCTGCAATTGGCTTAGAATTTTTGCGGAGGGAGGTGTAAACGTGCTGCGGCCTTTTAACCGTACTTCATTTTCTTCTTCCTTTTTTCTGATGACAGAAATAAAAAAGCCTTCACCTTTTACCTGGTGTGGATAAAATCGATAGCCTTCAATGCCATCGGTTTGGATATTTTCTATACCCCATTCCTTATCAAGTTTGAGTTTAATAAATTCTATTTCGTGTTCTTTTTTAAGCCAGGAAAGGTTGTCTTCATTCTCAAGTTCATTATACGTGCAGGTCGAATAAATCAAAATTCCGTTTTGCTTGAGGGCTGGCCATATGTCACCTAAGATTCTTCGTTGTCGTTTAGAGCAAAGCTCAATATTACTTTTCGACCACTCGTTCATAGCCGTTGGATCTTTTCTGAAAAGGCCTTCTCCTGAGCAGGGAGCATCCACAACGATTACATCAAAGAAACCAGGAAGCCGTTGGAAATTTTCAGGATCATTGTTGGTGACAACAGCATTACTGTAGCCCCATTTCTGAATGTTCTCAGATAGAATGGAAGCCCGCGACCTGATCACTTCATTGCTGACTAGCAAGCTTTGATTGTTTATCAAACTTAGTAGGTGAGTTGATTTTCCACCTGGAGCCGCACAAAGATCAAGGACATTGAGAGATTTGCTGTTGTCTAAACTCTGATAAAAGGCCTGTTCCAAAAACATGGAGCTAGCCTCTTGTACATAGTATGAGCCAGCATGAAGTAAAGGGTCAAGTGTGAAAACAGGTCTTTCTTTAAGATACCTTCCGTATTTGCTCCACGGAATTTTTTGCATGGAATCAGATGAAATGTATTTATTTGGATTTAACCTTATGCTGACTGGCGGGGTATCTTTCAGACTTTTTGCGAAATCTGAAAAGGAACCGGCCAATTGGCTTTGCATTCTTTGTTCAAATTCAGCGGGTAAGGAAGTTACACTCATGACTGCGCGAAAGTACTTACAAATTCCAGTTTGTTCTTCAAATTGAATTGCCCAACTTTAAATTCTTCTTAGGTTTACTACAAAGTTTTGTGATGTTAAAAGCCAATGATCCGAAGTTGAAGAGTTGGGTGGAAATCCCAATGAATTCAGACTTTCCTATTCAGAATCTTCCATTCGGAATTTTCAAAACGAGATATCTGTCACCAGTAGCAGGGGTGGCCATTGGTGACAATGTTTTGGATCTCGTTTACATGCATGAGCATGGCTACCTAGATGGTTTAGGATTACCAGCTGGAATTTTTAATCAAAAATATTTGAATGATTTTTTCGCTTTAGGAAGGACAAAGATTGGAGAAGTTAGGAATCGTATTTCAGAATTATTGTCCCATGATAATGAGCAGCTAAGATTATCACCGGCCCGGGAGATTGCTTTGGTACCCATGAGCGAAGTTCAAATGCAGCTGCCGGTGCGAATTCCAAATTATACAGACTTTTATAGCAGCGAGGAGCATGCTACTAATGTTGGCTCCATGTTTCGTGATCCAAAAAATGCATTGCTTCCTAACTGGAAGCACATGCCCGTTGGTTACCATGGTCGCGCTTCTTCAATTGTTGTTTCAGGCACACCCATACATAGGCCAAAAGGACAGATCAAACCACCAGATTCTGACCTGCCAATATTTTGCCCAACACGCAAACTTGATTTTGAATTGGAAGTTGCATTTATAACCTGCGGAGAGACGAAACTCGGTGAGCACATCACAGCCAAAGCTGCCGAGAACTACATAGCTGGGTTTGTATTGTTTAATGATTGGTCGGCTAGGGATATTCAGAATTGGGAGTATGTTCCGCTAGGGCCCTTTCTGGGAAAGAATTTTGGATCTACCATGTCTCCCTGGGTAGTTACATTAGATGCCATGGAGCCTTTTCGTGCGAAAGGACCAGAGCAAGTGCCGCATGTGTTACCCTATCTTTCGATAGAAGGTGAAAAGAATTTTGACATCACATTGGAGGTATTGTTGCAGCCGGAGCGATCAACAGAAATAACTCTTTGTCGATCTAATTTTAAATACATGTATTGGAATATCAATCAGCAGTTGGCTCACCACACTGTAAATGGTTGCAACATTCAGGTAGGAGACTTGTATGCTTCAGGAACTATTAGTGGTCCATCGCCAGGTTCTTATGGATCCTTACTTGAACTTACATGGAATGGTCAGAAATCATTGCATTTGCCCGATGGTTCTGAACGAAAGTTTATTGAGGATGGCGACACAGTCATTATGCGGGGTCACTCAGAAATGGGTGGAGTGAGAATTGGATTTGGAGAGTGCACGGGAAAAATTTTACCTGCCTTTTAAGAGCATTTATGATTACAATCAATCCAAAAGAAATTCCTGTTCCGCAGCTTCACGGATATTTGCAGAGCGCTATTTCTCCCCGCCCCATTGCATTTGCGAGCACGATAGATGAAGAAGGCAAGGTGAATCTTAGTCCATTCAGCTTTTTTAATATCTTCAGCACTAATCCTCCTATCTTAATTTTTTCTCCATCCAGGCGCGTGCGCGACAATACGACCAAGCATACGTTACAAAACGTTTTGGAAGTGCCTGAAGTAGTGATCAATATTGTTAACTACAGCATGGTGCAGCAAGCTTCATTGTCAAGTGTTGAATTTCCAAAGGGGATAAGTGAGTTTGTAAAATCAGGATTAACCGAAGTTCCATCACAACTCGTGAAACCACCTAGAGTGGGAGAGTCTCCTGCCTCGTTTGAATGTAAAGTCAATCAAGTCATCCCGTTGGGCGACAAAGGAGGAGCCGGTAATTTAATTCTCTGCGAGATTTTGCTCATTCATTTTAAGGAGGAGATTTTTGATGCAGCCGGAAAAATTGATCCCAATAAGATAGACGCAGTTGCTCGTATGGGTGGTGATTATTACTGCAGGGCTTCTGGAGAAAATATTTTTACGGTACCCAAACCAAGTGATAAACTAAGTATTGGTTACGATCAGATTCCAGAGTCGATACGTAACAGTAAAATTTTAACGGGGAATGACTTAGGAATGTTGGGCAATGTTGAGAAATTACCTGATTTGGCAGAAGTCCAAAAACAACCATTGGCTGATGAGTTGAGAGTTTCCCTTCAAGCCGGAGAAGAAGCTGTTCATGTATTGGCAAAGAAATTTCTGACAGAAGGTAAAATAAATGATGCTTGGGTCGCGCTCCTTAGCCTGAAATGAAAAATGCCGGATTACCCGGCACTTTTATTATCTCTTTTACTGAATTTTTAATCACGATACATCACAGCCTTCACCGCCTTTACTGTTCGAGCCACGCTAGGCAAGATTACATCAATCAATGTTGGTGCATAAGGAAGTGGCAAATCTAAACTGTTTATGCGGTGAATAGGGGCATCCAGATAATCAAAGGCATGCTTTTGTATGTGATAAGTAATCTCAGAAGAGATTGCGGCCAAAGGCCAGGCCTCTTCAACAATCACTAACCTGTTTGTTTTCTTAACAGACTCCACTACAGTTGCATAGTCAATTGGTCGTACAGAACGCAGATCTATTACTTCAACCGAAATACCTTCTTTCTCTAGTTCAATAGCCGCATTGAGGGCTACTTTTAAAATCTTGCCAAAGGTAACAATGGTCACATCTGTTCCTGCACGCTTAATATCTGCTACACCGATTGGGATCAGATATTCTTCTATGGGGACTTCTCCTTTTTCGCCATACATCACTTCCGATTCCATAAAAATTACGGGGTCATTATCGCGGATGGAGGTCTTTAAAAGACCTTTGGCGTCATATGGAGTGGAGGGGACAACCACTTTTAAGCCAGGAGTATTGGCAAACCAATTTTCAAAATTTTGAGAATGTTGAGAGCTTAACATACCTGCATTGCCTGTAGGGCCGCGAAAAACAATTGGTGCACTAAACTGTCCACCAGACATGGACATCACTTTAGCTGCGCTGTTAATAATCTGATCTATAGCAACTAACGAGAAATTGAAAGTCATAAACTCAATGATAGGGCGTATGCCATTCATAGCAGCTCCAACACCAATCCCTGCAAAGCCCATTTCTGAAATAGGGGTATCTAATACTCTATTCGGTCCAAACTCATCGAGCATTCCCTGGCTTACTTTATAGGCACCATTATACTCGGCCACCTCTTCACCCATTAGGAAAACCCTGGGATCCCTTCTCATTTCTTCATTCATGGCTTCTCGCAAAGCCTCTCTGAACTGGATTTCTCTCATTATACTAATCGTTAGTTAGGAAGTCCGTAAAAATAGACCTCTGATTCGAATCCTGAAAATGATTTCAGTGATTAATCTGTGTAATCCTTCCATTTCCTCAATGTTTTGAGCCCTAAAAAAACAAAACCCCCTCACCGAAGTGAGAGGGTTTAAAATTTCCGTTAAGAATTAAGATTATTTCAATGCATTTCTAAAGGCTTCGGTAGTAGCCCATTTGCTGAACTCAAGGTCAGTCAATGCTTTTTCTTTCAAACTTGGATCAATTTTTACTGCACTGGTTAAGCTGTTGACCACACCATCTGCATTTCCGCTACGCGCAGCTGCAACGGCAGCACCGTAGTAAGCAATCGCATAATTGCTGTTTTTAGCAGTAGCATCATTGAATGAAGTAGCAGCATTTGCATAATCCTTGTTAAGGATTTGGGCTAAACCTTTGTTGAAAAGGTTTACATCTGTTCCAACAGCAGCTGATTCTGAACGCACTGCTGCATCATATTTAGCCATGTAGATTTCAGAAGCACCTTTCACACCATTTACACCTCTTGTTACATCATTGTTAGCTCCATTAAGAGCTTTTCCTGCATGAGCAGCAGCTTTGTAAGGATTGCCTTTCCAAAGAGCAACAGAAGCTAAGTTAGCATGAACTTCAGGAGTCTCACGGATTTTAGCAGCAATATCCAACTGAGCAGCAGCTTTGTCAGCATACTCGCCAGCTTTTGAAGGATTCTCAATAGCCATAGCAATGTAAGAAGCACCTAAGTTGTTATGAGCATTCCAGTTTGTGCCTTTTTTAGTAGCAGCTTCGTAGATAGCTGCTTTTTCTTCCAAAGAAGGAGTAAGGGTAGCTCCGTACATTAACTCTTCAAATGAAAGAGCATCAGCAGCAGCTTCACCTTTTGTGATTTGCTTTGCTAAAACAGAGATCTCAGCATCTGTTTTCTTTTTCTTGATAGTAAGGATTTCAGTCTTAGCAGTTCTCAAACCAGGATATACCTCTTTGAAAACCTTCTTGTAGGAAGCAATTTTCTTCAATTGCTTTTCCTGCTCTTCGAAAGAACCACCGCCATTGATAATATTCAAATAGGCTGACTTTTCATCTGAAGTAATGCCGGTATACGCAGCTAATGCAGTTTTGAATTCAGACCAATCATCGACAACAGGCTTCAAGATGAATTTGATGCCATCAGCCATTCCCTGATAATCGTACTTCTTCATTTGAGCGCGATAGTATTTT
>JANOQK010000336.1:0-10787 GCA_031414855.1 Bacteroidia bacterium | reverse complement strand
AAAAGACTTTTCATATGGCAGCACCAGTAGAAAAGAGAAAAGATAAAGCGAAGAAGCGCGTTGTGAACGTTGAGGCCGTAGGCCAGGCTCACATCCGTGCTACCTTCAACAATATCATCATCTCTATGACCAATACGACAGGCCAAGTAATTTCTTGGGCTTCGGCTGGAAAGATGGGCTTCAAAGGCTCTAAGAAAAATACTCCGTATGCAGCTCAAACTGCAGCACAGGAGTGTTCCACTAAGGCATTCGAACAAGGCCTGCGTAAAGTAGAGGTATTTGTGAAAGGCCCAGGAGCTGGAAGGGAATCGGCTATCCGTACTATCCAGAATTCAGGAATTGAAGTTACCATCATTCGTGATGTGACTCCGCTCCCTCATAATGGTTGTCGTCCTCCTAAAAAGAGAAGAGTTTAACAAGTTATGATTTGAGACTTTAGATTTAAAATCTGAGGTATCAAATGAAGGTAGAATGTAATAATGGTTGGAGATTAAGAACTTAGAAATCTGAAATCAACAATCTAAAATCAACAATAGAAAATGGCAAGATACACCGGCCCCAAGGCAAGAATTAACAGAAAGTTTAACGAACCTATTCTAGGCGAGACGAAAGCTCTTCTTAAGAAGAACTATCCTCCAGGAATGCATGGAAAAGGAAAGAAGCGCAAGCAGTCTGAATATGCTGTTCAGTTAGCTGAAAAGCAGAAGGCGAAATACACCTATGGTGTGTTGGAAAGACAGTTTGCTCACACCTTTGACAAGGCCACCCGTAAGAAGGGGGTAACTGGTGAAGTGTTATTGCAAATGCTGGAAGCACGTTTAGATAACGTGGTATACAGACTTGGCATTGCACCAACCCGCAGAGCTGCCCGTCAATTGGTTGTACACAAACACATTACAGTGAACGAAGATGTGGTGAACATCCCATCCTTCGCGCTACGTGCTGGTGATACAGTTGAGGTTCGTGAGAAATCAAAGTCATTAGAAGCTATTACTAATAGCTTGTCTATACAATCCGCCAAGAAGTACAACTGGCTGGAGTGGGATGCCCGCGAAATGTCTGGTAAGTTCATTAACATACCGATGCGCCAGGATATCCCTGAAAACATCAATGAACAATTGATTGTGGAATTGTACTCTAAGTAATTCAGTAAATTAAATAAATCGACTATGTCAATATTAGCATTTCAAATGCCAGAGAAGGTAGTGATGGAGAAGTCAGATGATTTCCATGGACTCTTCACTTTCAAGCCTCTGGAAAAAGGATATGGTGTTACGATTGGAAACGCACTGAGAAGAATTCTTTTATCTTCTTTGGAAGGTTATGCGATCACTGGAATTAAGGTTCCTGGTGTATTGCATGAATTCTCTTCGATTGAAGGAGTGGTAGAAGACGTTGCTGAAATCATCTTGAACCTGAAGCAAGCTCGTTTCAGAAAAATCACGGAGGGATTTGACACTAAAGTAACGGTAAACATCAAGAAGCAGAAGCAATTCAAAGCTGGTGACATCGCAAAATTCACTACTGCTTTTGAAGTTCTGAATCCTGAGCATGTTATCTGTAATTTGGATGAGGCAGCTCATTTCGAGATTGAATTGACGATCGAGAAAGGAAGAGGTTATTTGCCTGCGGAGGAAAACAAGCCAACGGAACAAGTTTTTGGATTCATTCCGATCGATGCGATTTTCACACCCGTTAAGAATGTGAAGTATAGCGTAGAGAACACTCGTGTTGAGCAAAAGACTGACTACGAAAAACTTTTGATTGATATTGAAACAGACGGTTCTATCCACCCGGAAGAAGCGTTGGAAGGTGCTGCTTATATTTTGATACAGCATTTCCGCCTGTTCTCTGACAAATCAATCGAACTTGAAACTGGAAAAGATAGCGAGATCGAGCAAGTAGATGAGGAAATGCTTCACATGCGCAAGCTGTTGAAGACGGGTCTTCATGATTTGGACCTTTCAGTTCGCGCATACAACTGCTTAAAGGCGGCTGATGTGAAAACATTGGGAGATCTTGTAGCTCTTGATATTTCGGACATGATGAAGTTCAGGAACTTCGGCAAAAAGTCGTTGGCAGAATTGGAACAATTGGTAGCTGAGAAGAACCTGACCTTTGGAATGGATCTTGGCAAATATAAACTGGAAGAAGACTAATGAGACACGGTAAGAAATTTAATCACCTTGGCCGCACCGCACCGCACAGAAGTGCATTGCTATCGAATATGGCCTCTTCGCTGATCCTTAACAAGAGGATTACCACCACGGTGGCTAAGGCGAAAGCATTACGAAAATATGTTGAGCCTTTGATTACCAAGGCAAAAACAGACAGCACACACTCGCGCAGGACTGTGATGTCTTATCTTCAAAACAAGGATTCAGTAAGAACTTTGTTCGGAGAAGTTGCTGGTCGCACGTCTGATCGTCCAGGAGGCTATACCCGCATCATCAAGATGGGCGATGTTCGTCTTGGAGATAGCGCAGAAATGTGCTTGTTGGAGCTTGTGGATTTCAACGACATCTACAAGAAAGACGGAGCTGAGAAGAAAGCAAAGACTCGCAGAAGCCGCAAGGGCAAGAAGGAGGAAGGCGCAGAATCTTCAGCAGAAACAGCAGTGGCCGAAGTGAAGGAGGAAAAGCCTAAAAAAGCAGCGAAGAAATCTTCAAAGAAAGCAGAATAAGTGAAGATTTTACGAGATAGAAAAAGGGATTGGACACTGTTCAATCCCTTTTTTATTGCCCTATTCTTTAATTCTTGTTTAAATGAGGCGGTTTAAATCGGTTGTTTAAATTTTAATCAAAACAATACCTTTAAAATCTTTTTGAGAACCTATTTTTGTTAAATCAATAAACGAAACCACTTGAGCGAAAAAGCCTACCTACTGCTTGCAGACGGCCTTCTGATCGAGGGCAAAGCCATCGGAAAAAAAGGAACAACCGGTGGAGAGATTTGTTTTAATACCGGCATGACCGGTTATCAGGAAATCTATACCGATCCTTCCTATTATGGCCAAATCATTGTGAACACCACTGCTCACATTGGCAATTATGGAACAGTCAATGAGGAGCAGGAATCTTCCTCTCCAAAGATTAGCGGTCTGGTGGTAAATGAATTTTCAGAAGAGTATAGTCGTAAGACCGCTAAAGAAAGCCTTCAGCAATATTTGGAGAAGCATGGTATCGTAGGCATTACAGATATTGACACACGCATGTTGGTGCGACACCTTCGCAGTGCAGGGGCGATGAACGCCATCATATCATCCATCTTAACTCCTGAGCAGCTAAAAGCAGAATTACAAAAGGTGCCCTCAATGGATGGACTAGAGCTTTCGTCTCTTGTGAGTACGAAGAAACCTTATTTTGTAGGGAATGCAAATGCACAGTTCAAAGTAGCGGCTCTTGATGTCGGGATTAAAACCAGCATTTTGAAAAATCTGGAAGCTCGTGGATGCTATGTTCAGGTGTTTCCTGCCAAGACTTCTTTTGCAGAGATGGAAAAGTGGGAACCACATGGATACTTTATTTCCAACGGACCTGGAGATCCTTCCGTTATGGATTATGCAATTAAGACGGTAAAAGAAATTTTAAATTCAGATAAACCAGTATTTGGAATTTGTTTGGGTCATCAGTTGCTAGCACTTGCTTGTGGTGTATCAACTTATAAAATGCACCACGGACACAGAGGCTTAAATCATCCAGTTAAGAATCTTATCAGTGGACTAGGAGAGATGACTTCGCAGAACCACGGTTTTGCTGTAAGCGAAAAAGATATTGATAAAAATCCCGATGTAGAAATCACCCATCTTCACTTGAATGATAATACAATCATGGGCATCCGGTTGAAAAGTAAGAAGGCATTCTCGGTTCAATATCACCCTGAAGCATCACCCGGTCCTCATGATTCACGATACTTATTTGATCAGTTTTTAGAGATGGTGAGACAAAATCAGTTAGTGAGTCAATAATGGATTTAAGATTTTAGAATTAAGATTTTAGATTTGTGGATAAGGGTGAACTTTTAAATAGAACTAGACAATTTGCGATAAGAGTTTTTAAATTATTAGAGCGATTACCGAAGACTGAAGCAGCTAAAATAGTGACTTACCAATTACTAAAATCCTCACCCTCTGTAGCCGCTAATTACCGGGCAGTTAATAGGGCAAAGTCTAAAAATGATTTTAGCAACAAAATAAAAATCGTGTTAGAGGAGGCCGATGAGAGTAATTTCTGGCTGACTTTTATTTCAGATGTCGATTTATTTAGTCAAGATGACAAAGAGTTAATTTTCCTAACTAAAGAGTCTGATGAATTTGTAGCCATTTTCACGGCTTCACTAAAAACGTTGAACAAACAGAATCAAAAATCTTAAATCAAAATTCTAAATTCCTAAATCCTTAATCAAAATGAGTTTAATCGAAAGCATTTATGCCCGTCAGATTTTAGATAGTCGCGGCAATCCAACTGTTGAAGTTGATGTGTTTACTGAGTCTGGTGCATTTGGTCGTGCAGCCGTTCCATCCGGTGCGTCTACGGGTTCTCATGAAGCTGTTGAATTGCGCGATGGTGACAAGAAGAGATACATGGGTAAAGGTGTGTTGAAAGCGGTTACAAATGTCAATACTAAAATTGCGTCTGAAATAGTTGGTCTTCCGGTAATGGAACAAAGTTTCATTGACAAGATCATGATTGAATTGGATGGCACACCTAACAAAGGAAAACTTGGCGCCAATGCTATCCTTGGAGTTTCGTTAGCTGTTGCTAAAGCTGCCGCAATGGAATCGGGTCAATCTTTATACAGATACATTGGTGGTGTGAATGCTAACACTTTACCTGTGCCAATGATGAACATCTTGAATGGTGGAAGTCACGCGGATAACTCTATTGATTTTCAGGAATTTATGGTGATGCCTGTAGGTGCTGACACATTCTCAGAAGCCCTGCAAATGGGCGCTGAGATTTTCCACACGCTTAAAAAAGTACTTCACGATAAAGGTTTGTCTACCAACGTTGGTGACGAAGGTGGATTTGCCCCGAACATTAAATCAAATGAAGAAGCCATTGAGATTGTGTTGAAAGCAATTGAACAAGCTGGATACAAGCCAGGTTCAGATGTATTCATTGCGCTTGACCCTGCTGCTTCAGAATTTTACGACAGCAAAACAAAAACATATCACTTCAAAAAATCTTCTGGCAAGAAATTGAAGCCGTTGGAGATGGCTGAATATTGGACTAATTGGACGAAAAAGTATCCAATTATTTCAATTGAGGATGGTTTGGCAGAAGATGATTGGGCAGGTTGGAAAGCATTGACAGATAACGTTGGAAAGAAAGTACAATTAGTTGGTGATGATCTTTTTGTAACAAACGTAAAACGTCTTCAGGAAGGAATTGACAAAGGAGTTGGTAATGCAATTCTTATAAAAGTAAATCAGATTGGATCGTTAACCGAAACCATTGATGCTGTAAATCTTGCTCGTAGAAATTCTTACAAGAGCATTATGTCACATCGCTCTGGAGAAACAGAAGACAATACAATTGCAGATTTAGCGGTTGCATTGAACACCGGACAAATCAAAACTGGTTCTGCTTCACGTTCCGACAGGATGGCAAAATACAATCAGCTTATTCGCATTGAAGAAGAGCTTGGTGATGTAGCTTACTTCCCTGGGAAGAAGTTCTAATCAATTCTTAACTCAATACAGAGGCCAGAGCGTGAAAACCTCTGGCTTTTTTTATGGTTGTGTTTGTAGCTAATACCTATACATTTGTTTTTTTTGCTTCTATTCTGAAGTTATGATGCAGCAATGTATTATTAGTATACTTTAAATATTTGTTGATTCATAGCTATTGACATTCCTGGCAGGAAATAAACTTTATAGAGTATTGGGGTAAGGATGAATTGGCCGATGCAGTAGATGTGAACAGGAAGGATTATGCCTTGATTTTTGCGACTAATAATTATGAAAACTGGGACGATCTGGTGAATCCGGTGAACGATGCGCAAACAATAGAAAGTGTATTAAAGGATAAATATGGTTTTCAAGCCGAAGTTGTGTTGAATGCAAGTTTAGAGGAAATGACAGCAAAGTTGTACGACTACAACACAAAGAAGTTCAATCCACAGGATCAACTTTTTGTGTTTTTTGCAGGTCATGGCTATTATGACGAAGTGTTGGGCGAAGGCTATGTGGTGGCAAGTAACTCCCTGATGAACGACAAAGGAAAGAATAGCTATCTCGCGCACAGCACCCTTCGCCAACGATTAGTGAACATTAAGTGTGAACATATTTTCTTGACAATGGATGTGTGTTTTGGAGGTACGTTCGATCCGGTTTTAGCCAAAGCACGTGCAGGCGAAGCCATGGATGAAGCAACCGACACCCAATACCTGGTTCGTAAACTCAGCAAACGCACACGCAAATATTTAACCAGTGGAAGTAAACAATACGTTCCGGATGGAGCACCTGGAAAACATTCACCCTTTGCTGCCAAGTTCATACAAGCGCTGCGCGAAGTGGGAGGGGGCAGCGGAAGAATTCTTACCCTATTTGAGTTGAACACCTACTTTCAAAAATTACCAACAGAACCGCGTTCAGGTAGTTTTGGCTCGGATGACAGTGCCAGTGATTTTGTGTTTGTGTCAAAGAACTAACGCCACTCGTTTACATTCGGGAGGATCTGATTTTTGAAAATCTTAGCGTTTGGCTGGCAACTTTATTGTCCTAATTTTGTAGCCTCACCTAATTTTAAAAGCACTATGAGCGTTCTGGTCAATAAAAATTCCCGTGTCATTGTTCAGGGATTCACAGGTACAGAGGGTACTTACCACGCTACTCAAATGATTGAGTATGGAACCAACGTTGTAGGTGGTATCACGCCAGGAAAAGGTGGTCAGGTTCATTTGGATAGGCCTGTTTTCAATACCGTGAAAGAAGCTATTGAAAAGACCGGAGCCGATGTTTCAATCATATTTGTTCCTCCTGCATTTGCAGCAGACTCCATCATGGAAGCAGCGGAGGCGGGCATAAAAGTGATAATCGCTATTACAGAAGGCATTCCCGTAAAGGATATGATGCTGGCGAAACAATATATTAAAGAGCGGGGCGTGACTCTGATCGGTCCAAATTGCCCTGGCGTAATTACCCCCGGAGAAGCCAAAGTTGGTATTATGCCCGGATTCGTTTTTAAGAAAGGTACGATTGGAATTGTTTCTAAATCAGGAACATTAACCTATGAAGCTGCTGACCAAATTGTAAAGGCCGGCTTAGGCATTACTACAGCCATAGGTATTGGAGGTGATCCAATCATTGGAACTCCAACCAAGGAGGCAGTTGAGCTTCTCATGAATGACCCGGAAACAGAAGGTATCGTGATGATTGGAGAAATTGGTGGTAGCTACGAGCCAGTGGCCGCCCGTTGGATAAAAGAAACTGGAAACAAAAAGCCGGTCGTTGGATTTATTGCCGGCCAAACGGCTCCTCCAGGCAGAAGAATGGGGCACGCGGGTGCCATCATCGGTGGTGCAGAAGATACGGCAGCGGCTAAGATGAAGGTGATGCGTGAGTGCGGAATCTTTGTAGTGGAGTCGCCAGCATTAATTGGCGAGACTATGCTCAAAGCACTTGGAAGAAAATAGTTTCTATTCTAGTGTTTTTTGTCAATTGTAATTTAACCCTTAAGCCCGTAATCAGGTATTTATACCTAACTATTAACCTTTCTCTGTTAACTTCCTCCTACTAGAAAGCAGCCCTAAATTCTTTCTCCAGGTAGACATTCAAATTATTCAAATTTGAAAACGTCTCAAGCTTTTCTGGTTGAAGATCAAGATTGTCATTTTGGAATACCACCTCAACAAAAAAATCTTTCAGCATATATAAATATACTTTGCGGCCATGACGAAGGCGTGTGCCCAGCATAATTCCTTTTTCTCTCAAGTATTCTACTTTCTTGTTCTCTGAAAAGTATTTGAATGTCCAATTGAATAGTAACATAAATGGTTTTGTTTGCGATTGATGATGCAAATAAAGACCGCTTTTCTGGTACTGTAAAATGACCTCTTTTTTGAACGCATAAGATTAGGGCCACAATCGGAAGAATTGGTAAGGGGTTGGAAGATTGGCTCGGAACCTTACTCAATTATTTTGACGGATATTATTGAAAATGGTCAAAAACGAAGTTTTGACCATTTTTTTAGACATAAAGTGCTTAAATATTGCAGCGTAAAGAAGATTGCCTTTACCTGCTATAATAGATCGTTCGCCAGGTTGGCCAATTCCGATCTTTCGCCTTTTTCAAGGGTGATGTGAGCATACAACTCATGGTCTTTAAGTCGATCAATTATGTAGGATAATCCATTGGATTGTGAATCCAGATAGGGGGTATCAATTTGGTGAATGTCTCCTGTGAAAATGATTTTGCAATTCTCCCCTGCCCTGGTGATAATCGTTTTTACTTCGTGAGGTGTGAGGTTCTGCGCTTCATCTACAATGAAACAGATGTTGGATAGACTCCTTCCTCTGATGTAGGCAAGAGGCGTAATCACAAGTTTCTCATTGGTCACCATTTCGGTGATTCGTGAGTACTCTTTATCACTCTCGCTATATTGGTTTTGGATAAACTTAAGGTTGTCCCAAAGCGGCTCCATATAGGGATTTAGCTTTGACTTGATATCCCCAGGTAAATATCCAATGTCTTTATTACTAAGCGGAACAATGGGTCTGGCAAGATAGATCTGTTTGTATTCCCGCTTCTGCTCTAAAGCTGCAGCCAAAGCGATAAGTGTTTTTCCTGTTCCTGCCACCCCTTGCATAGACACCAACTTGATCTCCGGTTTCAATACGGCATGAATGGCAAAGGCCTGTTCTGCATTGCGGGGTTTTATTCCGTAGGCATTTCGTTTCTCTACTTGCTCCACCATTCCATTGGCTGAGTTATAAAAGGCCAGCACTGATTTTTTTCCACTCTTTAATATGTAATAGTGGTTTTTCATGGGCTTCTCTTTCCCTAATACTTCATTCGGTGGGCAGTAACCTTTGTCGTACAGCAGATTGATCAAAGTAGGATCAATATCTTCAATGATCTTGCTGCCCGTGTAAAGCGAACTGATGTTCTGAATTTTGCCAGTAGTATAGTCTTCTGCATTTAGGCCAAGTGCTTTGGCCTTTAGTCGGAGGTTAATATCTTTTGAAACCAAAATTACCCTTTTGCCTTTCTCCTCTTTTTGAAGGAGCAATGCAGAATTGAGTATGCGGTGGTCAGCCTTGTCTTCGTTGAATACTTTGTTAGCATCTACTCGTCCATCTCCACCTGTATCCATCAAAACTTTAAAATTACCTTTTCCCTTTCCGTTGATTGGGTTCCAGTGATGAAGCATTTGGTTTTTAGCGAGCTTGTCGATCAAGCGGGTGAACTCACGAGCCTCAAAGTTTTTAGTGTCATTTCCCTTCTTAAAATTATCCAACTCTTCCAACACCGTGATGGGAATGCCAATGTCGTGTTCGTCAAAGTTGAGGATACTGTTATGTTCGTAAATGATGACAGAAGTGTCTAGTACGAAGATTTTTTTTTCTTTGTCTTTTTTAGCCATAATTAAAAAAATGGTTTCAGCAACACATAAAAAAATCGCGAAAACACGTTTCTCACCAGGTTAAAAAAAGACCAGTAAGTATGAAACGTTTCTTCGCGACATTCAATCAATTGATTAAATCTAAGCAAACTGATTGTAATTAAGCAAATGTTTGTATTATTCTTTTATGAGCAATGTGATCAGTTGCTTGAAGGCAGCTGAGTTAAAACCTTGAGTACAAATCACCTTTTTCTGTAGGGGTGATTTTGAGGACATGTCCCAGCACCAGCAGCACGAGCTTCTTCGATGCAATAAACCGATTAACGGCTGCCAATTTTCTGAACTCGTCTAAGGTGATGATGGGGGTTTCACTCAAATATTTGATCAGTTGACCTTCCTTTTCGCCATAGGTGAAACGCACTCCATTTTTAGATCTAGACCGTCTTATGATCTCACGCATTTCGCGACTGGCTTTCATGCACTTGTCCTCTACCCGAACATAACATTCTTTTCGTTCTGGGCCTATAATAAAGTAATGCGGAGGTTTTTCGCTTTTTGGAACATCCAACTGAAGCACGAAAAGTTTTGCGGAGATTTTGATGATTTTTTCGGAGAACACCAACTTTGGTCTGCATTGTTTTTCCAAAGCAATATTTATAGCATGTGATTCTTCCTCTGGATATTTCAAACCCAGAATGCTTTTGTCATCGTCAACTCCTACAAGAAGTATTCCTCCTCCGGTATTTGCAAAAGCAATAAGCTCATGGACAATCTTATCGGGGTGGGCGGCTTTTCTTTTAAATTCAAGGTGCTGTCCTTCGCCTTTAGAAACCAATTTTTTAAGCTCGAGTATCTGATTACGATCCAGCAAAAGTTGCTCGTGATTCTTGCTCAGCTTAATATCTGCGTGATTTGAGGTTTGCATCGGATCAATTCAAGATTCAAAACTAAATCACAACTATTTAAAACGTAGACTTAGAATATTTTTTAGGTTACCGTGAGCCTTTAAAATTCTCATCGTCACTATCCTCCTCATCTTCTACATCAGTTCCGCCTTTAGGCATGCTGAACATGCTACTGAGAAGATCTTTGAACTGAAGTCCGTTAGATAGATTGTGTTTACTGATCAGACTGTACTCTGCCAAACCATGTAAAGCAAATTCCATCAGCAAGAGTTTTGTATTCACGTCCTGACCTTTGTGAAATTCGTTTATCAAATC
>JANOQK010000335.1:0-8566 GCA_031414855.1 Bacteroidia bacterium | reverse complement strand
AAAAAATTCTCCATCAATCAACGAATGTTTAATTCTTTCCTCGATGCTATTCAATTCAATTGAGTCAGGATTAGAAAAGATTTCAAATCCCCATACTTTGAAGTTACCACCATCACGATAGAGGTAGTTAAACTTGATGTTATTTTTGAAAGCATTCATGTTCTAAACAATGCTCAGCCCTAAACTCACCAAATACGCAAAAGTAGAATCATAATACTCTGACTTTCGCGTATGATCATTTGTATCTCCTTCGGGAACAACAATTACCATTCCTTGCCTAGCTCTGGTCAATAAGACACGATAAGCATTAACTAAATATTTTTTTCGTTCTGCACGATGAATATTTTGCCATTTATTTCCTTTGAAGGCAAATGTTTTCCATTCACTTTCAGAATATCTTAAATCGCCATCCCAAACAACACAAGACCAGTCTAGCTCAAGACCTTGTACATGAAATTCAGTAGCTACGTCTTCCAAGTAATATGAAGAGCGGACGTCATCCTTTCCATCCAAAAACCAATTCACAGGATTCATTGGAGATTTAACATCGATAGCGAAAGGCTTTAATCTTTGAGCTTGGGAAGAAACAACCATTCCATAACGTTCACTTCCTCTTGCTTTTTCTTTCAGCCAAGTTTTAGCTTTGCTTAAATCTCGTGTTAAAACAATTGGATAGTTTTGCGAAATATTTTGGAGAGTCTTCTTTGCTGCACCAATGTCTAAATCCAAAATGTTTTTAACAAACAGTGAAAGATTTTCTGCACGGAATGATCTCATTGAAACAGCCAGATGTAAATCTTTATTATACTTCACTATAGATTTACTTTGCAATAGCTTAATAGAATCAACTGCTGAATACTCGCTATCTGTAAGATTTGGAGAAATGTAAACCTCCCAATCTGAAAATTGATTATGGATTGCATTTAACCATTCTGAAATTCCTGCTTCACCGGTGTTGATTTCCTGACCTCCTCCAACTAAACAAATGACTACAGCCCAATCTTTATGTCTGTCAAGGCAAGAGATAAGAAATTCCGGCTCAGAGTGATTAAAGTCTGGTTGATTCTTTTTCTGCGTCATGAACTTGACAGTCTGCTCTTTATTCCAAGCTCGTTGTGCTTCATCAAAGATGGCTACATGATCGTATGGTGGTTCGGGATTAACTAAATAAGCATCTCTATAGTGATGTATTATTTGTATAAATGATTTTACAGCTTGCTTCGCACTGCTCTTAGTTATCTTTTTTCCTAATGATTTTTCTCTTTGAACATTATCTCTGGCTAAAGCTTCTTGCAGGATTGCAACCAGCGGAGCATTACCTGATAGATATACACTTGAATGACCTTTCTCGTTGTCTAAATGAGAGGTCGCAACTTTTAATCCAACAAGGGTTTTCCCTGCACCGGGAACGCCAGTTACAAAACAAATTACTTTTTTATGTCTCGTCTTAGCTGAATCAATTACTTCTGATATAGCAGAAGTGGTTTGTTTCAGATTTTTAGCCTCTGCATCATTTCTTGTAATTTCATCAACTGAGTGATTATTATAAAGAGAAACAGCTGCCTCGATAATTGTTGGTGTAGGAGAGTAACTACCCTTTGCATAATCTTCTCCACTAATAATTTCATTACCTCTAAAGAACTGTAAAGTGCCTTTAATTGCCTCTGCGAGGTCATCTTTTTTTGATCTAATAGGTAATATCAATTTGTCATTGTGCGATGTTGTTGAAATCTCAAGGAATGACTTCTTCGCTTCTGTTGAAACTAATATTGGAGCTAGAACTGCTTCATGACTCGGCTTGTGAAAATTTTTCAAGTCAAGTGCATAATCCCAAACTTGATCAATTTGGTAGTTAAGAAACTTGGCTTCACCAACTTTAAATTCAATAACAAAGACAACATTTTCAATAATAACTAAAGAGTCTATTCGCTTTCCCATTCTTGGGATTGAGAACTCAAAGAATATTACTCCATCATAACCATCAAGGGCTTTCTTTAAAATTAGAATCTGCTGCTCCCAGGATTTATTTTGAAGTAATATTGAATCAAATTGATTTGAAAGTGTGATAGCGCCAATTATTTCTTCATTGCTCTTCTCAAGAAAAGATTTTATTGAGTCTTTGAAATAGTAGTTTAGCATAGAGCAATAGATATTTCTAAAGGTAAGTTAATTCTTTTCAAGGACGTACGGATAGAAAAATCCTTCATAATACATTGATGGCACAATAGTAACACAAGTAAATCAAAGTGCATTCGCCTTTAAGCCACGTTTGATATTAAATCATATCCAAGGAGTTTGCTGAGAGCTATTCAGAAAGATGCAGCCATAACCTAACTTATGGTAATGATAGCTTGGCTTCGGCCTCCCTTCATGCTTCCAATAGCTCATTATCTTTTTCGACTACAAAATTAAAGTTACATTCAATGGACAAACATTTATGCACTTGAGTTTGATACCGAGTATGTGACAGGTCAAATATTGCCTCAGTTCTTGCCCCACATTTAGGACAAGTTTCGGGTTGATCCGAAGAAATTAATACGTTGCTATAATCAATCATAGTTGTCGACTCTAGCGTGAGGGATAGAAACGAAAAGCCTCCCGACAAAAGTCGGGATAAACTCCGCGCCAGCACACGCGAGGAGGGAGCTTGTAGTGTATAGCCCGACCCGCCAGGGGCACGCCCACAATAAAATCAAACTGGAGTCTGGCCATTATTCCTTTGTGTGGTCCAACAAATCTCCGGGCTGACAATCCAGTGCTTTACAGATTGATTCCAGTGTGCTGAAGCGTATGGCTTTTGCTTTTCCGGTTTTGAGTATGGAAAGATTGGCCAGCGTTAAATCTACTTTCTCCGAAAGTTCGTTCAACGATATTTTTCGCTTGGCCATCATCACGTCAAGGTTTACAGTGATTGGCATGGCTTATACGCCTTTCCAAATCACTGACGAATCAATACTTGCAATAGAAGAACGACCAGACAAGGCCATAGCAAATTCAAATTCTTTTCTCAGTATCGTTAACACTTTTGTTACACCCTCTGACCCGCCACATGCTAATCCAAAACAGATGGGCTTACCAACAAGCACAGCATTAGCACCTAACGCAAGTGCTTTTAATACATCTGTTCCGCGTCTTATTCCGCCATCCATCAATACTGGAATTCTCTTGTTTACCTTTTCTGCGATGTAAGGCAATACCTCAATGGTAGCTGGAACTGTGTCAAGGTTGCGGCCGCTATGATTGGAAACGATTATACCGGAAACTCCGTGCTGTATTGCCTTTTCTGCATCATCAGGATTTAAGATGCCTTTAACCAACACAGGTAATTTAGTAAGCGACTGCAGCCATTGGATGTCTTCCCAGGTAAGAGATTTTTTGAATTTTAACGCTTCGCCTTTGGCAGCAAAGGCTGTATCAACCATGTACGGAGGATGGAGATTATCGGGCAATTTAAAATTTGCCTTTTGTTGCCGGTTGCGCACACCTGAGACGGGAGTATCTACGGTAACGCAAAGCGCGCGGCATCCCTGTGCTTCTACTTTTTGAACGAGGTCTTTAACAAAGGCTCTGTCGTCCACCACATACAGTTGAAACCAAAGCGGTTGGGTTGCCACCTTTGCAATTTCTTCGATGGGTGTTGTGGTAAAAGAACTTACACAATAGACTGCTGAAGCTGCTCCGGCACCGCGTGCAGTAGCAATCTCGCCTTCGGGATGCATTAATTTATGAAAAGCGGTTGGAGCAATCAGAATAGGATAAGGTATCTCCATACCAAAAAGCGAAACCTTCGTATCCAGATTGGCTACATCATTCAGCACCTGTGTTTGAATTTTTACTTTGTCAAGTGCCTCTCTGTTCCACTTCACGGTAAATTCATCAGCCGCTCCACTGGCTACAAATTCATACGCCATCTTTGACATGGAACCTTCAGCTGCTTTTTCAAAATCAAATAGATTTATTATTTCTTGCAGGTCGGCTGGACTATAATCGAATTGTTCATTGTCCGCAGGTTTTCCGTTTGCAGACAATGGTAAAATGGAGGCACCTGCTAATGCGCCAATGGATTGTAGTATGTTTCTTCGCGTGTATTTCATGGATTAGTTTTCATTAAAGTTATTTACAATTTACGTATCAGAATTACAATCTAGTACTTTAGTTTTTCCAAACTTAGAATGGGATTCAGTCAAAAAAGAGGAACTTCCTTATGCGATGATAACGAGATGGAGCCCAATTTTTTGAAATTCAGCACAAGAAGTAGTTATGCATGTTTGTTGGTGAAGAATGCCAACAAAGGCAAAGACCTTGGATTTACTTAAACCTTTAGACAATGGGGACCTTTATGTAACGAATTCAGGAATGCTTTTTAGAGGTGCCTTTGGAAACAAAAATATTTCCTTCAATAAAATCCTAATGATTAACCTGCTACGAACCATATATAATTGAAAGGGATACTGGTAAAGACGTTTACATTAAATACGACTTCAGTTATTGTCCAAAGTAATTATCTGCAATCGTGGTTACTTGGGATAAAACAGAAGCAAGGAAGATGCTACAGTAGCTGTAACATTCAGACGATCATATTATTTCTCCAAATCAAGTTATTACATGCAATTTGACTGAAAAAGCCGCTATAAGGCTAGATATGAGAATCCTATAAAATGCAAAAGCCACCTTGCGGTGGCTTTGCTCTCCCTTTTGGACTTGAACCAAAGACCCTCTGATTAACAGTCAGATGCTCTAACCAGCTGAGCTAAGGGAGAATTTGGGACTGCAATATTAGTGGTTTGAGTTTGATTTAGCCAAATACCAGCTAAAATTTTAAAAATTACCCGTACCAACCTTTTGAAACGTCATTCCGTTAGTTAACTTTGAAATTAAAAGTACTTTTAAATGGAACAGCATCAGACATATCAAAAAGACCTTGAATCGATCAGAAAGCTCATGGAGCGATCTGTTAAATTCATCTCCCTCAGTGGATTGTCGGGAATATTGGCAGGCATCTATGCATTAATTGGTGCAACGATTGCCTACTACCTTGTTCATTATCCTGCTTCACCTTTTGACTACCGCATTTATTCCATCCAAAGTGGGGAGGCACTTATACAATTGTCAGTGGTAGCCACTGTGGTGTTGGTAGGTTCTCTTCTGACCGGCATTTGGATGAGCGCCAGAAAAGCAAAAGGGGCAGGTGTAAAAATCTGGGACGCTACTAGCAAGCGACTTTTTATTAACCTTTCAATTCCATTGATGACGGGTGGGATATTTGTTCTCATTCTGTTAAGCAACGGACATTTGGAACTTGTCGCTTTTTCATGCTTGGTCTTTTACGGGCTCGCCCTGATTAATGCAAGCGACAATCTTTATGAAGAAGTTCGTTACCTGGGTTATTCTGAAATTGTATTGGGTTTGATATCGGCAGCCATGCCTGGTTATGGATTGTTACTCTGGGCGATAGGGTTCGGAGTGTTGCATATTATTTACGGTTCTGTCATGTATAAGCGCTACGATTCGTGAAGAATCCATTTGACAGTCTCGATAAAATGCTTGAGCACAGCGCGCGCCTTCATATTGTGTCGGTGCTCATGGCCAATGAGTCAAGTGATTTTAATTCCATCAAAGAATTGCTTTCGCTTACGGATGGAAGTCTGGCCACACACATCAAAGCATTGGAGCGAGAGAAATATATTATGGTGACCAAATCATTTGTGGACAGAAAACCAAATACAAAATACAAAGCCACCGAGCGCGGCCGCAGCGCCTTTAAAAAACACCTGGAAGCTATGGAAGAAGTAATCAAACAACAGAAGAAGTAAATTTTTTTTCTTATAACTTTTAAATTAAAAGTACTTTTAAATATATAAATTATGGAAACAACCGTCCCCAACCTTTTCGAACGATTCAACCGATGGATCAAAGAATCAATCACTATTAAATTGATGTCCATTGGATTTCTTGTGATCGTCTTACTCATTCCATCCTCATGGATTGAATCTCTTATTATTGAAAGACAAAGCCGCGCTGAGTCAGTGATTGAGGAAATATCTGCGAAGTGGTCTGGTGACCAAAGCATCGTGGGTCCTATTCTGGTGATACCTTTCACTCAGCGCGAGAAGATAGATAAAGGCAAGGATGGAATTGAAATCAGGGAGTGGACGCAAAAAGCATTTTTCCTTCCGGAGAAACTTGACATAACTGGAAAGGTGAATCCACAAATTCTTCATCGTGGAATTTTTGAAGCGGCCGTGTATGAATCAGAATTATATCTCACGGCCAACTTTAATACTCCTGATTTTAAAAAGTTAAACATCACAGAAAGCGATGTGTTGTGGAAGGAAGCGTATATGATTCTAGGATTGAACGACCTGAGGGGAATAAGTAAGAATCCTACTATGAAAATGGGCAACCAAGAATTGTTGGGAGAACCATCCAGCCAGATAGGTGTAACCAACCAGTATAGCAACGGAGGTGATTCTAACGATGTGAATGCGAATGTCAACAGCAGCGAAAACGGGATCATTGCTCCGTTGCTTTGGCAGAGTCAGGAAGATTTTTCGGGTACGGCTTCCATTAAACTTAAAATGAAAGGAAGCACGCTGTTGTATTTTGTTCCGGCAGGAAAGACAACACACGTATCGTTGGAGGGACCTTGGTCCAATCCAAGTTTCGATGGCAGCTTTCTTCCGGCTTCACGTGAGGTGAGCGAGACGGGTTTTACAGCGCAATGGGATGTTCTTCACTACAACCGACCATTTTCGCAACAATGGATTGGGACGAACCAAAAACTTTCCGGTTCTGAATTTGGTGTCAAGTTGTTGATTCCTGTTGATCAGTATCAAAAAAGTATGCGCACCTCTAAATATGGTGTTCTAATTATACTACTCACGTTTATTTCGCTATTCATGGTAGAGATCATGCGCAAGGTTCGCATACATCCTTTTCAATATATATTAATAGGGGCGGCACTCATTATCTATTATTCATTATTGCTTTCCATCTCAGAACATGTGGGGTATAACATCGCCTATCTTATCGCAACAGCCGCCACGGTTGTGCTGGTTAGTTTGTACTCAATGACGTTCTTAGTTGAGCGGAAGCTGGTTTTTGTTTTCAGTTTCTTGCTTGTATTCTTTTACGGATTCATATTCGTGATTATCCAGTTGCAGGATTATTCACTATTACTGGGCAGTTTAGGTTTGTTCTTTATTATTGGCTTGCTGATGTATTTCTCGAAGAATATTAAATGGTATGAGGAGTCACCTCATCCCCAGCCCTTCTCATGAAGGAGAAGGGAGTAGTTTAACCCTCTCCTTCAGGAAGGCAGAGGAGGCGAATACAAGGTCTCTCTAAAATGGAGGGACCTTTTTTATTATCTTTCTGGAAATGAGAAAATGTAATCGGCTATGATTAAGATAAATATCTACAAACGGCTAGCTTTTGCCTGTGGGTCTGAGGAGGGTTCAATGAAATCTTTATCGAGTAAGGAATATTTCGGTACTGATACTAACCTAGCTAGCGGCTCGAAGCTATCAGCTCGAAGCTGTTTCTATATTCTACTATTTATTCTGACAACAAATATGTCTCACGCCCAGGAAAAAATCTTCATCTATCCCGCTTCAGAAAAAGTGACACATGATGGTTTTGATAAAGGACCTCCATTCATAGAATACTTTAAGGCTAACCCCGACTCAGTCAATGGTTCAGCCATTCTGGTTTGCCCTGGAGGAGGTTATGGTCATCTGGCGGATCAACACGAAGGTGCTGACATCGCTAAGTTTTATAATCAATATGGATTCGATGCATTTGTGTTGCACTATCGACTCAATAATGGTGCACAGCAAGGTCATCGCTATCCTGCTCAGCATAATGACGCCACTACAGCATTGCGCTTAATTAAGTCTCGCGCAAAGGAATGGAAACTCGATCCTGAAAGAATCGGCATCATTGGATTTTCTGCTGGGGGTCATTTGGCCTCCACAGTTGGAACGATGATCAAACCTGCTAATAAAAAATCAAAGGTTGCATTGGAGCAATGGAGTTCACGACCATCGTTTATGCTATTGATCTATCCCGTGATTTCTCTTTCTTCTAAATATGCCCATCGCGGCAGTGCTGAGAATTTGTTGGGCAAAAATCCAGAGTTCAGTTTATTAGATTCACTATCCACACAAAATAGAGTCACAGCTCAGACACCACCCACCTTCTTAGTGCACTCCACTGATGACAATGCCGTGCCACCTGAAAATAGTGTGATGTTTTATGAAGCCTTGCGAAAGGAAAACATACCATCATCACTCCATATATATGACCATGGTGGACATGGTTATGGAATGGCACCGAAAGATCCGGTATTAAATACGTGGCCTCCACTAACTATAAAATGGCTTGAGAGACTGGGATATAGAATTAGGAAGAAATAATCGATCAAACAAGATTCACTCAAAGACACTAAGTTCGCAAAGAAAAGATTCCTATTCCTTAGCGTTCTTTGCGCCTTTGCGTGAAAGTATATTACTCCTTATCCAAAAAAGGATATCGATAGTCGGTTGGCGTCACAAATGTTTCTTTT
>JANOQK010000334.1:0-2015 GCA_031414855.1 Bacteroidia bacterium | reverse complement strand
GAGTGCAGGTGCATATTCATCCCAGGTAAAAGTTCTTGCTTCCTGAGCAAATTGATCCAGTGTCTTTCCCATGCCAGCTTTATTATGATACCAGGCCGAAGTGGCCATGCTGGGTAAATAGGTGAGGTATGAAATAATATTATCAAGATCCGAGGTGGAACCTGCATAATCCAGCGCCTGAGAAATTAAAATGAGTCCATTTAAGGCTACCTCCTGTCCATCTTCTTCCAACGCGGCTGCCACCCCTGCTGCCCGTGTTGTTCCAAAACTTTCACCTGCGATATACTTCGGAGAATTCCATCTTTTGTTTTTTGTAATCCATTGGCGCATAAAAAGTGCAATCGAGCTAGCATCTTCATTCAATCCCCAATAGTCTTCTACTTTACCGTTGCCAATAACCCTACTGTATCCTGTACCAACCGGATCAATAAATACAAGATCGGTAATATCCAACAATCCATAGGTATTGTTCATCAGTGGGTAAGGAGCGCCACCATCGTCTGCCTTCGCATCACTATCTACTTTCGTGATGATGGGACCAAAAAAACCCATATGTAACCACACAGAAGCGGAGCCTGGTCCACCATTGAAAATAAAAGTAACAGGACGAGTGGACAGATCAATAATAGCTTCAGCAGTATAAGCTACTGACCATATCGAAGCAGCAGGTTCATCTTTACTATTCTTTAAATACATTTCACCGGCTTGCGCTTTGTACTTAATTAATTTTCCTCCGAAAGTTCCTTGGTGTGTTGTAACAAAAGATTTTGGTTCAGGAATAGGTTTCGGCTCATCCTTTTTTTCTTCCTGAGCATATGTAGGAATTTCACCAAAGGAAAAAAGGACCACTAATGCGGAAATTAATTTATAGAGTTTCATGTCCAAGTCATTTAATTGTCAGTTGGTGAAGATGGTGAAAATAATTAAGTTGTCAATTGTCCTACTGAGATCGGATATATAATTATTTGAATGGTGAATTCAACTTATATTACAATCATAGCAATCAATCTCACGAAACCCGCATCAAATCAAGAACTCATTCGAATTCGCGGATTCGGCCTTTTGAAAAAAATTGAAAGGGCTATAGTAGTTCCATGAGGCGCGGGTCGGTATAATCCTTTACAAACATCAGGATATTGTCATACTCTGCAAATTCATCTTCCTGATGCATAGAAGTAATGACTACGCATTGCATGCCAGCATTGCGTGCCGCCTCAACACCTTTGGGAGCATCTTCAAAAACGATACACGATGACGGCTCCACCTTCAAAAGGTTGGCACCTTTCAGATAGGTTTCAGGATGTGGTTTGCTATTTTTCACATCATCACCACTCACGATAAAATCGAAGTAGTGACGAATAGTTAAATTATCTAATGCAAAATCTATATTGAACAGACTGGCAGCTGAGCCAATAGCCATTTTTATTTTGTTTTCCTTTGCGCGTTTCAAAAAGGTAAATAACCCCGGAAGTAAATCCAGATGGGGTTTATACAAAGCCTGATATTTCACTTCCTTCTGATAGGAGATCGCATCTGCTTCTTCAGTCGTAAATCGCTTATCTCCAAACACCCGAATCAATAGTTCTTGATTTCTACCATACATGTGGCTGCGAACTTCGTCTCTTGATAATTTGGCATTGAGATCATTATTCAGAACATCGTGCCATACCTCAATATGAAATTCCATATCATTGATCATGGTGCCATTGAGGTCAAATAAAAAAGATTTTCTATCCTTCATTATTGCGTTTAGTGTGCAAAAAATTTATAAACTCCTATTGATCGTGTTGAGTTAGAAAAGGAAAATTTGTTATGATTTGATTGTTCCCTATTTATGATGTCGGATCAATCCATTAACGATCAAGTATTGAGCAGCTATATAAGTAAGCATGATCATGAAACCGGCTCCTGCAATAGGGCTAAGAAATTTATTAATGGCTAACAATGAATCAGAAATCATGAATAGTCCTGCGCCTGTAAATGCCATCCAAAAACTTTGACTATTCGTCCGGCCA